>CAZODP010000100.1:0-10422 GCA_964578595.1 uncultured bacterium
CCCAGTGGGATACTCTCAGGATAGAAAGGCCCCAGTGTTGATCATCACCTGTTGCCAGTGTTTGGCTTGTTACTTTTTATCTGTGCCCAATTAGGCTTACTAATCTAACCTGTTACAGGATCCCAAGGTGATCGCCGTGAACAGACCTCCCCTTTCGTTATCTGGCCTGTGTCAGCATCTCAGACTGTATTTCAGACTGTTGGTATTGGGTCTTTGGCTGAGCTGGATCCCGGCTGGGTGGAGCCAAGAGATCCCGATCTATCAGCTCTACGTGCGCTCTGAAGACCTGGAGCGGGTGCAGGCGCAAGTGCCAGATGCGATTTTGGTGGAGGGGGAGGAGGGCATCTTTATTTTGGCGGGATCCTTTGGGCAGCGCACCAATGCGGAGCGGCGACTGGCGGAGCTAGAACAGTTGGGGCTGCCGGTGCAGTTGGTTTTGAGGCAACCGGGGGATCCGACCCCTGTGGCTGTGTCGCCCATGACTCGGCCCAGCCCCAATCCAGATCCCAGCCCAGATTCAACTCAACCCGCCTCGACTCAACCGGCCCCGGATCCTGTGCCCGGATCCCCAGAGCCAACTCCGATCGCTTCTGTGGCTGCTGTGGAGCGAGGGCTGGAGTTGGATCCCCAGCGGCCCTACTGGGTATTGGTGCCCAATCCTACCCAGGATCCCCAGATGGCGGCGCAGGTGCGGCGATTTTTTCCGACGGCAGTGGATGTGATCTATCAACAACAGGCGGCTTTGCAGACCGGGACGTTCAATCAGTTGACCCTGGCTCAGGAGCAATCCCGCTGGTTGACCAATCAGGGGCTGGCGGCGGTGGCTATCCCCAATCCTGCTCTGGCTCCACTCAACTCAGGGGCAAATCCCGTCTCTGGGGCTGATGGCTCTGCGGGATCCCCAGGGACTGGATCCTTGCCCTCACAAGGGGAGGGGTTGTGGGTGTTGGTGGCGGATCCGACTGGGGAGAGGTTGACTCCGCTACAGCAGCGTTTTTCGGGGGCGATCCCGCTGCGGTTTGATGGGATCCAGGTGGTTAAAACAGGTGGCTTTGATGACAACACCTCGGCGCAGCAACAGGTGGAGCAATTGGCGGGGTTGGGCTATGAGGCGGGGATCTTTCCGGCGGATCTGAGTCGGAGTGAGCCGGTGCTCAGCTCAACTACCCCGGCCTCTAATGCAGATAGCGGCCCTACCAATGGGTCAGATGGGACAGGTGTTTCTGCTGGGGCGACCCCTACCTTTTTGGTGCTGGTGCCAGCCGACACCGGGATCCTAGAGCAGGTGCAGCAGTTGGTGCCGGATGCCTTTTTGCGGCGATATCAGGATCAAACGGTGGTGCAGGTGGGATCCTATCGGCTGCGGCCCAGTGCGGAGCAAGCAATCCAAGGATTAGCGGCTGCCGGTTTGGGGGGTCAAATCGTGGAGCTGCCGAGTGGCAATTAGAGGATGGAGCCATTATCAGCTTATTGATTTCAGTGCTCTTATTCCGGTGATCTTAGATGCTCTTGATCCCAGGGCGCTCACAGCCCAAACACCTGGATCCGCTCTGGGGGCAACAGGATCCGGAGCTGGCTTTGGTGTCGGATCTGAAATTGCTCTGGAGCAACATCCACCCAAACCTGGCTCCCAGCGGGTGTGCGCAGATGCAGCCGACAGCAGGATCCCAAAAACTCGGCCCGTTCCAGCGGCAAGCTGAGGGTATTGGCTGCCTCGGTCTCCACCACCCGAATATCTTCAGGCCGGATCGCCACCTGGACAGCCTGATCGGATCCTAAATTTTGAAGATGGGGGTTTTGAGGCAGATGGGCCACCTCTAGGGTTTGGCCGCAGCAGCTCACATGGCCGGATCCCAGCATCTGCCCCGGCAAAAAGTTCATCGAACCGATAAATTGGGCCACAAATGGAGTGGCCGGATCCCGATAGATTTCGAGGGGGGATCCCACCTGGGCGATGGTGCCTTTGTTCATCACCACCACTCGATCCGCCATGGTCAGGGCCTCGATCTGGTCGTGGGTCACCATCACGGTGGTCACCCCCAGTCGCTTTTGCAGTTGGGTGATCTCGGTTCGCAAGTTTCCCCTGACCTGGGCATCGAGGGCGGAGAGTGGCTCATCCAACAGCAATAAACCGGGGCTGAGGGCCAAGGCGCGGGCTAAGGCAATCCGCTGTTGTTGGCCCCCCGACAACTGGGCTGGATATTTGGATCCCATGCCGGTCAGGCCCACCAGCTCCAGCAACTGGGCCACCCGCTGCTGCCGCTGAGGTTTGGGGATCCCTTCATTGACCAGGCCGTAACCGATATTTTGCTCAGCAGTCAGATTGGGAAACAGGGCATAGGACTGGAACACAATGCCAAAATCCCGCCGCGAGGGGGGCAAGCGACTGATATCGCGCCCATCCTGCCAAATCTGCCCCCGGTCGGCTGTTTCTAGGCCCGCGATGATCCGCAGCAGGGTGGTTTTGCCGCAGCCGGATGGCCCCAGCAAACAGATAAACTCCCCCCGTTGCACCTCCAGATCGATGGACTGAAGGGCCATAAACGTGCCAAAAGATTTGCTCACCTGCCGAATCGCTAGGTAAGGATCCGCTGGAGTCATGGTCATTTCAGTCGTTACTTTAGGGGTCGCTTCAGCGGGGGAGAGTTGAGGCTGCACAATCTCGCGGGTCATACAAACACCCAAGGGTCTAGGTAATAGAACGGGATCCTAACGAGGCTCAGACTTGCCATCAAAGCGCTCGGTCCATTCCGCCAGGATCCGCTCCCGGTTGACGGCGGCCCAGTTTAGATCATTGGCCTCAGAGAGTTGGGCCACCGGATCGGCGGGATACCCCTCTGGAATGGCCACATCGGTGGGGGCAGCCGTGACTGGATAGCTTTTGGCATACTCCCCCATGATCTCGTCTGAGATTGCCCAATCCAAAAAGGTACGGGCGGCATCTTTGATGTCATCTTTGGCCATCAGAGCGTTGGCCTCCACCTCCCAACCGGATCCTTCGCTGGGAAATACCGGCTCAACCGGCTCCCCTTGATCCTTTTGGGTCACCGCCCGGTAGTCAAAAGAAATGCCCACCACATACTCACCAGCCCCAGCAGCGCGGCAGGGCCGGGATCCAGAGTGCATATACTGGGCCACGTTTTGGTGGAGAGCTTCCAGGTATGCCCAGCCCTCTTCTTCTCCCATCATCTGCAACAGGGCCGCCACCGAGAGATAGCCCGTACCACTGGAGGCCGGGTTGGGCATCACCACCTGGCCCGCAAACTCCGGTTGGGTCAAGTCCGCCCAAGAGGTGGGCATCGGCAAGCCCTGCCGCTCTAGCTCAATGGTATTGACGCAAAAGGCTGAAAAATAAGTATCAATTCCTACCCAGGTTGGGGGATCGTTGTTGTCTCGAAACTGGGGCAGGATCCGGTCGAGACCCTCTGGGGCATAGGGTTCCAGCATTCCTTCTTCATCGGCCACCAACAAACTGGTTGCGGCTGTCCCCCAGACCACATCGGCTTGGGGATTATCCTTTTCGGCCAAGAGGCGGGCGGTGATGATGCCAGTGGAGTCCCGCACGATGTTGACATTGATATCGGGATAGGCCGCTTCAAACAGGGGCAGATACACGGCGATCTGGTCATCTTCGAGGGCGGTGTAGACCGTGATCGTCTCGGATTCTTGGGCCTGAGCTTGCCAGGATCCGAGTCCAGACACCAGCATTGCTGCCCCAACACCCACCACAGCGGTCAAAGTCTGCCGTCTCAAGAGGTTTTGGCCAGCCAATAAATCTGAAAAAATCATGGGATTGAGTCCTTATAGTTTCTGAAAGTGAAGAGAAATTCAACCAACCAGCGGCGAGTGCTCACCCAAGATCCCCAACTCAATCACTGATCTCAATCAACTCTCAATCAACCATCCGAGGGGGATCCCATTTATAGGCACGCTACCATCTCCACCCAAAGATTCGGGTTAACCCGTCATTAAGAGGTCGGCAAAATTGTGGATCCTCTTGGCCTGGATCCCAAGCTCAGTTCAGGGTATGGTCAAGCTGCCATGGTCAAGCTGTGGTGGGCCAGCTTGGGGAAACCATTCATAAAATTTGACTCAAATGGGTGCCCACCGATTCAATCCGGCTCGATACTTCATATCTGAGGGATCCTGATGCAACCATCTCGTCATCTGGCGGGTAAAAATGTCCTGATCACGGGGGCCAGTTCTGGCATTGGGCAGGCGATTGCTCTGCGGTTTGCCCAAGAAGGCTGCAACGTGGGCATCAATTACCGCAAAAGTGCCCAAGACGCCGAAGACACCCAGGCTATGCTCATGGAAAAAGTCTGCGGCGAAGTGGCCGCCTGCGATGTCAAGTCTCTCCTGATTCAGGGGGATGTGTCTCAAGAAAAAGACGTGATCCGCATGGTGAACGAAACCGTCGAGGGCTTGGGCGGTATCGATATTTTGGTCAATAATGCCGGGATCCAGACCCAGCGGCCCGCCCATGAGATCAGCCTCGATGAATACGACCGGATCCTCAATGTCAATCTGCGGGGATCCTTTCTCTGTGCCCGCGAGGCTCTCAAGCACTTTTTGCCCCAAAAGGCGGGGGTGATCCTCAACGTCTCCAGTGTCCATGAGATCATCCCCCGTCCCTTTTACTTGACCTATTCTCTCAGTAAGGGCGGGATGGGCAACCTGACCCGTTCTCTAGCTCTGGAATATGCCGCCCACGGGATCCGGGTCAATGGCATCGCCCCCGGTGCCACCATCACCCCCATCAATGAGACCTGGGTTCAAGATCCGGAGCAAAAAGCCGTGGTGGAGAGTCATATTCCGATGGGACGGGCCGGCACAGCCCCGGAGATGGCAGCAGCAGCAGCATTTTTAGCCTCCGATGAAGCGGCCTACATCACCGGCCAAACCCTCTACATTGATGGCGGACTCACCCTCTACGCCGACTTCCGAGAGGGCTGGTCAGCCTAAGCACCAGAATTTGGGCAAAAAGATCCCCAATCTACTTGCAATAAAATCTCAATAGAGATACTATGCAGATGGGTTAACAAGTGAGCTTGATTTTGATCAAGTACTCCTCTTGTCTTGTCTGTGTGTAGGGTCTGTGGTGACGCGCAGACCCTTTTTTTTGAAAGCATTTGTGAAGTGGAAGCAGGGTCTTAGGCGGATCCATCCAGCAGACTCATGGAGCGAGCAGATCAGGCATGATAGGGTTGTGACTACAGGATCCGTCTTGCTGGCCACCTGATTTCTACTCCACTGGGCTTGGGCGTGGTTTATGGATGAACAACTGGAATCCCTACAACAACAGGCTTTGGCGGCTGTGGAGCAAGCTCAGAGTCTTGAAGACCTAGAGCAAATTCGCATTGACTACTTGGGCAAAAAGGGCAAGCTCTCTGGGATTTTGGGGGGTATGGGCAAGCTCTCGGCTGAGGAGCGGCCCCGCATCGGATCCCTGGCCAATACCGTCAAAGATGCTCTGCAAGCGGCTCTCGATCGGCGCAAGGGAGCCTTAGCCACCGCAAAATTGATGGCCCAACTGGAGGCAGAGCGGCTGGATGTGACCATGCCGGCCCCGCTGCGTCCCCTAGGCCGGATCCACCCTTTGCAGGCCACGATGGATCGGATCCTGGATATCTTTGTGGGTATGGGCTATACGGTGGTGCATGGCCCGGAGATTGAGACAGAGTATTACAACTTTGAGGCCCTCAATACCCCGGCTGACCATCCTGCCCGCGATATGCAGGACACCCTTTATTTAGATCACGGCTATCTGATCCGGACTCAGACATCGAGCGTACAGGTGCGCCATATGCAGCATCACCAGCCGCCGCTGCGGATCGTCCATGCGGGTCGGGTGGTGCGACGGGATACGGTGGATGCCACCCATTCGCCGGTGTTTCATCAGGTGGAAATTTTGTCCGTCAGTGAAAATCTCACCTTTGCGGATCTCAAGGGCACTTTGCGGGAGTTTATCACTCGATTATTGGGGGAACGGGAAACGCGGTTTCGGCCCAGTTATTTCCCGTTTACGGAGCCATCGGCTGAGATGGATGTGCGATTTGGGGATCGGTGGCTGGAGATTTTTGGCTGTGGCATGGTGGATCCCAATGTCTTTGAAGCGGTGGGCTACGACCCGGAGCGGTACACCGGATTTGCGGCAGGATTTGGGGTGGAGCGGATGGCGATGCTACTGCATCAGGTGCAGGATATCCGTCTTTTTTATGGCAGCGATCTGAGATTTCTCAGGCAGTTTTGAGGGGCAGAGAAATATCTTTATATGCGGGAATCTACAGGATCGATCCATCTTGGGCTGGTTCGTTGCTTGGATCTAGATCCGCTTGACTACCCTCTCTAGGTGCCACTCCAGCCGCACCCACAGGCCCAGGATCCCCAGGCTCAAGCTCCAGATAGCGATCAGGGGCACCAACAGCAGGATCCCCAATCCCACCACCAGCTGGGATCCGAGCCACAAACGGGGCCAAGCCTTGACCACCACAAACAGCCTGGATCCCACCCGTAGAATCGCCATCGTCTGGCCCACCAGAGCGGCTTTGGGACGCCACCAGAAGCCCTTAACCCAAAAATCTTTAACCCAAAAGTCCTCAACGGGATCAGGGTACAGGGCTTGCCAATTGAAGCTGAGTAGCAGATGAGGGCGCAATCCCGGACTCAGCCAGACCACCAGGTAAGACAATCCCAGGAGTGCTATCAACATCAGGATCCCCAAGATCCCAACCAGCCCAGCACTCAACCCTAGTCCCAATCCCAGAACAACCTTGGCCAGCGTGATCAGCAGGATCTGATGGGATTTCAAATGCAATTTCAAGGGCGGGCCATACCCTCCAACTGGCGGATATTGAGGCGATCCCACCATTGGCGCAGATCGTTGGCCTCGATGTCGGATCCTTTGATCTCCACAATAAAACGGCGTTCCACCAGCACAGCCAGAGTGCCAGAGCGGGAATCGTTGGTGTAACTCTCTCGACCCGGATGGGATCCGAAGGTCAGCCCCCGATCAAATCCAGAGGTGGATTCTTGGCTAAAACTGGCGGCGATCAAAAAGGGGGCATGGAGGGCGGGGTTGTAAACTGAATCAATCAGGCTGATCTGGATGCGGCGATCCCCTTGCCGATAGGTGGCCTCCGCCTGGCTGACGCGAAATTCCCCCATAGACGTGGTGGATCCCTCTGGCTCGGTGCGCTCCCAGCCCAGGGGGGGATTGGGCAACTGGTTGATCAGCTCTCGAAAGGAAACCGGATCCACAGGGGTGAGAGTGTCCAGATCCTCAGCGGCTTGCTCCAGTTGTTGGCCCAAGCGAGCCAGCTCCCCCATAGCGGCAAGGGGATTGCTCCAGTCGGATCCTTGGCGAGCATTGTCAGAAGCGGTGGCTGGGGATTGAGGCTGAGAGGATTGGGAGGGTTGCTGCCGTCCGCCACAACTCCAGAGCAGCATCGCCAGAGCCAACACTGCAAGCTGATTCGGGTTGTTTATCCTATTGTTTACCATGGCGTTTCACCTCTCGATTTGGGAGTATTTTAATGAAAATCCTGACCGGATCCATAGACCCAAGTCTGTTGCCATCGCTGCCACCGCTGATGTAAGGGCTGAGGCAAAACAGTCCCTAACCCTCTGAGGCTAGCCAGCAGGTCATACAGTCCTAGGGCACCAAAATGACCTGACCACTCCAAGAGAGGCCGGATCCCCAGTTGAGCGGCCAGTTGCACCACCAAAGCTGGATGGGTCAGGGTCACCCGTCCCAAGGTCAGAGATAGCCCCCCAAACTGGATCACATCCTGCAAAAAGGGCCTCAGCACCGGATCCCCCCAGGCTGACATCGACTCAAACACCGTTGAGAGCAGGCGATTGATTTGCATCGGATCCTGGGGTGGCGATTGGGGCGACACGCACATGGCCTGCTGAAACAGCCACGTCACCGCCAGATTGGGCTGATAGGGCTGCAATAGAGCTAGCTCTGAAGACCTGAGTTGATCCGCTTGAAGCAGATCATCGATACCCAGTTGGAGTCGGCGCAGATGGCGCACCATCGCCCCAAAGCCGCCAAAACTGAGGGGAGACTGCCCGCCACAGCTATCCCCCGCAAACAGGATCCGATCCCAAGGACTTTGCAGGGGGCTATCTCGATAGGCCGGAAACACTCCAGATAGCCAGCGTTGCGGCTGGATCTGATCCCACTCAGTCTGCTGATAGTGGGGCAGCCACTGCCAATAATCCCGTAGCAACTGTTGGGGACTGGGATCAGTCGCCGCCGGATCCACATAGGCAAACAGATAGGTGGTGCGGCCATCACGAGCCGGAAACGCCTCCCAAAAGGGCTGATAGCTCTGGCGCAAGATGGGCGTCAAGCTGTAGAGCAGATCCCCCGTTGCCTGCTCCGGGATCCCTTGGGCGCAACTGCCCACCACCAGACACAAGCTATCCGGGATCCGATCTTGGCGCACCTGCCGCACCAGTGGGGATCCGTGGCCCATCATGTCAATCAGCAACCGAGTCTGGATCACCTGGGTGGGTTGAGCCATCACCCGCACCGCCACCCCATCCGGATGCACTGTGGCGGACTCAAACGCGGTCTCCTCTAGCAGGGATCCCCCCAGGCTCAAAAACCGCTGCTTGAGAATCTCCAACAGAGCCACCGGATCGACACCGATATTGAGCACATCACTGACCCAATACTCCGGCCCCTCGGCAAACCCAATCCGGGCTGGATTGTACTGAGTCACCTTGACCTGATCGAGTTCTGACGGGGTCAGGATCCCGTATTCTGAGAGGGTTTGCAGTTCCCGGTCTGAGATATTCCATTCCTGTTGGCGGCCCCGCAAAATCCCCCGCTCCACCAGCAGCACCCGCCAGCCCAATTGCACCAACGCCACCCCCAGCAAAATCCCCAGCGTCCCGCCCGCAATCACCACATCCCAATCTGGAGCCAGGCCCAATGGGCTAGGGGTTGTTGACACTGTCCCTGGGGGCAACGGGTCAGGATCCCGGAGTTGCTGCCAACGGCGTTGGGCTGACAGGATCTGAGGCAAGGCCAAGACATGATCCAGCATAAGTTGGCTCTCTGGGTAGGCTGGATCCTTACTTTAGTCCAACTAGCCCGACTCAGTCTCGGTTTTCATGGGTTCGCCGCACCAACCAATAACTGATCGATAACGCCAATGTCGCCACCCCCAAACCCAGCAGATCAATGCCATTGAGTTTGTCAAAATCAAAAATAATAATTTTACGAGCCACCGCAATCAGAGAGGTGACAATCACCAACTCCACCTGCACCCCCTGTTTTTGAAAATAAGCTGTAACATTCTCTAAAATCTCCAATGCGATCAAGATATTCAGAAATAGACCAAAAATCTCAATCAAATCGGTAGAAAAAGACCCAAAAGGATCCGAAGCTAAATCGGTTACCAAATAGCGGGCCAAATCAAACACCGCCAACAACGTCAGCCCCAACAATAAAATCGCCAGGATCCGCGAGATTAAGCTCTCGACACCGTTAATTGCGTGCATAAATGGATCCTGGTTCTCGGTCTGATGGGGATGATCGAAGAGTTGTTTCCACCAGCGCATTGCCCACCTCTTACACACGATTACACACGTTAGGATCCATCTGGCCGCAAGTGTAGCGGAACCGGGGTGAAAATGGATCCATCCGCAAACGTGCCAAAAACCCGACACCGCTCGGATCCCCAACGATGGGCATAGAGGCCGATATAGGCACAGATCACCGCATCCATTTGATCTTCATAGTTTTTGAGTTTTTTGCCCTTTAAGGTCTCCACAGCTTGAGCCACTAGATCGTCCATTCCAGTTAGGGCCGGATCCGCTGTTTTGAGGGCGGCCAAATGCTGTTGATACTGTCGCCATGCCCCCAATCGGGTGGCCCAATCCCGCTTAGGTTTAGCTTTGTAGGGCAAGACTTTAGACAGCTCAAACAGGGTCACCATGGCCGGATGAGGAAACACCTCCACCACCGCATGGGATCCCGGTTCAAACTGAGTTTTGTAAGGGATCCCCAATGCTTGTAGACCGGCCACCAGGGCCTCGCCCCGCACCACCCCATCCCGCATCAACAGTTGACGATTGGCGGGATGCGCCCCGGCATGGTAGACCCGAAAGGCTTGACTGATCTGGGCTTCTGCCTGTCTGCGCCCGGTCAGATTGGGCACCCGCAGCGGGGCATCAACCGCAATCCAGATTTGGGATCCCAAGGATTGAACGCTTTGCACAAGACGTTGCACATAACTGAGGATGGCATCATTGGTATCCAGTAGAGCCACATCTATCAAATGTCCCCCCTGAGCCAAGGATCGAGATTGGATCACCGCCACGCCACTGAGATTGCGAGGGGACCAAGCCAGATCCAGTCCAATGTAAAGGCACAGGTCGGGAGAAGCCGGCATCAGCATTGAG
>CAZODP010000101.1:0-10153 GCA_964578595.1 uncultured bacterium
TAAAAGTCTTTCACAAAAGTAAAAGCCACAGGATTGGATAAGTGAGGGCAGTTTTGTGGATCTCTAGTCCAGGACAGATCAAGGTCTTTTGGCTCAGTAGACATTCAGTAGACATTCAGTAGACATGAGGATCAGTAGGCATAAGGATTGGCGGGGGTGGGGATCGGAGTGACGGAGGTGGCCTGGATCGCCAGCCGTCGGGATCCTCCCCGCTCGTCCAGAACCATGGTGCCCTTGACCCCTAACCAAGTGTCGGCTTGGAGGGTGGTGGCTTGGGACCAGATCACCGGTAGCCCCACCGGATAGGCGTCAGCGGCACAGCAACTGATCAAAAAGCGGGCGATCCAAAAAAGATCTTCACCCTCTGGGGTTGTCCCAGAGTCAGGATCCACAGGATCCGCCAGCAGAGCCTGAGGAATGACAAAGCCATCCACATTGACCGTTTGACCGATGTAATCGCTGGGATCCGGGAAGACATCGAGGGTGCGCACCCAGTCGATCAGTCCTCTGGATCCGGGGTCAACGCGGGGCTGAAAGGCTTCGGGGGATTCGCGGGCGAGGCTGAGGTTGTGTTCGACCCCTCGATTGAGGGCGGTTTGGCTGGACAGAGGCCGAGGGGTGATCCACCAGCCCAACAGAGCCGCAGTCAGGATGATCCCGGCCCCGACCTGGGGTGGCAGCAAGGATGGGTGAGACTGCCGACTGAGTGGGATCCCGCTTCCCAGTGCCAAAAAACGAATCAACTGGATCCCGCCCAGAGCCAGCAAAACAAGGCTGCTGAAGGTGGCAAGCCAGAGGTAATTGGTATGGATCAGCAGTGTCAACTCCCCCCGGATCCGAAAGCGCAGCAACATCCCCCCCAACAGCAGCAAGGCCAAAGCCTCCCAAACTTGACTCTGGGTCAGGCGGGATCCCCAGGATTGAGGCGTGTGGAGATCTGGGGCAGAAGAAACAGGCAGCCTTGGGGGAGGGGATCCTTTCATGGGCCGTGGACTGAACCGATTGTGTGGCCTGTCGATCATGCCAGAGATGAGGCCAGGAGTTGAGGCATCTAAGTATCTAAATAGATTAGGGCATCGATCAGAGGCTTAGCTGGCTTGAGAGCTGGGATCCTTATGGGATCGGTGCCACTCTGACTGAGCGCGAACTCGACTGCTTGCCTGCTGATAATGCAGTGGATCCCGCCGAGATTGGGCGTAGTGGGATTGGGGGGAAACAGGAGCGGGGGGTTTGGAGGGTTGGGCTATTTTTTCAGGGCGTTTTTTAGCTCGTTTCTGGGATCGCTTTTTAGATCGCTTCCAGCCAGAAACCAGCCAATCGCTGAGGGAATGATTGATGGATCCCAGCTCCAATCCGATGGTGGTCCAGAGCAGTTCTCGCTGATGAACTTGGATGAGCTGCCACAGATCCGACCGCCAGATATGAGGCTGCCAGAGCCACCAGCGGGCCACCGATCCCAGCCAGGCGATCGCCACCAACCCTGGCAGGATCCACAAACCCAGATACAGCAATCGGCCCAGGGTGCCAACCCCCAGCCCATGGGACCAGATGGAGCGATGGCGGCAGAGCCGACGATAGGGCAACCAGATCCAGCCCAGTACCGTCCAGCGTTGGTATTGCCGAGAACGGGTATCCAGATCCCCCGAAAACATCAGTCCGCTAAAGAGATAAGCCGAGCCGGTGGCTAGAGCGACCCCAGGCTCCCCAGACAGGATCCCGGCAGAAAGGGTAACCACGGGCAATGTCCAAAGGGTAATACGGTCGTGTGTGGATCCCAGTGGCATAGCAGACGATAGAAAACAACTACCCCCGATTCCATCACATAAATTGCCAGAAGGCTTGCCTTGGGTCTGAGTTGCTGGGATGGCTCTGGATGCCGGTGAAAATCTGCTCAAGATTCCATTGCCAGGGGATTGCCGATGACGGTAGGGTGCTCACAGGGGATCTGGAGCTATCTAATCTGAGTCAGTGGTTTTCAGTTCCTCTGCCCTAGGGCCTTAGGGCATTTGTATCAGGCGTTGCTAGCAGGGATCCGATTCAAGCATTGCCATTTTCAGCACAGGATCCAGGCCCCATCTTCCGTTACTATGTCTGGCGTTACTATGCTTGGCATTTGGGTTGACTGATCTCTGGCTGAGAAAAAAGCTCAGATCTGTCAAGCTCTTGTGAAGCTTTTGTGAGAGGTTTATTTTGCCGATTCCTGCTGTGCTTGCTCTGCCTCTGCTGGCCACCACTGAATCTATCAATCTGGATCCGTTGATCTTGGGATCGGTGCTGCTGGGGGTGCTGGTGATCCACTTGGCCAGTCGGCTGATGGGGGAGATCTCGGTGCGGATGGGTTTTCCGTCGGTGCTAGGGGAGTTGATCGGCGGTGTGCTGGTGGGATCCTCGGTGTTGGGCTTGCTGGTGTTTCAGTCAGGGGCGGTTGGGGATGAGCTGATTCAGGTGGCGCAGTCTTCCCAATTGATGAGGTTTTTGGAGGGCACCACCCCTCTGTCTGGGGAAGGGATTGGGGAGGTGTTTTCGGCCCAGAGCGAGATCATCAATATCTTGTCTGAGCTGGGGGTGATCATTCTCCTGTTTGAGATTGGGCTGGAGTCTGATCTGGGGGAGCTGATCCGGGTGGGGCCGCAGGCGGCGGTGGTGGCTTTGATTGGGGTGGTGCTGCCCTTTGTGGGGGGGACCCTGGGGCTGATCTACCTGTTTGGTATTGCCACGGTGCCAGCGATTTTTGCCGGGGCGGCGTTGACGGCCACCAGTATCGGCATCACGGCCAGGGTGCTGGCAGAAATGCAAAAGCTCTCCAGTCCTGAGGGGCAGGTGATCATCGGGGCAGCGGTGCTGGATGACGTGCTGGGGATCATCATCCTAGCGGTGGTGGCGGGCTTGGCCAAAACCGGTGAGGTGGTGGTCAGTGATATCGCCTGGATCGCCTTTAGCGCAGTGGCTTTTTTGGTGGGATCCATTGTGGTGGGACGGCTGCTGAGTCCAGTTTGGGTCAGTTTGATCGACAATTTCAAAACCCGGGGCAATCCTTTGATCCCTGGGCTGATCATCGCGTTTGCCCTGGCCTACGTGGCCCAGGCGATCCAGCTCGAAGCGATTTTGGGGGCTTTTGCGGCGGGGCTGATCTTGGGAGAAACTGAACAGCGGGGGGAGCTAGAGGAGCAAATCCGACCGATTTCAGACTTGTTGACCCCGATCTTTTTTGTTTGCGTCGGGGCCAAGACCAACCTGGCGGTGCTGGATCCTCGGATCCCGGCCAATCAGGAGGGGCTAGTAATCGCAGCATTTTTGATTGTGGTGGCGATGATTGGCAAATTGGCAGCAGGACTGGGGGCCTTTGGCAAGCCAGGCATTAACAAACTGGCCATTGGGGTGGGGATGATCCCACGGGGGGAGGTGGGCTTGGTGTTTGCGGGGGTGGGGGCTGCCAGTGGCGTGCTGGATGATTCGCTGGGGGTGAGCATCATTGTGATGGTGATTGTCACCACTTTTGTGGCTCCGCTGTGGCTGCGGGGGGTGTTTGGGGCAGCCAGTGATCCCCAAAGCGACCCTGAAACTGTTGAGACTGCAAATGCAGAAGCCCCACCAGAGGATCCTGAGCTGGATCCCGATCATCTGGCTCTGGGGGAAGGGGATCCCGAATTGTTGGATTTGGCAGAGTTGCAGCAGGAGGTGATTGACCAAGATAAGGTGGCGGCCCAGCGCAAACCAGGATCAGGCTCGGCTCGCCAGGATTTGCCAGAATTTGAATGAAGATTTGAATGACGAGCGGAGGATCCTGAGGATCTTGACAGCTTGTTGATCAATCAACCCGGATCCCTGTGGGATCATGAAGGTGTTCTGTTGAGAAAACCACGATGGGGATCCCACCTGCACCCTCAATCCTGCTGGCGGAGCGGCTGCGCTACACCGGCAAAAAGTATACCTTTGTCTGCCAACATCTGCGGTTTCCAGGCGGGCAAGAGGGGGAGCGCGAATACCTGCTCCATCCCGGTGGGGCGATGGTGGTGCCTGTCACATCAGAAGGCCACTTCATGCTGCTCAAGCAATATCGCTTTGCGGTCGGATCCTATATCTACGAGTTTCCGGCGGGGACATTGGAGCCGGGGGAAGCTGCCGACCAGACGATTCGGCGGGAGCTGGAGGAGGAGACAGGCTATCGGGGCCATCGCTGGGACAGTCTGGGCACATTCTTTTTGGCTCCGGGCTACTCTGATGAGGTGATGTATGTCTACTTGGCCCGTGATCTGGAAAAACTGGAGGATCCGCCCCCTCAAGATGACGACGAAGACATCGAGGTGGTGGTCTTATCTCCCGACGAGACCGCCCAGCTTTTACTGCACCAGCCGGATCTCGATGCCAAAACCATCGCGGCCTTTTATCGAGCGCAGGCTGTTTTGGCCCAGGTTTAGGGATTAGGGACGTGGGGATCTAAACCAGAGGTTCTGAATGGATTCCAGAAAGCTGCATCATAAGGCACCTAACTTGCCCAGGATCCCATCGGCTGATAGGGTACGCGTGGGAGCTTGGCCTCATCCTTCTATCTCAAGCCTGACTGTTGGGTTATGTCAAAGCCTAAAAGCCAATCCTGATCACTAAGCAAAAGTGTTGGTCAAGGCCACAGAGAGCAGGGGATGGGCTGGGATCCTTTAGTCCTATAACTATGAGGTGACAGTGATGTCATTGCAGCTTTATTCTGTCTCTGATAATGCACGTGATGTGTCTGAGGCCCAGCAAGACTTTGGGGATATGCCCACCGAAGTCCGTCAAACCGATCATTACCAGTTTGAATATATCCAATCCTTTGTGGACAAATGGGATCAGCTGATCGACTGGGATCAACGGGCGGACAGTGAAGGGGATTTCTTCATTGAAGCCTTGAGGGAGCGCGGGGTGCAGCGGGTTTTGGATGTGGCCACCGGCACCGGCTTTCACTCGATTCGACTATTGGAGGCGGGCTTTGATGTGGTCAGTGCCGACGGATCCGCTCAAATGTTGTGCAAAGCCTTTGAAAATGCCCGCCAGCGAGGCCATATTCTGCGCACTGTCAAGGCCGATTGGCGATGGCTCAACCGGGATATCCACGAAGCGTTTGATGCTGTGATCTGTCTGGGCAATTCTTTTACCCACTTGTTTGAAGAAAAAGACAGACGCAAAGCCTTGGCTGAGTTTTATGCCACCCTCAAGCATGACGGGATCCTGGTGTTAGATCAGCGCAATTATGATTCGATTTTGGATCATGGCTTTTCTTCAAAGCACACCTACTATTATTGTGGCGACAATGTAACCGCTGAACCGGAATATATGGACGAGGGATTAGCCCGCTTTCGTTATCGATTTCCGGACAAATCTGAATTTCATCTCAACATGTTTCCTCTGCGCAAAGCCTATACTCGCCGCCTGATGCACGAGGTGGGCTTTCAACATATCGACACCTTTAGTGATTTTCAGGAAACCTACAAACAAGAGGAAACCCCTGATTTCTTTATCCATATTGCTGGAAAGGAATACGCCCCCCAGCCGGATCAAGAATAAAGCCGAATCTCAAGTGACCTTAGGTTTTTGCAGGGATCCCATCCTTGGGCTGTCCCGATTGTTGTTTCAACCCACAGTGATATGACCACAACTCAATACTCAAATACCATCACTTCCGGATCCTATTCTGAAGGGGTGGCGGTGGCCCGCAGTTACTACAACAGCAGCGATGCGGATCGGTTTTATTTCACCATTTGGGGGGGCGAAGATATCCACATTGGCCTCTACGAATCCCCTACGGATCCGATTGCGGTGGCCAGCCGCCGAACCGTCGAAACCATGACCCAGCTTTTGCCGGATCCCAGCCCGGACTGGCGGATCCTGGATATCGGCTCTGGCTATGGGGGGGCAGCCCGCTATCTGGCCCAAACCTGGGGGTGTCGGGTCACGGCCCTCAACCTCAGTGAGGTGGAAAATCAGCGTAATCGCCAGCTCTGTCATCAGCAGGGTTTGGCCGACCAAATTGATGTGGTGGATGGCAGCTTTGAGCAGATCCCATGTGAAAACGCTCAGTTTGATCTGGTCTGGTCTCAGGATGCCATCTTGCACAGTGGCGACCGAGAGCAGGTGCTGCGGGAAGTGGTGCGGGTGCTCAAACCAGGAGGGATCTTTATCTTTACAGATCCGATGCAGTCAGATAGCTGCCCGGAAGGCGTATTACAGCCGATTTTAGACCGGATCCATCTCACCTCTCTGGGATCGCCGGGTTTCTATCGTCAGACGGCCCAGGCTCTGGGGCTGATCGAAGTCGCCTTTGTCGATCACACCCCTCAACTGGTGGAGCACTACCGCCGCGTTTTGGCCGAAACCGAGCACCGCAGCGCAGAGCTGGCCGAGCAGATCAGCCCCGACTATATCGAGCGGATGAAAAAAGGTCTCCGCCATTGGATTGAGGGGGGGCAAGCCGGATACCTAGCCTGGGGGATCCTGATGTTTCGCAAGCCCCTGTGAGAGGGATTAGTCAAGCAGCCCAAAGGTCAAAGTCAGGCTGGGTAAACCCGCCCTCTAGCTGTGAGCTTTGATCAGGGCTGCCAACCGCCGCCGCATCAGGATCCCTGGCTTATCGGTGGCCATATGCTCTTCTTTGGAAATCTCTAGGGGCACATCAAAGCTGGTGCTCTCCAGGATCCGTTTATCTTCGAGGGTGACTTTGCGGTCAAACGCGATCACATCGGCGGCGGGGGTATCGGCCTCAGTATCATTGCGGAGGCAAAATTGCACCGTTTGAGTTTGGTTATCGCTGATGGGGGTTTGGCAGTTGACGATAATGTGGGTCATGCCATTGGGATAGTGGATCCGGATCAGGGCGGTGAAGGGCACAACCCATTCCTGCTCAACAGTACGGGTGGTGTGGGCAGAATCCATTTTGAGATTGTTCTGCTGTTCAGGCGGGTTGACCACCCCCAATTGGGCCACCAGCTTTAACCCCAACTCGGTCTCGGTTACCTCCATCTGGGACGGGATCGGATGATCGGCGCTGCCAAAGGTGGTGGTATGAACAAACGTGGGGTGGGCCAGATCAAACTCGTTCTCCATCACCCGCAGCCCTGCACAGTGCCAAGTCTCATAAAACTCATGAATCTGTCGATAGCTCGGATCCTCAGCCTCCGGGACCTCTGGAATCCCAAACAACGGATCCTCTGACAGACAGACCCAGGCATAGCCATAGCGAGCTTGACAGGCGAAAGATTGCACCCGGTAGGTGCGCGGGATCATCTCAGTGGTGAGCTGCGGTACCTTGACACAACTCCCGGATCCGTCAAACTGCCAGCCGTGATAGGGACATTGCAGGGATCCCTGCACCACAGTCCCCAGCGAGAGTTGGGCTGTGCGGTGACAGCACCGATCCAGCAGAGCCTGCGGATCCCCATTGCCATCCAGCCAGATCACCAAGGGCTGACCCAACAACACAAACGGCTGTGGCCCCTCCGTGAGGGGATCCAAGGGCATCACAGGATACCAAAACCTCCGAAAGAGCGGCTGTTGTGTCACTAACATAACGACATGATCCCCCAGTCTTTCAAGCCCACTTGTCTACAACCTGTGATAGCAGGTCTGAGCTGAGATCGATGGTGTCAGAAACTACGATCGAACCCACAAGCGGCCTGATATTGCAACTTGTTAAGCTAAAAGCGATTTTGATAGAGTCTGCCAGGATCCTGGCCCTGAACTGGTAAGTATTTATGGCGCGCACACTGGTCTGGTTTCGGCGGGATCTGCGGCTATCGGATCATGCCCCACTGGAGCGAGCGGCGCGGCGGGGGGAGGTGATCCCGGTGTTTGTGCTGGATCCGGCCCTGCTGCATCATCCTGAAACTGGCTCAGCCCGGGTGGCGTTTATGCTGAGCTGCCTGCAACGTTTGGATCAAGATTTGCAAGGGCGAGGCGGTCGGCTGATCTTGCGCTACGGGGATCCGGTGGCGATTTTGCCGGAGCTGGTTAAAGCAACCCAAGCGGATGGGATCTATGCCTATACCGACTGTGAGCGCATCTATGGTCGGGTGCGGGATCAGCGACTCAATCAGGCTCTGACTGAGCAGGGGTTACGGATCCGGTGGTTTGAGCCGGTGGCCAGCACGGCTGAGCTGATGGCCTATCCCCAGTATCGCCGCTGGTGGTTTGAGCAAATGCGGGAACCGCTGATCTCAACTCCGGCTCAGATCCGGGTGCCTGACGGGATCCCCAGTCAGCCTTGGCCGGATTTAGCCACGCTGGGACACCAGTCGGATGGCAAAGGGATCCCCACCGGAGGCACAGCCGCGGCACGGGAGTTATTGCAGTCTTTTATGGCCACCAAAACCCAGCGGTACTACTGGCAGCTCTCCTATCCGGGGGCTGAGGCCACCTCTGGATTGAGTCCCTACCTTAAGTTTGGGGCGATCTCACCCCGCGAGTGTGTGCAAACCCTCGATCCCCTTACCCGTAGTCTTGATCTACGGATCCAGCGCAGTGCCCAGCAATTGATCGCCCGCTTGCGGTGGGCCAGCGGCTTTGCCCAGCGGTTTCGCTATCTGCCCCAGTTGGAATTGCGCTCCCTCTACACGGTGTTTGACCAGGAGGGTTGGGATTTTGATCCCAATTTGTACGCAGCTTGGCAGGAGGGCCACACTGGGTTTCCAATTGTGGATGCGGCGGCGCGATGCTTACAGGCCACGGGGGGATGGGGATCCCTTAATTTTCGGATCCGGGCCATCTATGCCAGTTTTTTGAGCAATTTGTTGGGCTATGACTGGCGGTGGGGGGCACTGCACTTTATGCGGCACCTGATCGATGGAGATTGTCCGATTGATCACTATCAGTGGGCCATGCAAGCGGGGGTAACCCACTGCGTGGACAAGAGCTGGACTCGGATCTACAACCCCGAACAAGCTGCCATTGACCGCTGCGATCCCCAGGGATCCTTTATCAAACGCTGGCTGCCCGAATTGGCTCATCTCTCCCCCGACCAATTGGGATCCCCGCCCCCAGGCTACCGGGATCCGATCCTCAATTACCGCGAGGCCCGCCAGCGTCGGGTGGAACAGCTCCAGCGGCAGCGGCAGCAGTTCAGAACCGCTGCTGATGTGGTGCCCCATCTGGCCCAGTTGCCCACCGATCTGACCCCGTTTGGATCCGAGTGGGTGGACTGCAATGTGGCTTGGGCACAACAGGGATCCCAGGGGTTATTTCCGACTGCGCTGGATTTGCAGAGCTTGGATTCCCGGCAGCGGCAAGCCTTGCGCACCTGGTTTGTGGCCAATCTCAACATCACCCCTCGTCGAACACCGTCGCGCCACCGGTCGCAGCCCAAACCGTCAGAGCCAGAGATTTTGCAATTGAGTCTATTGGATTAGGGTATAGCTTGTTCAGAAACTATCTATTCCCTACTCAGATCTCCCCTAGCCCCGCTTCAAAAGGTGGAGACAGGATTCAAAATGGTTCACCTCCCACACAACGGGATCCCTTTGAGCACCAAGGCCGGATCCCAGCTCATGAGAGGATCCGGGTTCAAGTCCTGAAGCATTGTCCACAAAAGGGATCCATCCCCACCCGTAAACACCACTCGTCCCTCTGGGAAATGTCTTCGCCAATCCTGGATAAAGTCCCGGATCCCGGATAAGGCCGTGTAGAGGATCCCGCTTTGGATCGCCCCCTCCGTTTCAATGGCCCACCGGTCGGGGAGTGATGACAGATCCCAAAGTTTGACTAGCGGCAGAGCGGCAGTACCTTGGGCCAAAGCATCGGCTTGCAACCCCAGCCCCGGCATAATAGCTCCCCCAAAAAAGGCGGATCCCTGCTCTGTTTCGATTGCCGCACTCAATGTCAGGGCTGTGCCCCCATCTATCACCAGCACCGGATAGCCAACCTCGGATCCCGCTGCCACCAGAGCCAAAGCCCGATCGAGGCCCAGAGTAGGGTAAGTTGCCCGCAAAGGAATATCTGCCAATCCCAGGATCTGAATTTGATCAGAAGGGGTAGGCAGGGATCCTCGACCCACGGCAGCCAACCGGATCTGGATGTTGCGAGGCAAGAGCGGCGCATCTGCAATCACAAACCGCTGTTGGCTCAGCAAACGATCCCCCTCAAACCAACCCCAATGGTGATGGGTGTTGCCCCACAGGATCCCCAGCCA
>CAZODP010000102.1:0-10069 GCA_964578595.1 uncultured bacterium
CAATAACACTTGAGAACAGTACCAGCGAATCACCCCCGCACCGGGATCCCGTGTTGCCGCAGATCCGCTTTGATCTGGGCAATCGACACCTGACCGTAATGGAGCAGAGAAGCCAATAGTGCGGCCTCAGCCCCGGCAGTGGTCAAGGCCGCCCGGATATGGCCACAGGTGCCTGCCCCGCCGGAGGCCACCACCGGGATCCCCACAGAGGCAGCCACACGGGCGGTCAGCTCCAGGTCATAGCCCGCCTGCGTACCATCGGCATCCATACTGGTGAGCAAAATCTCCCCTGCCCCCCGCTGAGCCATCTGCTGCGCCCACGCCAGTGCATCCAAGCCTGTGTACTCTCGTCCCCCCCGCACATAGACCCCCCAGGATCCATCCGACTGGCGGCGGGCATCAATTGCCACCACAATGCACTGGGATCCAAACCGCTGGCTGGCCCGGTTGATCAGCTCAGGATCCTTAACCGCAGCAGAGTTGATACTGACCTTATCGGCGCCGGCCCGCAACAGCGCGCGAATCGTGTCCAGATCCCGGACGCCGCCCCCCACCGTCAGTGGGATAAACACCTGCTCTGCTGTCCGCTGCACCACATCTAATAAAATGCCCCGATCTTCGTGGGTGGCGGTGATATCCAAAAACACCAGTTCATCGGCCCCAGCCCGATCGTAGACCCGTGCCATCTCCACCGGATCCCCAGCATCCTGAAGGTTGACAAACTGGATCCCTTTTACCACCCGCCCCGCTCTGACATCTAGGCAGGGGACAATTCGTTTCGCCAGCATTCGTCAAGCATCCCAATCTGGATCCCCACCATACACCCAGACCTCAAACCTCAGGATCAAGTCCCTAAGCATCCCTAAGCAAAACTAAGGCACAGACCGAACCAGCACTCAAGCCAACTCTTTGAACCCCTAGATCAAACCACAAGGGGCTGACGAATGGATCCACAATCGATGTACTTGGCCAGGTAGAGCTGATTGCCGCTCTGATTCCACTCCACGTAATCAAACACCTGCATCATAATGAATCGTCCCCGGCCCGATTCCTCTGACTCGTGGGGGCAGCACTGGGGGCAAGGTAAGGAAACGCAGGAGTCTAAAAAGCCGGATCCCTGGTCACTGATCAGCCACTGATAGAGGGGGGCGCGGCTGGCATACTGCACCACCACTTCTTTGCTGGGATCCAGGCCATTGCCGTGGCAGGCTGCGTTGATCAATGCCTCCTGTAGGCCCAGTCTGACCTCTGGCTGCCAAATAGCGGGAATCGGCTCAATCAACTGATCCAACACTGGATGGGTGTAGAGCGTTGAGGTGAAACGCAGGGTATTCCAGATGAAAGCAGATGGCTTTAATGAATGAGCAATCACAGACACGATTTCCACTAGCCCTCAAACCCATCTTAGCGAATTGGATCCAGACCGGTTACGGATCCCCGAACCCTGGGTCGGGATTTCTCCTCTGTGGGGAGCCAACCACAGGCTTCTATCGCCAGAGGATCCAGAGGATCTTTACAATTGGCCTGGAGAGATGGCGGTCAATTGCCTGAACTGAGTAATATAGAAGCCCATCTGTCCTTGGCTATCCTCAGTTCAAATCCTGGTTAGCGGCAAGGCAGGTCACAGACTGCAAACATCCAGACCTCAAAAGCCCCAAGACATTACGGCATCTAAACCATCTTTGCAATGTGTGATAGTTGATAACCTTTCGTAAGGAGAATCCTTCTTGAGAACAAGCCGTCCCGAAGCCCCGCGCAAGCCCAGAGGCGACCTACCCAATATCAATGAGCGGATCCGCTTTCCCAAAATCCGCCTCATTGGTTCGGATGGCGAGCAACTGGGGATCATGTCCCCCCGCGATGGCCTGCGCCTAGCGGAAGAAAAAGAGCTGGATTTGGTGCTGGTCAGTGACAAGGCGGATCCGCCGGTTTGCCGGATTATGGACTATGGCAAGTACAAGTTTGAGCAAGAAAAGAAAGCCCGCGAGGCTCGCAAAAAGCAGCACAATGCCGAGATCAAAGAAGTCAAGATGCGTTACAACATCGGCGAGAATGACTACAATGTGCGGCTTAAACGGGCTCAAGAGTTTATCAACGATGGCGATAAGATCAAGGCCACCATTATGTTCCGGGGCCGCGAAGTCCAGCACGTCCATCTGGGGGAAGAGCTACTGATCAGGCTGTTTAAGGATTTAGAAGCTGTGGCGGAGATGCAGCAATCCCCCAAAAAAGAGGGCCGCAACATGACCATGATCCTGACTCCCAAAAAGAGTTGAGATCCTAAAGATGACACTCAAAATTGGGGATCCGGCCCCTGATTTCACCCTGCCGGATGCCACAGGCCAGCCCCTCAGCCTGGGTCAGTTTCGCGGCCAGCGGCTGGTACTCTACTTTTATCCCCGCGACAACACCCCTGGCTGTACCAAAGAGGCTTGCAGCTTTCGGGATCGCTATGCGGATTACCAGGCAGCCGGGATCCAGGTGTTGGGGGTGAGCAAAGATGATGCCCGCTCTCACACCAAGTTCATTGAAAAATATCAGTTGCCTTTTCCCCTGCTGGTGGATGAAGATGCCACCGTGGCCAAGGCTTACGGAGTCTATGGCCCCAAGACTTTTATGGGCAAAACCTATGACGGCATCACCCGCAGCACTTTTGTGATTGATCCGGAGGGCAAAATTGAGGGTGTCTATGGAGTCGGATCCAAGTCTGCCGATTTCAAGCCCCTCAAAATTAAGGTTGAAACCCATGCCCAAGACGTTTTACAGGATATTTCGACAGCTTCAGGGCCTGAGTCAAAGCTCTGACCTTTGAAGTCCTCCCTGCTCTGCCGAACCTTGACAGGCTAAATTGACTTGACAGGCTAAATTGATAATCACTGTCTTTGTGTCTAGCCAGATGTCTGATCAGTCTGTTGGGGATCTATCTCAAGGCAATCGATCTCTGGATCCGGAGCTGCCCAGCTATTGGGTGGAGATCCACGACCGACAACGGGATCAATGGCATCGATTGCGGGTGCGCTCGGATCAGTATATTTTGCAGGCGGCGGAGACGGAGGGAATCCAGTTGCCGTTTGCCTGTCGCAATGGGGCCTGTACCAGTTGTGCGGTGCGGCTCAAGCAGGGGCGGATCCGGCAGCCGGAGGCAATGGGCATCGGCAAAGACCTCAAGGCCCAAGGGTATGCGTTACTTTGCGTGGGCTATCCGGATTCGGACTTGGTGGCGGAGACCCAGGATGAGGATGAGGTCTACGAGCTGCAGTTTGGTCGCTACTTTGGCCAGGGGCGAATCCGGCCTGGGTTACCGCTCGATGAGGAGTGAGGCTGATGCTGACGGGCAGCCTGTGGATCCTGGTGGGGGGCTTTTTTGCGGGTCAGATGGCCAGACGGATCGGGGCACCGCCTTTGGTGGGGATGATCTTGGCGGGAATCTTGATCGGGCCGGAGGGGATCGATCGCCTCAGTCCAGAGGTTTTGGCGAGTGCAGATGCCCTGCGGATGGTGGCGGTGACCATTATTTTGATCAAGGCGGGCTTGGGGCTGGATCGAGGCAAGCTGGCCCAACAGGGATCCGTGGCCTTGCGATTGGGGTTTTTGCCTGCCGCTTGTGAAGCCCTGGTGATCATGCCGCTGGCGGTCTGGCTGTTGGGGCTGAATTGGGGAACGGGACTGTTGTTGGGCTGTATTGTGGGGGCGGAGTCTCCGGCGGTGATTGTACCTGGGATGCTGCGGCTCAAAAGTTTGGGTTGGGGGGTGGATAAAGGCATCCCGGATGCGATTTTGACCGGCAGTGCCCTTTCGGATGTGGGCCTACTGCTGCTGTTTAGTCTGCTGCTCAATCTGCTGGTGGGGGGCGAACAGGGGGGCTTTTTGGATTCGGTGGCGGGTCTGCCCCTTTTGATCGGGATCCAAATGCTGCTGGGGTTGGCTTTGGGCTGGTTGGGGGCCACCCTCTTGGTCAGGCTACTCCCCACCTGGACCCAGACGGGTTTGCAATCGACGCTGGTCACCGCTGCGTTGGCGCTGGCGCTGGTGCTGGGATCGGTGAGCTGGCCCTACTATTCGGGCTATCTGGCGGTGATGGTACTGGGCTTTTTTTTGATCGAACAGGATCCTGCCTTGGCCCGCCGGATCCGAGGGGGCTTTGATGGGCTGTGGGCAGTGGCAGAAATTGTGCTGTTTGTGCTGCTGGGGGCCACGATTGAGATCCGTATTTTGGGATCCGTATTACTGCCAGGAATCTTGTTATTGGTTTTGAGCTTGGGTGTGGGCCGGATGGCGGGCTGGTGGCTGTCCACTGTGGGTAGTGATTGGACGCTTTCTGAACGGCTGTTTTTGTTGCCGGGGAATATGGCCAAGGCCACTGTGCAAGCGGCCATCGGAGCTTTGCCATTGGCGGCAGGGATCGAGGGTGGCGAAAGGATCCTGGCCCTATCCGCCCTGTCGATTTTAGTGACGGCTCCGCTGGGGGCTTGGGGAACAGCCACCTTTGCCCCTAAATTGCTGCAAAAGGGCAGTGTCGATCCCACCAAGGTCGGATCCCAAGGGTCGGTGGTGATTTTGGCGGCTGTCGATGGCTCCCCGCTGACTGAAGCTGTCCTGACCAAAGCCGCCGATCTGGCCCGCCGCACCGATGGACGCGTGCAGGTTTTGTGGGTGGAAGACACCTCAGGGTTGGAGACTATCCCTCGGATCCAGGCTTTGAATCAACGGCTTTTGGCGGATATCCCTCATCAATTCAGCCAGCAACCTGGATCTGTGCCCGAAACCATTCTGCGGATGGCTGAGGCTATTGGAGCCAGCGATATTGTCATGGGCAAACGAAAAGTAACAGCTCTGGAGCGAGCCAAAATCGGATCCGTTTCTCAGACTGTCCTGGAGTCGAGTCCTATTCCTGTGGTGGTGGTGGAGCCGCAAGATCAGTAACCCCTGAGATCCTAAGACCGGGATCCGGCTGGGCGGGTTCAGGGCTTTAGCCTCTTTAGCTGATGATTTAGCTGACAGCAAAAGCCAGCTCTTGCATCGCCCGCGTCAGAAATTGCAGCAAAAAGAAGGCCAACAGTGGCGAAAAATCCATCCCCCCCAGCGGTGGAATGATGGAGCGAAACAGATTGAGATAGGGATCCGTCAGTTGGCTCAGGGTGGAGAACACCGGATTGCCCCAGCTCACATTGGGGAACCAGCTCAACAACACCCGGATGATCAGCAGGATCATATAGATATTTAGAAACTGGGCAATTGACTGAAGCAGGATAGGCATGGGGTCTCTCTCAAATAACACGCTGGAGTGATCGCACTAGCATCAAGCAGACGCCTGCAGTCGATCAAAACACATTCGACAATTTTGACAATACAAACTCAACAACACAAACATATCACTGAATCTTAGCGGCACAAGATCGGGATCCGCCAATTAGCGGGCCTTGGGATCCTCCACCAAGAGCTGGGCACGGGTGTCTTGAATCGCTTCGTTGAGCTGAGCAATTTTGTCTTCTAGGGTTTTGCGAGCTTGGGAGATGGCAGCCTCATCCGCCTGCAACTGCACCGGGATCCGGCGGCCATTGGGGGCTGGGGGGGCAGTGGGGGAAGCCTCTGGCTCAGAGTCCTGTCTTGAGGATCGTTGATCGGGTCGCTGCCGCAGCAGTCGCGGCGCCAAGGCTGCTCCAATCACCCCCCCGACGATGCCACCCACCATCGCGCCCACCACAAAACCTCCCAAAAAACCGCTGTCCTTTTCTGCCACAAGGATCCTCTTGAGCTAACGACACTCGATTGCTGCCATCATCCTAGCCAGACTCCCGAAAAAAGAGGATCCCTTAGATCAAGATCCCTAGTAGAACGGCAAGCTGTGCTAGTCCACCCCGATGCCCAAGTGAGGATAGAGGGGAAACCGCTGACATAGCTCCAGTACCCGATCTAGGCCGTTGCGTTGGGTGGCTTCATGATCGGGATCCGAGAGGCAATCCGCCAAGATATCCCCAATCTGGACAAACTCAGGCTCTTTGAGGCCACGGGTGGTTAGGGCCGGGGATCCCAACCGCAGGCCGCTGGTTACAAAAGGAGATTCCGGATCGAAGGGAATGGTGTTTTTGTTGGCGGTGATATGAATGGCATCCACCAGCTTGTCAGCCCGCTTGCCGGTCATGATCGGATCCGCTGCCCCTGATGCCTTGAGCTTGTGGCTGATTGAGCGCAGATCCAACAGCATCAGATGGTTATCAGTGCCCCCCGAAACCAGTCGGATCCCCCGGTCTTGAAGACGGGCGGCCAGGGCCTGAGCATTGGCGATCACCTGAGCGCTGTAGGCTTTGAAACTGGGCTGCAAGGCCTCATAAAAGGCCACCGCTTTGCCCGCAATCACATGTTCCAACGGCCCCCCCTGGGTTCCAGGAAAGACGGCTTTGTTGAACTGCTTGCCCAGCTCCGGATCCCGGGTCAAGATCAAGCCCCCCCGTGGCCCCCGCAGGGTTTTGTGGGTGGTGGTGGTGACCACATCACAGAGGGGCACCGGATTGGGATGATGCCCAGAGGCCACCAATCCCGCAATATGGGCGATATCCGCCAAGAGGTAAGCCCCCACCTCGTCAGCAATGGCCCGAAAGGCGGCGAAATCAATCTGGCGAGAGTAGGCCGAATAGCCACAGATCAGCAACTTAGGCCGATGCTGTAGAGCCAAATCCCGAATCTGGTCAAAGTCCAGCCGCTCTGTCTCGGCATCCACCCCGTAGTGAACCACATTGAACCACTTGCCGGACACATTGACCGGGGATCCGTGGGTGAGGTGGCCCCCGTGGGACAGATCCATGCCCATGATGGTATCGCCGGGTTGTAGCAAGCTCAGAAATACCGCAAAATTGGCTTGGGCACCGGAGTGGGGTTGGACATTGGCGGCGGCTGCCCCAAACAGTTCTTTGGCCCGCTCGATGGCCAGGGTTTCGATCTCATCCACAAAGTGGCAGCCGCCGTAGTAGCGCTTGCCAGGTAGCCCCTCAGCATATTTGTTGGTCAACACGGATCCTTGAGCCGCCAGAACCGCCGGTGAGGTGAAGTTTTCGCTGGCGATCATCTCCAGGTGATCCCGTTGCCGGCCCAACTCTAGGCCGATCAATCGGGACACGGCTGGATCGGTCTGGGCCAAAATCTGCTGATTCGGATCCACTAGGGATGGGATCCCTGAGGATTTGAGGGTAGTTCTGATATCCGGTGTTGCGACCACAAGCACGCCCCGCTGATTTTCAAATGGGTCAAATGGGTATCAATCAATTCAATGGAATGGGGATCCGTTTGGATCCGTTCAGTCTGTTCGCACCCCAATTGCTCTAGGCTAGCTTTTGGGCCAGGAGTCTAAACATTGAGAGTGCTTAAGTATGGTAACACGCCCGATCTGAAGACCTTTTTTGGGGCTGGCCTGGCCATGGGTCGATCCTGAGACATCATTGAGACGTAATCCAGTCAAGGCTGAGTCCACTTCGCTATGGCAAAAGCAAAAGCAGGTCGGAACACACGCCGGATCAAGTTTCCGCATCTGGTGGGATCCAAGTGGACAGCGGTGCATGCGGTCATGGGCTGGCGACACTTTCAGGTGCGCTGTCGTCAAGATCGTACCCCCCCTAACCCTGACAGCAAAGGATCCCCTAAAGATAAAAGATCCATTGTCTGGGCGCAGATGCAATCGGTTTGTGACGAATCAGTTCAGCTTTGGGTTAATGCCAACACCCTCAAAAATCCCGATCTCTGGCAGGCCGGGTGGCTATCGTTGTCAGAAGAGGCTGGAGCTGGATCCCAAGGATTAGGCCCAGAGGGATGGAATGCAGATCAGGAGGATGGGCATGGGGGGCGGTGATTGGGGACAGGGCTTGAGGGGTGACGGGCCTCAACTGCGGCCAGCTCAGCGGGCGGCGATGGATTATCAGGGGGGCTGGATGGCGATCTCGGCGGTTCCCGGCAGCGGCAAGACGTTTGTTTTAGAAAATCTCATTGCTGAGATGATCGGCCAGCGCGGGATCCCAGCCGATCGGATTGGGGTGTTTACGTTTATGCGCTCGGCTAGAGCTAACCTGCTGCGCCGGGTCAATGCCCGTCTTGATCAGCTCAATGTCTGGGATCGGTTTAGGGATGCTTTTACGATGCACTCCATAGCCCTCAAGATTTTGCGGCTGATGCCGGGGGATCAGGTCTATCTGCTGGAGGAGTATGAGCAATCTCGGCTCTTGGGCCGCCTGATCCAGTCCTGGCTGCGGCTGAATCGGGATCTGTGGCGGTCACTCTTGCCCGAGCAATCGGATCCCAAAACCCTGCAAAAGCAGCAAGACAAGTTTCGGGGGCAATTTAGCCGCATGTGTCGGGATGTGATCCGCACCGCTAAGCACTATCGCCAATTGCCAGCGGATTTGATCGCCCAAGTGGGGATCCCAACGGGGGCTTCGGTGGAGTCTTGTCTGAAGGGGTCGCTTCAGGTGTATCAGGCTTATCAGGCGGAGTTGGATCGTCAGGGGCTGATCGACTATGACGATGTGGGCTGGCGGGCACTGGATGCCATGGAGCAGGATCCAGCCCTCAGGGCTGAGGTGGAAAGCTGGTACGACTATGTATTGGAGGACGAAGCCCAGGATAGTTCGCCCCTGCAAGAAGATCTGCTCAAGGCCATCAGCCGCCGGACGGGGCATCTGGTGCGGGTGGGGGATCCCAACCAAAGTATCACAGGAACCTTTACCTCCGCTGATCCGCGTTATTTTCGAGCCTTTTGTCAGGCTTGCCAGGATCCAGCCCAAGGCCGCTTGATCACCATGGATCAGTCCAGTCGCAGTGCGGTGCCAATTTTGGAGCTGGCCAATCATCTGGTGGGTTGGGTGGGATCCGATGCCAGTATCCCGCCGCCGTTGCGCCAAACGTTTGTCACCCAGAGGATCCAGCCCGCCCCACCCCAAAACCCGGCCCCGGCTGAGGCTCAGATCCGCTGTGTACAGGTGACCGGGGATCCGGCTCAAGAGTTGGCCTGGGTGGCGCGGCAGGCAATGGCAAGTGTGACGGAGCGACCTGATCGGACGGTGGCGATCTTGGTACCCACCAATGATCAGGGGTTTCAACTGTTGGAACGGCTGGCGGGCCAACCCTCAGGACAAGGCCCCGGCCAAGCTCCCGTTCGAGTCTACGATCTGCTGCGCTCCAGTCCTCAGCAACAGCAGGTGATCCAAAAGCTCAGGGCGGTCACCGCCTATCTGGGCCAGCCTGCGGATCCCAAGGCCTTGATCCACCTGACTGACCCGTTGCGGGATGCCTTGGGCTGGCCGGAATCCAGTTGGCCGCAGGTGCAGGCTTGGCTGCTGAGAGTGCCCCTGGAGCTGTGGCTGTTTCCGCCCCCGGGCCGGGATCCTATTGTGCCGGATGCCCTGGATCCCGAAACGCTGGCAGCTTTGGAACGGTGGCGGCGGAGATTGGTGACCTGGCTCACGGCGCTGGGATCCCCCTGGACAGATGTGCTGAGTTTGGTGATGCAGGATCTTTTTCGTCAACCGGAGGAGCTGCAACTGGGACATTTTTTGCTCGACCAGTTAGAGATGCTGCTGGGATCTGCCCCCACCGCCGATTGGCACCGCATCACCGCTGAGCTGGCTCAGATGGAACACGCTCACCTCAGTGGCATGCCCTCAGAGTTGAAACCCCACAATCCGGATCCGGGATCGATCACGGTTTCTACGTTGCACAAGGCCAAGGGGCTGGAGTGGGATGAGGTGTTGATCGTGGGCTTATCTGCCTACGAATATCCCCTCCGGCCTGCCGATCACGCGATGGGGATGTATTTTTTGGAGGGCACTGATCTGTCTGCTGAAGCTCTGGCCCAATTGCGGGGCTATCTGGGGGGATCCCTGGCCGCCCAGCCTTGGGATCCTGAAGGGTGGGAGACAGCCACCACCCGTGCCCTCTACGACTATGCCGCCGAACGACTGCGACTGCTGTATGTGGGACTCACCCGGGCCAAACGCCGACTCACCCTGACGGTGCCTACCCTCAACCGCTTTGACAGCCCGGAGCAGCCCTCCCGCGCCTGGATAGAACTGGCCAAAACCTCTCT
>CAZODP010000103.1:0-9777 GCA_964578595.1 uncultured bacterium
ATTTGGGATTCTGTAGGCGTTCGAGCAGCTTTTCAGACTCTGGGGTTGGCCCAATCACATCCCCTAGAATAAAGAGCTGCTCAACTGAATTTTTCTGTCGGTACATATCTTGGAGCACCGCTTCATAGGCAGCACTATTGCCCAGGATCCCACTCAAAATGGCCCACTGCATCAACCCACCTCAACGGGTACAAACATGAGCCGGATCCTCAGCCTTTTCGGCATATTCCAACCCACGGGCTAATCGCCAGGCAAAAATAGGGGGTAGGCCCCGTTCCAGGATGTCCATACAAGTTTGTTGAAAGGGGTAAGGCACTTCCCGTAAAGCCACTTGATCCAAATTAGTATCGTAAAGGACATAGGTGGCGTTGGGCCTGCCGTGGCGAGGCTCACCGACAGATCCAACATTGACAATGCGCTTGAGAGGAGCACGGAAGGATTGGGTTTGGGGATCCCCCATAGAGGAGGTGATTTTGACCTGAAGGTGGGCATCTTTGAGGGTACGAATGTAGGGGACATGGGTGTGTCCACAAAAAAGGATATCGGCTCCAGTGCTTAGAACTCGTTCTAGGGCCAAAAACTCGCTCATTCCCGGCAAAAGATATTCGTGGGCACTGTGGGGACTGCCGTGGACAAAAGCGAGATTTTCAAACTTGAGACTGTGGGGCAGGGTCTCAAGCCAGGTTTTGTTCTCTTGATTCACCCGTTGGTTTGTCCACTCATGGGCCAATAAACCCCGCTTTTCTGCCAACACTGAAGGGTAACTACACTCACAGGCATTATGGCCTTCCACCACATCTTCATCCCAACAACCCACACAAGTAGGGATCCCTAATGTTCTGATTTTCTCAATCACTTCATTGGGATGGGGGCCATAGCCAGCCAGATCCCCGACACAAAAAATTTGATCGGCAGAGTGTTTGTCAATATCTGACAATACGGCATCTAGCGCTGGAAGATTGGCGTGAATACAAGAAATAACGGCTAGTTTCATGCGGCGAGTTCTCCTCGGTCAATGGCTTCTTTGATTTGACGTTGATAATTGGCCAGAACTAAATCTGACAGGCAGCAATCCTGCACCGTTTGACTCAGGGATTTCGTATCCAGATGTCGCCCCAATACTTCTAGACCACTCAATCGTTGGGGTCGGTCTTTAACGTGACGCGGCAGATTCAGAACATCAAAATCATCCAAATAGGTGCGCTGGGATCCTTTTGTGAATTCGCCAAAGATGGCTTGTCCTTCCGGCATTTCAAAGATCCCCTTAACCCGATAAATCTCACCATAGGCTCCCATCAATAACTCATCCCAAAAGAGTTCCAAGCTGGCTGGATCCCAAACTTGTCCGGTGAGAGGGGCACGCCAGATTTGTGGATCCCTCAAGGGGGGAAGCATGGCTTGACCGGGGAGAACTTCATCTGCCCATAAATAGGTCTCTGAGTCTTGAGCCGGATCTGGGGTGATGCCAACCCAATGGCAGTCAAAGTCACCGAAAATCTGCTGCATCTGCACCGGATCAATGTGGAAAGCTACTTCTACAATCACGGGGATCCCCGTCTGGATCTGCCGCAACAGCTCCTCTTCCTGTCCCTCTAGGAGAACCTTAAGGTGGCGAGACTCTACCCCCAGATGTACCCCATCAATGGGCAGGGATCCCGCCCCCGCAGCAAAGTAGACGACGGGATCCTCTATTTGGCTGAGCTGCTGCCGGATCCAAGTGGTTTTGCCCACCCCAGGGGAGCCAGTGACCAGGGTGATTTGTGATGGGGACATGGTTGGATGAGGTCTGTGTGATAATGATTATCATTCTATATTATGGATTCGACAATATGAAGGCTCGATTGACCTACTCTCTGAGCAGTTGCCGTGCGGGTGAAACGGCTTGCAGCGTATCGGGGGGTGAAAGCTCTCGGAATCGTTCCAGCAAGGAATCCGCTTCTCTTTGTCGGTCTTGGTCAACCAAGGTCCTATAGCTAGAGAAATAATGTCCGGCTTCCACATAGTCCTGTTGAGTAGGGGTGAGGTTCGCTAAGTAGGGGTCCTGTTCTAGGGGCATAGCCTCTCGCAGTTGGCGATAAACTCGCTCTCGTTCGGATCCGACTACAAATTGAGCGGCCCCGATTGCCACTTGCCGATGGGTTTGGGGGGCCAGATATTCCACTCGGGGGTGATTGTCGGTGTTGAGGGGATAATCATCAAAAATCCCACTATCTGAAATGTTTCCGGCATACAGGCGCAGCAACAAAGCCTGAAACGTCGCCTCTGTCGGTGGGCTATCTGAGCTAAAGCGATACTGATGTGTCAGAGGAAATCCCCGTTCAGTTATGACATGAGGATCCAAGATTTGAGGGGTTTTGGATCCCACCAAGGCCACAATCGAGCGACTAGGAGCTAGATCTCCACGCCACATCACCACTTGGGGAAAGACTTCACTCATGGTGCGAGCGATGATGCCCAATTCTTGATCTGAGACTTGATAGAGTGGGATCCACTGTACGTAGACACCATCGGGATCCAGCCGCTCTGCTGCCATGCGGTAGTGCTCTAATGTGTAAAGATAGCCTGTGCCCTGCTCCCAAGGGGTGAACAAATCGCTGATGATTAGGTTATGGGTTGCGTGGCTACGGCTGAGGCAATTGCGCCCATCCTCTGCATAAATCGTCACTCTGGGATCCTCAAACAGCCCCATGATCCAAGGGGTAAAATGCTTGCGAGCCAGATCCACCACCTCTGGTAATAGCTCGCACACCACCACTTTTTCCACAGGAAAGGCCAGCGCAGCTCCAGCGGAGATCCCCGTGCCCATGCCCAAGAAAAACACCCGCTCAATGTTGGGCTGAATCATTAATGGGATCACGGCTTGATCGCGTTCCAGATGTAGATTGCGCGAACTGCCCAAGGTGTAGTGAGTATTGACCCGAATCGCCCGTCCCCCCCGCGCCAAATCCACCACCGCCACTGTGGCATGGGATCCCTCTTGCACCTCCACCAGATGATCTCGCGCTCCTGCCCCAAAGGTCACCTGCTGCCAGGTGGGCAAATGCACTCCTCCCCAGGCTAGGATCCCTATTGCCAGCAGGACTGATATCAGGATCCCCACTTTGCGGCGATGATGCACTGACAGCCCCAACAACAGCAGTGGATACACCCCCGCCAAGACCAATAAGCTCCGCCAGGATCCCAGGATGGGCAAGAAAACAAACCCAGTGAGCAGGGATCCGGCAATGGCCCCAGCTGTATCAAAGGCAATCAATCGCCCCACCGTCTGCCCCGCCGCTTCACCTGACTTTTCCAAGACTCGCAGCAGATAGGGCAACACGGATCCCAGCAACACCCCCGGTACCAGCATCACCACTGCTGCCACACTGGCCACCCGCACCACGTAGGATCCCCAGCCCAAGTTGCCCCCCAGATAGCTCAAGCCATCCGTAGCCTGATAAAACACCCACGGGGATGCTGCTGCCGCCATTCCTGCCAACACCAGCAGGATCCCTAGAATCCACTCGGGGGCAACCTGTGTCCAGCGAGCCAATCGATTGGCGTTCACTGATCCCAGCGCCAAGGCCAGCAAAAAGGTGGTCAACACCAGCGCATAGGTATAGACGGAGTTTTGCAAGACCTGGGCAAACAGCCGCGTCCATACCACCTCAATCCCTAGCGTGGCAAAGCCAGATCCCAGGGCCACAGCCGTCATCAACACCGGAGATTGCGATCCTATTTCAGTGGGGATACCTGTTTTCGCTGCCCGGATGGGCTTCTGATCTCCCCGTGCCAATAGGACCGCCGCTAACCCCACCCCAAAATCCAGTCCCACCCCTAGCAAATAAGTGGTCTGAAAGCCCAACACCACAGGTAACACAAACCCTGCCGCCAATGCCCCCAGCGCGGATCCCGCCGTATTCACCCCGTAGAGCAGGGATCCCGCTGCGCCCAGAGCACGCTGGCGTGAACGTCCCAAATCATCCCGCACCCAATGCTGCACCATCATCGGCAGGGTGCCCCCCATCAAAAACGAGGCCGGGAACAATAGTGTCGCCGCCATTAGAGCTTTGGCCAACGTATTGAGCCAGACAGCATCACCCAGGATCCCATACAGCATGGGATAAATCTGGTGATAGGCTTCCAGCAAGGCAAAATGACTTAGTGCCGTTAGAGCCACCCCCATCTCCAACCAGCCAAAACCTGCCAAAGGAGAGCCGATTCTGGATCCCCACCTGCCCCAAAACCAGCCCCCGCTTGCTAGGCCACCAAAGAAAATGGCAACCGTCAACGCTGCCGCCTGAGCGGTACTGCCCAGCAATAGCCCCAACTGTCGCACCCACAGCACTTGATAGATCAGGGCAGCAAAGCCAGACAGAAAGAAGAGAACCAGGAGCCGGGATCCCTGGGGTGGTGAGGTAGAGGTGTGATTCAAACGGAGGAGCAATAGTAAGAATGATTATCGCTCTTGAGTGTAGCCTCTAACCTCTTTGAGAAAACCAGAATTTAATGACATTACAGCAGGGGCACTTGTTAGGGATGACGGCTCTTACTCTCAACTTCACTCCGAAAAGGTGCCCACGAGGCTGTATCAGGCGAATTTTCAAATTGATCTATCCCTCTTTCAACCCAGCCTCACCAGACTGAGACGATAGGCATATTTGAATGCTGGGATCGTATAAAGCAACCACATCCACCACTTGAAATGTTTGCGGTGTTTTGGAGGAATATCCCAAAAGGTTTTAATATCTATCACCTGATAGCCGGGATCCCATTTCTCAATCTCACGGATATTGTCAATTCCCCAGCGTAAACAAGCTGAAAAGTGCTTCAAGCTGTCATGTTTTCTCTGATTTCTGATACCCCCAAGCGATATCGAGTCAAAGGCCAGCAAGGATCCGGGAAAATGCTTGGACAAAAGACGAAGAAGCTGCTTGACTTCGGCTTCGGTAAAAAACATCAATACTCCCTCTGCCATAAAAAGAAAAGGAGAGTTTCCCCAGGTTTTAGCAACTCTTAGCCAGTCCTCTTCTAGCACTGATCCGGCAACTAGCTGGCGTCGTGGAGAGGGTTCAAAGAATCGCTCACGCAGAGCCGTTGCATCAGGAAGATCTAAGTCAATCCAACGTCCGCAACCATTATCAACCCGCTCCATACGAGTATTTAGGCCTGCACCTATTTCAACCACAGTACCCTCAGGATTATCCACCCAAAAAGATTTCACCCACGCATCAAATAACAGTCCACGCAAACAGACACCCAGCTGGGATCCCTGGGCATGACGCAATTTATCAAAATCGTAATCAATTTGTTTGAGCATACTCAATGAAAGAGGATCCGAAATAATGGGATCTGTCTTTTGAGTCTCGACAGCTCTAGCCCAAAGAGGAATCAAGAGTGTTTCTTGAACTCTCCCCAACTGCACAGGGAGCTTATTTTCCACAATGTTCATTTTGGTGTTCTCCCATGTTAAATTTTGGTGGAGGGTAGCTATAAAACTCTTTTAGCCATGTCAAATCGATGATTAACAGCTTCCCAGTTGATAGTATTCCACCACTGCTTGAGATACTCTGGACGGCGGTTAAGGTACTTAAGATAATAGGCATGTTCCCACACATCATTACAAAATATAGGGAAATGACCTTGACTCCAAGGACAGTCTTGGTTAGGTGTACTCATGATTTCTAATTTGCCTTCAGATGTACAAACTAACCAAACAAAGCCACTACCAAAATGACTGGATCCCGCATCATTAAATCGAGTTTTGAAGTTCTCAAAATCACCAAAGGTTTCTTGAATTGCGGATCTAATGGATCCCGTAGGATCACCGCCTGCATTGGGAGCCATAATTGTCCAAAAGATGGAGTGATTAAAATGCCCACCGCCATTATTACGTACTGCTAACTTGACGGATTCTGGTAGTGTGTCTAAGTTTCGAATCAAATCTTCAAGAGAGCGGTTTTGTAGATCAGGGTGGTTCTCCAAAGCAGCATTGAGTTTGTTCACATAGCCGCCATGATGGAAACCATGATGAATTTGCATTGTCTGGGCATCTATATATGGTTCGAGAGCATCGAAAGCGTAGGGTAAAGGGGCGAGATCAAAAGCCATAGTTTCCTCGTGGGTGGAATGTCAGCAAAACTATCTAATTATTGATGATTAAATTAGACCAATCCCAATTATCAGTCTCAAGCAAAAAACGGCGGATCCAAATAAAAGAAGCTTCCACCAGATCATCTGAGATCAGGCTTTGATCGTGATGAACCAGGAAGGCTTTAATCTGACTCAGGGTTTTCCATAATGCCCGCATCGCTTCCCATCGAAAGGCAAGGGGTTGAGAGGAATCATTCATGCGATTAATAGCCTCTTGATGGGCGCGCCATAGATAACGGCTGGCCTCAGCTACGGATCCCAGCTGCAATTCACTATCAGCTAAGTTATGGCAACTAATGACCACAAGATGAACTGTATGCGGATTGGCACAGGAGGATCCCAGTAAAGCGGTGGCGTAGTCCAATGCCTGAAGGTAGTTTTCCTTGGCAGCCTGGAAAAAGCCCTCTTGCATAAGGGTATTAGCAATCTGTATCCGCTTCGCCCAGATGGGATCCGGCGGTGGCGGCGGACTGCATTCGGGTGGAATCAAGGTGATGCCCCCTCGACGATAGTTGGGACAACATCAAGCTAACACTGTTGATATTAAGTTTCAACTAAATGAATCTGGGTTTGGGATCCCAATTCTCCCTCTGGGGTGTGGAGGTGGTATTCTAACCCTCTTAATCTGAGATGCGGCGATGGGCCAGCCATCCCGTCAACCTGGTTAATCCAAGGATTCTCGACAGAGCTAAACCCAGTAACCCCTGACGTTGATCATGGATCCGTGGGGCCAGTACATAAATCTTAAAGCCTATCTATTGCCATTAATTCCTATTTGAGATTATGTTAAGACCTATTCAGACTTATTGACCTTATATCTCATTAAGATACTCAGCGAGGTACTGTATGGCGGTGACTACGGCAAAATCTTTAGCCCCAGAGCGAGATAGTCCTTGGTGGGCAGGCAATGCCCGATTGGTGAACTTATCGGGACGACTACTGGGGGCGCATGTAGCTCATGCAGGGCTGATCGTCTTTTGGGCTGGATCAATGACCCTGATCGAGTTGGCCAATTTTGACCCCACCCAGCCGATGTATGAGCAGGGGTTAATTCTATTGCCTCATCTGGCTAGTTTGGGGCTGGGGGTTGGTTTTGGCGGCGCAGTGATCCAGACAGATTCGTTTTTTGCAGTGGGGGTGATCCACCTAATCAGCTCAGGCTTTTTAGGGTTTGGTGGTATTTATCATAGTTTAAGAGGGCCAGCCATTTTGGATCCCAGTAGGTTTGGCCTCTTTAGCTATGAATGGCAGGATAAGAATCGGATGACCACCATCATCGGGATCCATCTAATTTTTCTGGGATTAGGGGCTTGGTTATTGGTGCTCAAAGCCATGTTTTTTGGCGGTCTCTATGATCCCGTTATGGAAGATGTACGGGTGATCGCCAGCCCTAATTTTAATCCTTTTGGCCACTTAGTGGGCACCGAAGGACGACACTGGATAGCAGGGGTAGACACCCTCGAAGATGTGGTAGGAGGCCATATCTGGGTTGGGATCCTACTTATTTGTGGTGGATTTTGGCATATTGCAACTAAGCCTTTTGGCTGGGTGGAGCGGATTTTTGTGTGGTCAGGTGAAGCCTATCTTTCCTATAGCTTAGGGGCTTTAGCTCTAATGGGATTTATTGCTGCTTACTTTGTCTCGGTCAATTCTCTTGTTTACCCCGAAGTTTTTTATGGGCCACTGCTGAATGTAGGACTAGACCGCTATCCTTTTTTTGAACAGGGTGGGGCAATAACTTCACGGGTATGGCTGGCCAATGCTCACTTTTGGTTAGGCTTTTTCTTTTTACAAGGGCATCTTTTTCATGCTCTCAAGGCACGCGGCTTCAACTTCCGCACAGGACGAGTTGAGGCTCCCGCTTTATCTCAAATATCTAGTTTGACAAAATGAGCATCAGAAGCAGAAAAACTAACAGATCTGAGGTTTTGTGATGACTACAGCAACAATTTCATCGAAAGAGACAACAAAAGGAAATTCAGAATTTTCTAACACCCAACCTTCTTGGTTGGCCGGAAATGCTCGATTTATCGATATGTCCGGCAAGCTTTTAGGGGCTCATATTGCTCATGCTGGATTGATTATGCTGTGGGCGGGAGGGATGACCCTATTTGAGATTGCTCATTGGGATCCCTCTCTACCCATGTACAACCAGAGCCTGATCATCTTACCCCACTTGGCAACCTTGGGAATTGGAGTGGCGGCGGATGGTGTAATCTCGGATCCCTATCCCTTTTATGTGGTGGGAGTCCTGCATTTGATAGCTTCAGCAGTTTTGGGAGCAGGTGGAATTTTTCATGCCCTATTAGGCCCTGAACGACTGGAAGAAAATGATACGTTTGCGGGATTTTTTGGCTACGATTGGGAAGATGACAATAAAATGACCACCATCATCGGGATCCATCTGATTATCTTAGGATTGGGTGCTTGGCTATTGGTAGCTAAAGCTCTTTTTGTGGGTGGGCTCTATGATTCTCATTTGGGCACAACGCGATTGATAACGGATCCGACCCTCAATCCAGGACGCATTTTTGGCTATCTTACTCCCTTGATCAGTGACAAAGGTATGGCTGGGGTCAACAACCTAGAAGATGTAGTCGGTGGCCATATTTATGTAGGACTCATTTGTGTCTTGGGAGGTTTCTGGCATATTGCTACACGGCCTTTTGGCTGGGCAAAAAGAGTTCTTATCTATTCTGGTGAAGCTTATCTTTCTTATAGCTTGGGAGCTTTGGCTTATATGGGGATCCTGGCAGCTTATTTCGTCACAGTCAATGACACCGTATACCCTGAACAGTTCTTTGGCCCTTTGGGATTGACCACGGATCCCGATGGTCATGTAACCGCCAGAACGTGGTTAGCCACCAGTCATTTTGTCCTAGCAATTTTGTTCTTGGGAGGACATATTTGGCATGCTCTGCGAGCGCGGGCACAAGCAGCAGGGTTTGATTTTCGTAACGGACAATTGGTTACTAGCTCAAATTCTCAAGTGGGTAACTTTGATACACCCGTAAATTCCTCAGACCTAACATTGCTCTTTTTACGGAATTTACCCATTTATCGAGAAGGAGTTTCTTCGCTGATGCGAGGGCTAGAAATTGGTATGGCACATGGCTATTTATTAGTTGGGCCATTCTATAAGCTAGGGCCACTGCGGAATAGTGAAATTAGTTTAGCTGTCGGGACTCTTTCTGCCATTGGGTTGGTGATTATCCTGACCTTATGTCTGTCTATCTATGGTCGTGTCTCTTTCCCGAAAGCCCGTCTGGTTGCAGTGGCGACGACTTCCTATGGAACAGTGGTTTATCCGACTTCAAATGTACAGATGATGTCAGAAACCAGTGATGGGGATCAGTGGATCCGGATTCCGGCAGGAGCAGATGAATTGCCAGAGAATCTTCGGACTCGTGGTGGTTGGAGCCAATTTACAGGCGGATTTTTGATTGGCGGCGTTGGCGGAGCGCTCTTTGCCTATTTGCTGCTCAATAGCACCGACCTGATCAGCTTGGTCTCGCAAGGACTCTAAGCTAAAATTGGACTAACTCTGTATTGCTTACCATGGAGAGGGTGATTGTTCGGGATCCATTAATAGAGTACAGCCCTTCCCTGAAATACCAACCACGCCCTAGAAGGTAGAATACGGAC
>CAZODP010000104.1:0-6549 GCA_964578595.1 uncultured bacterium
ATAGTGAGAGGATAGCAAAGATGTGAATAGGATCCTGAACGCATCATGATGTGGAGTGTTTTGGGGATGAGTGGGTTGCCTGCTTTACTGGGATTAGGCTCTGTGCTGGGATTGGTGCTGCGCTCGCCGGGGCCATTTATCTTTCGGATGCCGGAGGATTGGCCGCTGGTGGGGGGCAACGGCCTGCGCTGGTATGGCCTGCTGATGGCGGGGGCTGTGCTGGTGGGGCTGTTTTTGGCCAAAGGACTGGCGGAGCGGCAACGGCTGGAAAAAGAACCGGGCCAGGCCAGTGAAAGAATCGAACTTTTGGCTCTGGGGCTGGTGATCTCAGGCTTTTTGGGGGCGCGGCTCTACTATGTGGCCACCCATTGGGACGATTTTGTCGGTCGGCCTCTGGCGGCTTTGGCGATCTGGGAAGGGGGGATCATCATTCACGGTGGGATCCTGGCGGGAGGGTTGGCCCTCTACGTCTACAGTCGGTTGACGGGGATCAATGGCTGGCGATATGCCGATATTTTGACGGCACCTCTGATTTTGGGACAGGCGATGGGGCGATGGGGCAACTTTTTTAATCGGGAGGCCTATGGGGCACCGATTGTACCGGAGAGTGGCTGGCCGATTCGGGAGTTGATCCCACCAGAGGCACGGCTGCCCCAATATCGGGATCTGGAGCTATATCATCCGATTTTTTTGTACGAGAGCCTCCTGAATCTGGTCTTGTTTGGGATTTTAATGACAATGTTTGTGCGCTATCCCAAGCTCAAGCCCGGGACATGGGTTTGGACTTATGTGGTGGGCTACAGCTTGATTCGGATCCCCTATGAGATTTTGCGGATTTCGGCAGTGGCCTATATCGGCGATACCGGCATCAAAGCGGCCTATGTGGCCAGTGGGGTGGGATTGGTGCTGGGGATCTCGATGTTGGTGTATATGTACCGCTTTCGCTGGGATCCTGATCTGGAGCAAGCTGCTCTGTGGCTGGGGCAGACCGCGCAGTTGGATCCCGCTGTGGCCGATACGATGGTGCAGCGATCCTGGAATCTGTTGCGGCGCAACCCCAAGACTGAGCGCTCAGATCAGATCTCGCTGGCGATGCCCTATTTCCCTAGCTCATTGGCTCAGCGGATCCCGGTCAGTCGCAGGGAGGCGATTTTGGGGGCATTATTTGCCATTCTGGAGGGTCAGCATCCCCCTGATCTCAACCCCAATCTGTCCCAGGAGCCACTATCCCTACCCCCAGCGGATCGGATGGCATCAGAACTGGATGCGGCTCAGCCGGACGGGGATCTGGAGTGAAGCTGACAACGCGGGGCTACTACAGCCTCAAGGCGATGTTGGATCTGGCGCTTTTGGATCCTGGGCAGTTGGCCTCTGTGCGGGTGATCGCTGAACGGCAACAGATCCCCGCTCCCTATCTGGAAAAACTGCTGATTGAACTGCGGCAGGGGGGGCTAGTCCGCTCACAGCGGGGGATCCAGGGGGGCTACTGCCTCAATCATCTGGCCCGAGATATCTCTTTGGCCTCCATCTTGGCCGCCGTAGGAGAAAAACTCGATCCCCCCAACTTTGGGGTAGATCAGGATCCGAATGTGGCGGAGGATCGGGTGATGCAGGCGGTTTGGCGACGGGTTTCTCGTCAGGTCAACCAGGTTTTGCAGGAGACCACCCTTGAGGATCTCTACTTTGATACCCGCAGTTGGCAAGCGGCTCAATCGGATCCAGTGGGCGGTGGCGGCTTCGTGGTTTGACAGGTCTTCGATGGATAGTGAAATGGATCAAATCTAAAAAACTCAAGCCCGATCACTGCGGTAACTTGAGTCCAAAAGTAAGTACTGTATTAATCGAATAGAACCACACATTTCAGGAAAAAAGACCTTCGGGCGTCTGTCCGTGTTTCGACTCCGAAGGTCTCTTCTCTTCACTCCTCACCACAACTGAATGTACCTGAGCTGGAGAAGGCTGTCAACCGGTCAGAAAAATATTTTTTGAAAGTTTGGGTCAGGCTGCAAATGCATGGAGTCAGTCAACAGGGGGGCAACTCAAGACACATCTTTATCATCTCTGGCTGACCACTACCCCCTAGGATCCTCGATGCCCAAGCTATTGCTCAGGTCCAGACTGTTTCGACCTGATCGGCTCGGATCTCGGATCTGACCCGGATCCAGCTAGACTTGCGGTCATTCTTAATAAATAATGAAAGTAGACTTGATTGTTTTAAACACTATGGCCACCTCCCGAAATCCTCGCAGTAAAGCCGTCAGCGACAACGCCGACAAATCTGAAGTCAGCGAATCCAGTCAGGCTCTGGGTCAGCCCACATCTGGCGATGGATCCCTGTCAGTCTACGGCCAAGGGGCTTTTCCGTTGCGGCCCACCGTGGCGGGATCCTTGACAATTGTGGAGATGATGGGCAATCGCCCTGTGGTGGCAGGCAATCTCAAGGTGGTGGAGATTTGGGGTAGCAATCGACCTACCGTGGCTGGCTCTCTCAATATCGTTGGATACATTGCCAGAGATCGACCCATTGGGGCCAATCCATTTCAGATTTCCTCCACCTATATGAATGGCCGCCCGGTGGAGGCTAGCAAGCTCAAAGTGGCTCACACCTATATGAATGGTCGTCCGGTGGAGGTCACCAACCTGACCATTGTGGGATAAACATTGTGGGGTAAGTGTAGGGATAAGCCTTAGCGAACCTGGGATCCGGGAGGGTGATCCTGAGTCACCTGTTCTAGGCTCCAGACGACTGAAAGTAGGCCCACCATCATCAGAATGGGCACCAGTAACCCCAGCACTGCTCCGTTCACAAAGTGCCGCAGGGGGGTTGTTGGGGGTCTGGACTGAGGGGATGCCTTGGGCATGATGGATCCCAATTCCAAAACACATTTCTACAGTAGCTTGCTAGCTGATCTCCGGCTTACCACCGAGTAGGATATCGGGGCTGAGAGTTCCACTGTGGGATCCGTTGGAGGGTTCAGCATTGCTGACACGGTTGAGATCTTCGAGAGTAGGATTGGCTGGCTCGGCAAGGGGACGGATCAAACAACTGGGTCGCTGCGGGCGCAGATCAGCATAGTGGCTGGTGCGGATCGCCATGACTTCCTGTTGGATGGCGGGGATTGGTTCGCCTAGGGCCAATAGGATGTGGCTACACAGTTCTAAGCTGGCTTCAAAATTGGGTTGTACCACTTCGGAGGCCCCCTGCTGGTAGAGCAGTTCGATGTCTTCTTTGTCGGGGGCTTGGACGACGATATCCAGCTCTGGGGCCAAGGTGAGGGCGCGTTTGAGGCAGAGACGAAGGCTGTAGCGATCCGGGATCCCGATCACCATGGCTCTGGCCTGGGCTAGATTGGCCCGCTGTAAGACCAATTCACTGGCGGCATTGCCGTAGAGATAGGGGATCCCTCGATCCCGCAGTTGTTGGATGGCGCGCTCAGATTGGTCAATCACCAGAATTGGTTGGCGACGGGATTCCATCAGTCGGGCAATATCGCGCCCCACTTGACCGTAACCGCAGATCACCACATGATTTTGCAGCGGTAGATCGGTGGAACTATCCAGGGGACCATCCTCTTGGATCAACCAGGATCCGACCCATGGCAGGGTTTCTAGCCAGTCAAATAGTGTGGGGGCGGCCCGAAATAACAGTGGGGTCACCAGCAATGTGACGGCTGTGGTGCTGACGATCAAAAGATAGAGCTGGCGGGAGAGCAAGCCCGCCTGTTGGCCTTCGCTGGCCAGTACAAAGGAAAACTCCCCAATTTGGGCCAGCCCCATCCCCACACAAAAAGCCGTCCGCAACGGATAACGAAACAGCCGCACCACCGGCGTGATGATCAACACCTTGCCCACCACCGCCAGAGCCACTAACCCCGCGATCAAACTCAGATGTGCCCAGATAAAGTAGGGATCCACCAGCATCCCAATCGCCGCAAAAAACAGGGCCGCAAACACATCCCGCAAAGGTTCTACATACTCTAAGGTTTGGTCAGCGTAGTCCACTTCCGAGACCATCAGCCCCGCCACAAAGGCCCCAATTTCACTGGAGATGCCCAGTTTTTCGGTCAAAACGGCGATCCCCACACAGAGGCTGATCACCCCCAACAAGAACACCTCTTTGCTCTCCCGCTGAGCCAGGATCTTGAGAAATACCGGCACCACCCAGATTCCGGCAGCCAGGGCACCCACCCCAAACAGGCCAATCTCCAGGATCGCTCGCCCCACGGCCCAGCCCATCTGACTGGGGGGATGGTTGAGGGCGGGCACGATGGCCAACATCAGCCCCACCGCCAGATCCTGCACGATCAAGATCCCCAACATGGCTTGTCCCGGAGCTGAATCGCTGGCATTGGCTTCGGTCAGGCTTTTGAGCACCACGGCTGTGGAGGAGAGGGCTAAGATGGCCCCCAAAACGATCCCTTGAACGGCATAGTCGACTGTGCCCGACAGACAGGCCAATCCAGCCGTCAGTCCAATGGTGAGGACAATTTGGAGGATCCCGCCCCCCAAGGCAATCCCCTGCACTCGCCGTAACTGAGCCAGCGAAAACTCCACCCCCAGGCAAAACAGCAGCAGCGTCACCCCAAATTGGGCCAGGGTTTCCACCTGGATCACCTCTTTGATCAGCCCTAAGCCCGTTGGCCCCACCAGGATCCCGGCCAGCAAATAGCCCAGCAGAGGTGGCTGTTGAAACACAGAGGCCAAGAAGCCCCCCGATGCGGCAGCGGCCAATACCAGCGCAATATCCAGAATCAAGCGAAAATCTTCAGGCACAGTTGCAATCGGGGAGAGGGGTGGGGGTCACAGATAAAGTTGGGCTGTCCCAGGTGAAAACTGGGATCAATCTGAGGGATGCTTAGCTTTTCTTCACGATAGCTCGTTTGGGCGATCCTCTCGAAACGGCGATCTCAGGGCGGATCCCGCAAGGGCTATAGTTGGGTGATCTCAAGTTAATCTCAGGTTGTTTAGCTTTTGCTTGACGCCCATTTGACCCTGTTTAATCCCATTCGATCAAGGATCCCGTTTATGGCTGCTGCTCTCCCTTGGCAAAACCGCATCCCGGCGTTGTTGGTCTTGGCAGATGGATCCCATTGGCCGGGCTGGTCTTTTGGGGTGGCGGGCACCGCGATGGGAGAGGTGGTTTTTAATACGGGGATGACGGGCTATCAGGAGGTGATGACGGATCCCAGTTACAGCGGCCAGATGGTCTGTTTTACCTGTCCTGAGTTGGGCAATACGGGGGTCAACCGCCTAGATGATGAATCGGCTCAACCTCGGATCCGGGGGGCGATTGCCAGAAATGTCTCGCGGGTAACCAGTTCTTGGCGGGCCGAGCGGTCGTTGTCGGAGTATTTGCAGCAGCATGGCATTGTGGCGATTGCGGGCCTTGATACACGCGCTTTGGCGCGGCAATTGCGCTCTCAAGGGGCCATGAATGGTGGGATCTCGACCGAGGTGCTGGATCCAGAGCAGTTGCTGACCCAGGTGCAGCAGGCTCCGGCGATGACGGGCCTGAGCTTGACAGGGGAGGTGACCACCCCTGAGCCGTATGAGTGGCTGGATCCGACCCCAACCGATTGGGATTATGGGGATCCGGGTGCTGTGGAGTCTGAGCAGGTGCTGACGGTGGTGGCCTTGGACTTTGGGATCAAGCGCAATATCTTGCGGCGGCTGACCCGCTACGGCTGTCGAGTCCGTGTGCTGCCCGCCACCGCCACCCCTGAGCAGGTTTTGGCCCACAACCCGGATGGGATCTTTTTGTCCAATGGGCCAGGGGATCCGGCGGCGGAGCTGCAGGCCATTGCCACCGCTCGCGCCCTCCTAGAGCAAGCCAAGCCGATGTTTGGCATCTGTTTGGGGCATCAGATTTTGACACTGGCGATGGGCAGCAGCACCTACAAACTCAAATTTGGCCATCGGGGCCTCAATCATCCCTGCGGCTTGGCAGATCGAGTGGAGATCACCTCCCAAAACCACGGCTTTGCGGTGGCTGCCGATTCCATTCAGGATCCGCAGGTGCAGATCAGCCATCTCAACCTCAATGATCAAACCGTGGCCGGGATCCGCCATCGTTCGCTACCGGTTTTTTCGGTGCAGTATCATCCGGAAGCCAGTCCTGGCCCCCATGATGCTGACTATCTATTTGGATCCTTTGTCCAGATCATGCGGCAATATCGGGCTGGTTAAAAGTTTTGGTCTAAGGCTATTCAAAAACGCTAATCAAAATCCTCGTGATCGAGAGAACTTTGGCCGGCTGTGACCCACCCCAAGGCATTTTTTGTAGAGTGGATTCGGCAGTGTAGTGACCTAAATGGGATTTGGGAGAGGGGATCATGCGAGTGGCTCGACTAACAGCAGTGCTCAAAGGTGCTATTCGGCGGACTCAGTCTTTAGCCCGTGTTTCCCGTCGTTCTAGTGTGCCCGCCCGTCGATCCGCTATCAAGTTGGCCTGCACTATGGGTGGATCCCTGCTGGCCTCTGCCATCCTGGGCGGCCTCAATTTGGCTCTGCTAGGATCCCCGGCCTTGGCACTGGTGCCGATTTCACGTC
>CAZODP010000104.1:6649-9295 GCA_964578595.1 uncultured bacterium
CTCAATTTGGCTCTGCTAGGATCCCCGGCCTTGGCACTGGTGCCGATTTCACGTCCTGACCTAAGCCAGACCCGACGGGCGGAGGTGCTGCAGGTGCTGGATGTCAACCGCTTGGCAGTGCGACTAGAGGGGGAGATCACGGTGCGGGTGGTGGACTTGATCGGCCTCGGCGGGATCCCCCCCATCAACCCCACCTGGACGGAGATCACCCGTCAGACCCCGATGCCGCTTTACCTGGCGGGGCAATATCTCCAGGACACGGTGGGGGCCAGCTTTGTGGATCTGGAGTTTGATCCCCGCATTGGCACCACTGGCGAGCCTCTGCAAGCCTATGTTTGGAAGGCCAATACCTTTGTCAATCGAGAAATGCTATTTCGCGGCCATGCCACATTTACAGATCCGGGGGTGCCGACTCAATATGGCACCGCCCTGCAAGAAGCTGCGACTGTTGCTCAGCGGCAAGGGCGAGGGATCTGGAGTTTTTATGGCCCCCGCCCAGTCGCTCCTGGATCGGGATCCTCAACACCAGGAACCCCATCCGCTCAGCCGGATCTGCCTTTTGAAACACCCCTCGATGCCATTGGATCTATTCAAGGATCTGTCCAATAATTTCCAACATCTCCCAAGAGTCCTTCAAGAGTCCTTTTTGTCTGGCCCATGAGCGATCCCAACTGGCGTGCCTTGGTTCAAGGATCCCTGCATCGGCACCGTTCGGATCCGGGATGCCGCTATCTGCAATTGGCAACTGTGGATCCGGGGGGCTGTCCTCGCAACCGGACAGTGGTATTTCGGGGTTTTTTGGACAATTCTGACAAGATTCAGTTTGCCGTAGACAGTCGTAGCGAGAAATTGGCCCAACTCAAAGCCAATCCTCAGGCTCAGGTGTGCTGGTATTTTGGTAAAACTCGAGAGCAATATCGGATCAGCGGATCCCTATTGGCGATTGTGGATCCGGCCCAATCGGAGGGGTTTGATCCGGCTATTCAAGCCCAGTATCAGCAGGATCGACAGAAACTCTGGTTTCAGATGTCTGAGCGGGGACGGCTGCTCTGGTATTGGCCCGAACCCAAGGGGCCACAGGCGGATCCGGCGGATTTCATCACCCAGTGTCCGCCAGATCTCGATCCCCCAGCCACATTTGTGATGGTGTTGTTGGATCCGGTGGAGGTGGATCACCTGCAACTCAAAGGGGATTCGGTCTATCCACAATTGCGACAGATTTTTAGCCGGACAGGATCCGGGTGGCAGCATCGCAAGGTCAATCCCTAAAGCTGGCTCAGGGCTGAACCTTAGGGGGATGATGGTGATGCCAGTGGCGGGCGATATCCACGCGACGACAGCACCACACGTCCGTATAGGATCCCACGTAGTCTAAAAACTTGGCCAGCGCCAGAGCACGTCCGGGCCGTCCCACCAGGCGACAGTGTAATCCCACACTCATCATCTTGGGCTGGGTGGATCCCTCTTGGTAGAGCACATCGAAGGTGTCTCGCAAATAGGCAAAAAACTGATCCCCGCTATTAAAGCCCTGAGGGGTGGCAAAGCGCATATCGTTGACATCGAGGGTGTAGGGAATAACCAGATGAGGCGACCCAAATTCAGTCACCCAGTAGGGCAGCTCATCGGCATAGCTATCGGCATCGTAGAGAAAGCCCCCCGCCGCCACCACCAACCGTCGGGTATTGGGGCTGGTGCGACCCTGATAAAATCCCAAAGGTCGGGATCCGGTGGCTTGAGTGTGAATTTCAATGGCTTTTTGAATGTGCTCGCGCTCGGTTTCAACCCCAACATACTGATAGTCGATCCAGCGATAGCCATGGCTGGCGATTTCCCACTCGGCTGCTCCCATTGCCGCCACCGCCTCTGGATTGCGGGCCAAGGCCATCGCCACCCCAAACACCGTCACCGGGATCCGTCGTTCTGTAAACAATCGATATAGCCGCCAGAATCCGGCCCGACTGCCATATTCGTAGAGGGATTCCATATTGATGTGGCGTACCCCCAACAGCGGCGCCGCCCCCACAATCTCAGACAAAAACGACTCTGATGCCGGATCCCCGTGCAGGATAGAGTTTTCGCCCCCCTCTTCGTAGTTGACCACAAATTGTAGGGCCACCCTGGCTCCGTCTGGCCATTGCGGATCCGGTGGGTTTTGTCCGTAGCCGACAAGATCGCGGGGATAGTCAGTCATCAGGGGTGAGCAAAACGTGGGTAGGAGAACCAAAAGCTGAATGCGAGTTTACCGGATTTTTGGAGCTAGACAATCCCCTCAATCTGACTGGGATCCACCCCCATCTGCCGCAATTTTTGGGCTAAGACCGCCGGGTGTTGCCGTTCTTGCTCAGCTTGCCGGGTCTGCTCGGCTTGGGTCAGGGCTTCTGTAAAACCCACAAACAGCCGACCCTCAGGATCCCGTAGCTCCAGATCAATCCCCTCCAGCCCAAACCGGATCCCCAATCGCGGACTGACCCACCCCTGCAGTTCTGGAATCACACTCAGTTGGGATCCCTGCCGAATATAGCCCTCCAGCGTCCCTTCATCTGGATCATAGATGTAATACTCTTCCACGCCGTAACCCTGATAAACATGCAACTTGTTCGACATCTCTTTGAAGGTATTGCCAGGGGATAAAATCTCAAATACCAC
>CAZODP010000105.1:0-2115 GCA_964578595.1 uncultured bacterium
GTCTTCTGTGCTCTCCCCTGCCTTCCCTCATGGTTTTGTAGTGTGAACTGGCTGACACGGGATCCTTTTCCCAACAGGTGAAGGTGCAAATGTAGGTCTCAAGTCGAAAGCTTTTTCCCCTGACGGACTCCTAGCCATTAATGTGCCGAGGCACCGCTGGCGCGAACGGCTCATCCCTCAAACTCATAAACCTCCTCGGGGGGCATCGGCCCTCCCTGAAGGTGGGAGTGGCAGGATTGGCAGTCCGCAATACTTTCTTAACAATGCAAGGCGGAGGGATCCCTTAGTCATCGCGAGAGTTTCAACCACCAGTCTTAGATGACCTGTTGTGCAGTGGATGTCTGCAAGGCCTGAAGCACATCCATTGCCTCCTGGGCCTGTTCAACTAAAACAAATACATGATCGTGATGTACCCCAGCCACCACATTACAACTGATCCCAGCTTGGGCAAGGACTTGTGAGAATGCGGCAGTGAGGCCAACGGCTGCAAGATCGGAGTGGACGGTCAGGGTAATCCAAGCCGCTGTGAAGGCAATAGACAAGCCTAATTCAAGAGCAATTTGCTCAGGAATGATGACTGACAGCCCTTCAGACTCTCGAACGGATGCCACTACAAAAGCCGGATCAACCTCCACCCCAAACGGTAAGGTAACGAAAGCGTAGCGGCCTGGATTCAGCTCCGGCTGCATGTGAGTCAAAAGGATGTTGAGATCGCTTGTCACCCGCATTTCACTTTGTAGCGTTGCCAATTTCATCTACCCTGCCAAACCAGGGATCCTCCCCAAAAAGCTACCCCTCTTCTGTTATTTCTGGAGATTTTGACGAATCTACATCATCTCAGCCTACGAGAAAGCAAGGATCCCTCCGATTTTGACAAAAGAGGGGTAGAGCAAATCAACCGACGCTATTGGTTGTCATCTGGCTAACAATCTCTTGCACGATTTTTACTCCAGTTAGAGCCTGCCAGCCAAACAGCCCCAGCACTACCATATTTAATGAAACGTGGATGCTGCGAACCCAAGTGTGCTTCTGCATAAAGGGCACCAGAGCCGCAGAGGTAGCAACCAACCCAACTATGCCTAAACCGGCAAACAAGTGGGGGCCAATGTAAATCTTGCCACTGTTGATATAAGTTACAGTGATGCCGCCGATTGCTCCCAAGACGATAAGGGCCAAAAAGATAGAGCCAATTTGGTGATGTCGATTTGCAAACCGACCCTTGATCAGCTCTTTTTTAGGTTCGCCTTGTGCCAGTCTTGTCCGCCGGGCCTGGACTCCCAGGTATAAGGTGTAGATGGCAAGAGCCAACAGGATCCACATGGTAATTGGGTGGAAAAAGCTGAGATAGGGTTTAAATGCCGCTAGACTTTCCAAATTCATGACAATGACTCCTAAAGTAGTTGTGTATCCCAAATTGATCTGTCATGGCTTGCTCAAGTGGAAAGCTCTTTCTTAGAGAAATACCAGTCGGTATACTCGTAACCCTCCTGGACTCGCTTTTCTGCTGCCTGGACAGTCTTGGGGGGAGGAACAATGACCTTGTCACCGGGATGCCAATTTTCAGGAGTTGCGATCCCATGTTTGTCACTGGTTTGTAGAGCCTCCAACAGGCGAAGAAATTCCGCAATGCTCCGACCATTACTCATCGGGTAATAAACCATTGCCCGTAGTACACTCTCCGGATCAATGAAGAAGGTGGCTCTTACTGCTGATGTATCGCTAGCTCCAGGCTGGATCATGCCATAAGCGTAGGCCACCCTCATGGAAAGATCCTCGATGACCGGAAAGGGAATCTTGACTCCAAATTTCTCTTCGATATTTCTCACCCAAGCAATATGAGCGTAATTACTATCAATTGAAAGTCCTAAAAGGTCACAACCCAAAGCCTGAAAATTTTCATGATTCCTAGCAAATGCAATGAATTCAGTTGTGCATACTGGCGTAAAGTCTGCCGGATGGGAAAAAAGAATTAGCCATTTACCTTTGTAATCAGCCAGCCCTCTAGCACCGTGAGTGGTATTGACTTGAAAATCTGGGGCGGTCTCATTCAAACGGGGCATTGTTGGCATTGCCATCGGATTTGATTCCATAGCGTCCTCTCTATTCATGGATAAA
>CAZODP010000105.1:2215-9031 GCA_964578595.1 uncultured bacterium
TATTGGTGAGCAGTCCACCACGGGATCCTGAGAGATCCACTTGCCCACCATCACCATGCTGAATATCGACAGCTGATTGGGATAGGTCGTTGGTTAGCTCTCTGCTGGATACAGCTGATTCTAGCATTATATTGTTAATTAGCAATATAATAGAAAAGAGGCTGTAAAGCTTTACCCAAAGCCTGGACAGCAGATGTTTTCTCTTGCTTAGCCCAGCTTCCTGACCTCTATCACAAATGGAGTCCCTCTCTATGAAGACAAATGTTGGTTCCCTCGACCGTTGGATCCGTCTGCTCTTGGCATCAGTATTTTTCTATCTGGGGCTTTTCCTCTACAGTGGCTCAGCTCTGGGTATCGGACTCACGGCAGCGGGTGGTGTTTTGGTGGCTACAAGTCTGGTGGGATTTTGCGGGCTTTATCGCCTATTGGGAATTGCCACCAGCCTAACCCACAAACAGCCCTAGAGACATCCCTAGATATGAGAGGAAATGATGGATACAAGTATTCCCTTTGAAGGGCCATCCCTATCTCGGCGGCAATTGTTGAACTTCCTAACCGGAGCAACCGTTGCTACCACCGCCGGATCGGCTCTCTATGTTGCAGGTCGATTTGTTATTCCTCCCGCAGAGAAAACTGGAGCCGGTGGAGGTCTTTTGGCCAAAGATAAATTGGGGAATCCTATCCCCGCTAACCAAATTTTGGCGGAGGCTCCAGGTAGCCGCGCATTGGTGGCTGGGCTGGCTGGAGAACCCACTTATCTGACCGTCACAGAGGATGCCACCCTCGACCTAATGGGGATAGTCGATAACTGTACCCACCTTGGCTGTACCTTTCCCTGGAACCCTACAGACCAACAGTTTCAATGTCCCTGCCATGGCTCACTCTATGCCCCTGATGGCTCAGTGGTGCGGGGGCCTGCCCCTTTGCCCCTCAAGCTCGTTCGGGTAGCCGTGATCGATAACGGCGTTTGGCTCTTTCCCTGGAATGAGACCGATCCGCGCACAGGTCAGCAACCCTGGTGGGTTTAGTGGCAGAAAAGGGGGGCCTGATCCAAAGCACCCTATCGCAAGGTTCAGTTCGCTCGTTACTCTAGCCAAAGGAAAGCTCTAATCCCATGAAAATTGCTGTCGCCAGCCAAAATCAAGCTCAGGTGACTGGTCACCTCGGCCACTGTCAAAACTTCTGAATCTATTCCTAGCGAGCCTATCTCTATGTCTATCCCATCTGTCTCCAGCCAGCCCCCAGTTCATATATCCCCCACAGAGCTAACCCAATTGCCCGATCCGCCGTTACTCATCGATGTTCGCAGTGGGCTGGAGTACCTGACGGGTCACGCCCCGGGATCCAAGAATCTCAGTCTGCCTCGCCTATGGCTGGGCTTGGGGGTAGCAGGTTGGTTCTTGCCCCAGTGGTTTAGAGACCTGCCGCTGGATCAGCCCATCGCAGTGGTCTGTTTGACCGCCCATCGCAGCCCGCTTGCCGCCCAGCAACTGGTGAAATCAGGCTTTACAGCGGTTTACAATGTCACTGGCGGTATGTTGGAATGGCGTCGCCTGGGTTTAGTGGTCGAGTAGGTTTAGCAGTCGAGGCGAAAGCCCAAGCGGGTTAACCCCTGCCCGACTGGGAAAAGGATATCACCGTGAATTTTTCACACCGAGGACAATCTCCCAGCTTGCGCCGTGGTCTCATGCCCCAAGGGATCTTGCAGTTAACCAATGCTGGTGCCTGGCACTCCTACTGGCGCGATCCATACCATCTGCTACTGACCATTCCCTGGCCAGGGTTTTTCTTGCTAATTGTGCTGGTTTATGGCGCCTTGAATGCCCTGTTTGCACTGGCCTATCTGGCGGGGGGGGATGGCATTGCCCAAGCTCAGCCCGGATCCTTTTGGGATGCCTTCTTCTTCAGTGTGCAAACTCTGGCCTCCATTGGATATGGGGCCATGTATCCCCAAACCCTGTATACCAATGGGGTGGTCACCGTCGAAGCTCTAGTTGGGTTACTGGGGCTTGCTGTGGTGACTGGGCTGGTGTTTACCCGATTTGCCCAATCAACCGCCCGAATTCTGTTTAGTCGAGTGGCGGTGATCACCCCTTATAACGGGATCCCGGCTCTCATGTTTCGGACGGCCAACCAACGGGGAAATCCAGTGATAGAGGCACAAATGCGGGTCTATCTACTCAGGGACGAAGTTAGCCTAGAAGGCCAAGTGATGCGCCGTCTCCACACCCTGCGCCTCCTACGCAGCCAAACCCCGAGTTTTCCACTGACCTGGACGGCCATCCATCCGATAGATGCAGATAGTCCGCTGTGGCAACAGACCACAGAATCTTTGATGCAACTCAAGGCCCAAATCATTATTTCTCTTAGTGGCATTGATGAAACTGTTTCCCAAGCGGTTCATGCCCGTCATTTTTACCAGGCTCCAGATATTCTCTGGAACCACCAATTGGTAGATGTCATCTACGAAACCCACACAGGGGAAGCTTATATTGATTTCAGCCATTTTCACGATGTGGTGCTGATCCCTGGATTCCAAGACCTCTAAAGTCCAAGACCTCATAATGGAATCGGTTATGTCAACCTTTTCTCGCCAAATCTCTGTCACCTGTCAGGTAAAGACCGGCCGTGATTGTGGCATCGAGGTCGGTTAGTAAACAAGACTGCCCTCTACGATCCTGAGATAGTTAGCTTTAGTTAAAGTTAGGAGATATCTGTGACTGTAAATCGATTCCTTCAGATGATTGGGCTGAGGCTCATGCTGGTGGTTGTCCTGATGCTTGGATCCCTGCCGGATCTGGCCGTGGCGGCACCACCACACCTTGATGGGGCTTTTGATCTGGGGGCGGCAGTTGATCGGGCCTTGACCGCCATCCCTGCCGATTACTACAAAATTGACGATGTGGCGAGTCTAAAGCGCTTGCAGGCCCACTCCAAGGTTCTGCTAGTGGATGTGCGCGAGCCCGCTGAATACGGGGCGGGTCACATTCCTGATGCGATCAACATTCCGCTGCGTAGTCTGGCTCAGCACCTGGATCAAATTGATCGAAATCGGCCTGTGGTGCTGTACTGTTCATCGGGGTATCGCTCAGCCATGGGAGTGGTGGCGCTGCACCTGCTGGGCTACGACAACGTACAAGGTTTCCCCCCCAGCTTTGGGGGCTGGCAGGGGGCGGGAGAGGCGATTGTTCGGGCCTAGATCCTCCTAAATTCTTGGCCACTCATTGAAAGATATCTGAAGGTAAACGGTGCATTCAACCAAAGGTTTTGAGGTTGAGATCTGCACCGGAAAATAGAGGGACTAGGGTTCAACCATGGCCTAGAACTGGAGGGGAGTTCCCGTCAGGGGGGGTATCAGGATTGCAGTGGTGTGGTGCAGGTGCTGAGCCTCAAACTCCAGATAACCACCAGATAGCCAGTGGTGGGGGAAACATCACCGATTGTTACCTAATTCAGCCACTAACCTGTGGGATCCGTACACTAATAGCATGGTTACTCTGTCTCCTCCATCGCCCACCGTAGACCTAGAAGATCCTCCCTTGGGGATGGGCCTGGAGGGATTACCTGATCAGGATCTAGCTCTATTTGAAGAGTGGTGTAACTGGTTGCAGTTTCATCGGCTGTGGGGGCAGCTATCTGAGTCCGTCCGGCAAGACCTAGCCCGATCGCTCCACTTGCTCAAGGTCAAACCCGGTACGGTGATATATCGGGAAGGGCAACCCGCCATTGGGATCTATCTTGTGAAATGGGGATCCGTTGAAGTAAACCGACTGTCCCCCATTGGTCAATCGCTGATTCGCCAGCGCAGTGCTGGAGAACTATTTGGCTATGTGTCACTGCTGGCCAACCCAGATAGCGCCAGGCACCAAACCCAGGCGATTGCTCTGACAGCCAGCGAAATCTGGTTTTTGCCTCAGTCTCAGTTTCGGCATCTGCTGCAACAGTACCCTGAACTTGAGCACCTGTTTAACGGCCTGCTAGCCCAAGACCTCAATGCCTTCAGCGCCCGCATTGCCCAGGAGGAACGCCGGATCCAGGGATTGCGAGATTATATCCAATCGGTGCCCACTGAAGAGACGATCCTCGGCAACAGCAAATTTAGTCAAAAGCTGCAGGAAAGCATCGACCAGGCTATATCAACGCTCCAACCCCTTGTGCTGCAGGGGCCGCCCGGGAGCGGCAAGACCTTTTTAGCGGGTTTGATCCATAGCCGTTCTAGCTCAGCCGACCAACCCTTTGCGGAGTTGGATTGCGCTCAGCTCCCTCGCGCAGCAGACGGCAGCCTTGACACCGATCGCCTATTTGGCCGACTCGGCGCTGCACCAGGTCTGGTTCAACTACTGGAGCGAGGGACACTATTACTGAGCAATTTTCAGGTGCTGAGTGGAGAAGATCGCATCCGCCTAGCTCACTACTGTCAGACTAGGAGCCTCCTGCCTAATGCCGATCCCAGTGAATCCCCTAAACCGGTTCAGTCTTGGGTGCGTTTAATATTCGCATCCCCTGACACGCTCTTGTTACCAGGGGTAGAGGCAATTGTCATCAAGCTATTCAACTTGACCCAACGCAAGGCCGACATCCCAGACTTTGCCCACCACTTTCTCACCCGTTTTTGCCAAGCCCAAAACCGCCCAGTCCTGGCCCTAGATCAGTCGGAGCTGCGCCGCTTGATCAGCTATGACTATCCCGGTAACCTCACCGAACTGGCAGAAATTATCTACCGGGCGGTAATTATGACGCCGCCAGGGCAAACGATAATTCCTGAGCAGGCACTGTGGTCAGTGCAGTCGGCCAAAAATGCCTTTCGGGTTGATTTACTGACTCAGTTGCCCTGGCTGCGGCAGATCCTACTGAGTCGCTGGTATCCCGAAGGGCTGTGGATCCTGATGATGGTGTTTTTTGTGCCTGTCACCCTGGCTGGTTTTTTGGGGCCGCAAACCCGAGACAGCAGCGTGACGCTAAATCTCTTTTGGGCTTGGTGGTGGCCGGGTTATCTGCTGCTCTTTGCCTTTATTGGTCGCCTCTGGTGTGCCGTTTGCCCTTTTATGATTACGGCGGAATGGTTGCGGCGATTCTCCCTCTGGATGTTTCCGCGTCAACAGCTGTCCTGGCCAACTCAGTGGCTCAACCGCTGGGGATCCTGGATCCTCTTCGGTGGCTTTGTGGTGATTTATCTCTGGGAAAAACTCTGGGATTTACCCCACCACGCCTATCTCTCAGCCTGGCTACTGCTGGCGATTACGGCGGGGGCGGTGATCTGTAGCCTGATCTATGAGCGGCGACTGTGGTGTCGCTATCTCTGCCCCATCGGCGGCATGAATGGCATGTTTGCCAAGCTGGCCATGGTGGAGTTGCGTTCAACCCAGCAGGTCTGTGGCAGCCAGTGCAGCACCTTTGGCTGCTACAAGGGCAGTCCTGCTACTCCTGTCACTTTTGCTGACGCTCTGCCCAATGAAGGGCAGGAGACCGGGGGATGCCCGCTCTATTCCCACCCGGCAAAGCTGCAAGATAACCGTGACTGTGTGCTGTGTATGACTTGTCTAAAAGCGTGTCCCCATCGTTCAGTGCAGCTCAATCTGCGTTTTCCCGCCTCAGATTTATTGGACAATCATCAGGGCAATTGGGCGGAAGCGGCGTTGCTACTACTGTTGTTTGGTGGAGTGCTGATGCACCACAGCCAGCAAGTTTTAGGATGGCTAGGGTTTAACGATAGGGTTCTGGATGCTGGCCACCTATTGACTAGTGCACCGATTGCCCTGGCTATTCTGAGCATCCCGGCTGGGCTAACGTATCTCACCCATAGGATCGCGCGCCGCCTTGATCCGGCGCAACCAAGCTATTTGACGGTCATCTATGCCTATCTACCCTTTGTGCTAGCCGCCAATCTGGCCCATTACATCCCAGCTTTCGTAACAGAAGCCGGACAGATTCTTCCCGTGCTGGCCCGTACCTTGGGCTACAGCGGAATAGGTTTGCCTACCCTCACTTGGAGTGCAGATGTCGGAGAGTTTCTCCAGGGGATTACCCTGTTGTCGGCGCTGGTCTTTAGCCCCTATCCTCTGGGACGCATTACTCAACGTCCGTTGAGGAGTAACCTGCCTCACCTTCTGCTGATGCTAGGGCTTACTCTGCTGTTGTTTGGTCTATTGATATGAAAATCATCATTCGTTCCATCCATAAGCAAATGATCGTTGGCATACTAGCAAGTCTAGTTTTTTGTGTCCTCGGGTCGTCGTGGGCTCAAGCCAATACGGATGCCTTCAATATTTATTTTTTTCACAGCGAAGCATGCCCCCACTGTGCCGAACAAATGCCACTGATGGAAGCCATTGAACGCTACAACGAGGATGTTGAGATTCACTTCATTGAAGTCAACCAAGATCCTAGTACTTGGCAAGTTTTTAGAGAACGCTACGCCATCACGTCTGGAGCTGTGCCGCGCACATTCATTGGAGATAAATCTTTTATTGGCTATAGCGCGGACGATGGCCCACTAGAATATACCTCTGTTTACACTGGTTACATTGGCTATCGAAACCAAATTATTCAGGCTATCGCCGAGGCCGTTAACCATGAGATTTATCTCTCTGATGCAATCGCAAGGCCAGATTTTAAGTTTCCCTGGTGGGTATTAGGTTTCCCATTTCTCTATCTTGTCAGTTTTTTGGGATTCAGAGGGCGATTTCAACAGGCACAATGGCGACGATATTGGGGGGGAGGCTTAGTCGCTACCTGCCTCCTCAGCTTGTTTCTGATCATTCATCTAACCCCAGATGCAGCGATCACACAATTGGTTCAGGGGACGCCTTTTTCCCT
>CAZODP010000106.1:0-8894 GCA_964578595.1 uncultured bacterium
TGTGTTAAGCATACCGCCAGCGTTCATCCTGAGCCAGGATCAAACTCTTCGTAAAGTGTTTGAATGTAAGGTTTCAGAAAAGGGAATCAAGTTCGTCTTTTCTTGGCACCTTGACTTGCTCATGGTTTGTTTTTGTGATTTGCTATCCAACAGAAGACTTTTTAGGTCTCCCTAAGACAGCCACAATTTTTTGACGTGGCCTTGTCTTTTGGCTGTTCAGGCTATTTCTCTTTCATGGTTCGGGCGGCTTGGGCGTTTGGCTCTTGCCTCTTTCCGTCGACCGCTTAATGAATCTAGCGTGTCTTTCTTGCTGGCGTCAACCCTTCTGGGTCGTTTTTTTTGGTTTTTTTTGAGGATTGGCCTGGGATCCTTGCTGACACAGGTTTTTAGCTGCAAATGGATGGACTGAGGGGGAGGGTGATGGCCAGTCGTGACGGTGGTGCCAGAGGGTGAGGGCAATGGCAAGGGCGTCGGCAGCATCGTCGGGGCGAGGGATCCGATCCAAGTTGAGTTCTTGAGTGATGGCCTGTTGGATGGCCTGTTTGTCGGCTTTGCCATAGCCGGTGAGGCTGAGCTTGATTTGGGGGGGAGCGTATTCCTGGGGAGTAAGGTTGGCTTGGGCAAGGGCGAGGAGGATAACACCCCGGGCTTGGGCCACTTGAATGGTGTTGCCCATTTTGTAGAAGAAGAGTTTTTCGACGGCGACGTGATGGGGTTGAAGGGTGGCCAGCAGTTGGGTGAGGTCTTGGTGGAGGGTTTGGAGACGTTTGGGGGCGGGATCCTGGGCTGAGGTGGTGATGACGCCGTAGTCAAGGGGGTGCAGGGATCCATTGGGGTGGATTTCGAGACAGCCATAGCCGAGGGTGGCAAAGCCGGGATCAAGACCCAGGATCCGTAGAGATGGTTGGGTAGAGGGATCAATGGGCATGGGAATTAGCCTGTGTGTGGCCTCTCCGTGTTCAGATCGCTCAGATCGAGGGACCCGAGCAAAGAGAGGGGAGTGTCATGGGATTTAGGCGGGAGAGGGGGCTGAGGGACTGTGTCCAGAATAGGGGATGGGGTCTGGTGGATTGGGTTTTGGCCTAGCTTTGTGGGGGGTGAGATACTGAAGAAGGTCTATTTGTCTGTGGTCTATGAGTCTTTATCGGTTGATCTATGCCAGTCGTGCTCGGCAGGGGCTGAGCTTTCCTGATTTGCGGGACATTATGGAAAAGTCAGAGCGCAATAATGGGGTTGCGGGAATCACGGGGATGTTGGGGTTTGGGGATGAAATGTTTTTGCAGATTTTGGAGGGGGGACGACGGATCATTAGCCAGACTTATCACCGGATTGCTCAAGATCCAAGGCACTATGAACCAGAGCTGATTGAGTTTGGGCCAATTGAGGAGCGCAGCTTTGGGGTGTGGTCGATGAAGTTGGTGCAATTGGGGCAGATGGATCCGGGCAAGCTCGGTGCTCTGCGGCTGCGGTATTCGAGCACAACGAACTTTAATCCGTCGGTGATGTCGGCGCAGCAGTGTTTGCGCTTTATGGTGGAGATGAATGCATTACTGGGGGGATCCGGCTATTAGGGAGATGGCGATCGATCCTGGAACTAATGCTCGTCTGCTGGGATCCCAACGGCGGTATGGGGTGATCGGGGCCGGGGCGGTGGGGGGCTTTTATGGGGCCAAGCTGCAACAAGCGGGGCTGGAGGTGCATTTCTTGTGCCATCGGGATCTGGAACAGGTTCGACAGCGGGGCTGGCAGATTGAGTCCTGTTGGGGAGATTTTGAGTTGCCGGTGGTGCGGGCCTATGGCTCTGTGGCAGAGATGCCGGTCTGTGATGTGGTGATGGTGGCGTTGAAGACAACCCAAAATCATCTGTTGACGGAGATGCTACCCCAGGTTTTGGATCCGGATGGGGTGGTGCTGCTGCTCCAAAATGGGCTGGGGGGGGAGACATGGGTGGCGGATATTGTCGGATCCGATCGGGTGATGGGGGGGTTGTGTTTTATCAGCTCCAATAAGGTTGGGCCGGGGCAGATTGCCCATCTTGATTATGGGACGATCCAGTTGGGGGACTATGGGGCTGGCTATGCCTCCTGTGGGATCACCCCCCGCATGAAACAGGTTGCGACAGATTTTGAACAAGCCGGGATCCCGATGCAGTTGAGTCAGGATCTATTGCAGTCTCGGTGGAGCAAGTTGGTCTGGAATATCCCCTTCAATAGTTTGTCAGTGATCCTTGGGGCGACGACAGAGCAGATGATGGCGGATCCGGATGCGCGGCAGTTGGCCCAGGATCTGATGGTGGAGGTGGTGATGGGGGCGGCGGCCTGTGGGCGTAGACTGCCAGAGACTTTGATTGAGGAGATGCTGGACAGAACCACCAAGATGGCTCCCTACAGCACCAGTATGAAGTTGGATTATCAACGGCGGCGTCCGCTGGAGGTGGAGGCAATTGTGGGCACCCCCCTGCGGGCAGCCCAGGCCCAGGGAGCTGTGTTGCTGCGCATCGAGATGGTCTATCGGCAACTCAAGATGCTTGATGCCCTTAATTTGAGACCTGTAATTTGAGACCTGGAGCCGTGGGCTAGACTTGAAGAAGTATTAAGCGGCTTGCAAGGGTTTGAGATGTCTGCCTCTGAAATGGGTTGTGAAGTGGATCTAGATCCATTAGAGCCAAGGGTTAATTCAAATGTGGCCTCGAATCAGCCGTGGCAGATCAAGCTGCTCTACGACGGGGAGTGCCCCTTGTGTCTGCGGGAGGTGAACTTTCTCAAGCGCAAGGATGCGGGGCGGGGGAGGGTGGCTTTTGTGGATATTGCCAGTCCTGATTACGATCCGGCCTTGCATGGGGGGATTGACTACGCCACAGCTATGGAGCGGATCCATGCGGTGATGCCAGATGGCAGTGTGGTGCAAAATATCGCGGTGTTTCGGCAGGTCTATCAGGTGCTGGGGATGGGCTGGGTCTACGCCTTCAGCGATTGGCCCATTTTGGGAGCTTGGGCGGACGCGGTTTATGGGGTGTGGGCGCGATGGCGGCTGAGACTGACGGGACGACCAGGCTTGGCAGACTTGATGGCAGCAAGGCGCAGAGCAGATGGCCTGATTGACTGTGGTTGCAGCTCGGCGGATCCAGCGTCTTCAGGGATAAGTGAGCGCGCAAATTAGGCTATCGCCAGACGGCTCTTGAGCTTGGCAAGTTCCTCAAAATCAGGGTTTTCCTTACTTTTGTAATAAAAAGCAAGGGAACTTAATGGCATTGGGTTCAACTTAGTGAAGTTGGATACGTTCAAGTGCGGATCCGGGAGGCTAGCATAAACCCACCTTTACCTCTGGATAACCTTGATTATTTTTATCTTGAGCTTGTTGCCATTGGCGGCGGGTTGATTAACAACAATTGGGTTAGCAGAAGTCAAGGGCTAGACACCCTCATTTATCGGTTTTGGCTATACACAATTAACACGAGGTGATCCCATGAGCTATGACGCGTCTTTTCTGTTGGCTCAACTGCAACTATCCCCCCCTTGGGCAGGAGAGGTACTGGAGGCGGAGCCTGCAACTGGTCTGAATTTGCAATCTTTTTTTCAGACGGTGCCGCGACACTATGCCGGGATCGGGGTGGCGACGCTAGTGTTGATCACGATTGGATCCAAGCTGATTTGGCGGCAGCCTTCTACAAATAGTATTGGCTCAATCAAAGGTGAGATCAGGCAGATGCGAGCGGCTTTGGCCACTACAGTCGCCAGTCAAAAAGAGTTGGAACGGCAACACAATCAGGTGCAACACAAGGTAGCCGAGTGGGCGCAACGAGCTGATCAGGCCACTCGAACAGACGATCAACATCTGCTAGAACACGCGCTCTCTGAAAAGCGGATCCTGGATCTACGAGCGGCTGAACTGAGTCGGTCACTGCAAGAGGTCAATACCCAGGCTTCTGCTCTCCGTGACACCATCGGTCATTTAGAAGGGCAACTCAAAGCCGCTCAACATCGAGCCGGGATTGTGGCTTAGAGACTGGCCTAGACCAATCTTGATCCTCAACCTGGCCCAACTGTACCTCCGCCAACTCGCCCAAACGAGCTAGGATCCAACACAGTCTTTTTGTCAGTTTGTTGGATCCACAGCCATGTCAGAACCCATCACTCCCCTCAGAAGCCGTGCCATCACCCAAGGGATGCAGCGCTCCCCCAACCGTGCCATGTTGCGGGCGGTGGGCTTTGGGGACGAAGACTTTACCAAGCCGATTGTGGGCATCGCCAATGGCCAGAGCACCATCACCCCCTGCAATATGGGGATCCAGCCCTTGGTCAACCAAGCAGAAGCAGCTTTGCGCACAGCCGGGTGTATGCCCCAGATGTTTGGCACGATTACGGTCAGTGATGGCATCTCTATGGGCACAGAAGGGATGAAATACTCACTGGTGTCGCGGGATGTGATTGCCGATGCCATTGAAACCGCTGTCAATGCCCAGAGTATGGATGGCCTGTTGGCGGTGGGGGGCTGCGACAAAAATATGCCGGGGGCAATGATTGCGATGGCCCGGATCAATATCCCGTCAATCTTTGTGTATGGGGGAACGATCAAGCCCGGTCACTATGATGGCAAAGACTTAACGGTGGTCAGTGCCTTTGAAGCGGTGGGATCCTACAGTGCGGGCAAGCTGCCGGAGGCCGAACTGCTGGCGGTGGAGCGACACGCCTGTCCAGGGGCAGGATCCTGTGGCGGGATGTTTACCGCCAACACCATGTCCAGTGCCTTTGAGGCGATGGGGATGAGCTTGATGTATTCCTCCACCATGTCTGCCGAGGATGACGAAAAGGCCCTCAGTGCCGCCAAATCTGGTGAGGTGCTGGCCCACGCCATTGCCAAAAACATCTGCCCCCGCGACATCATCACCCGCAAAAGCATCGAAAATGCCATCTCGGTGATCATGGCGGTGGGGGGATCCACCAATGCGGTGCTGCATTTTTTGGCCATTGCCCATACGGCTGGGGTGCCGCTGACCCTCGATGACTTTGAAACTATTCGGGGCCGGGTGCCGGTGCTGTGTGACCTCAAACCCAGCGGTCGCTATGTGACCACTGACTTGCACAGGGCTGGCGGGATCCCGCAGGTGATGAAAATGCTCCTGGAGCATGATCTACTGCATGGGGATTGCCTGACGATTACAGGGCAGACCATCGCTGAGATTTTGGATCCCATCTCCCCAGAACCGCGTCCTGACCAAGAGGTGATCCGGCCCTGGGATCGGCCTATGTATGCCGAGGGGCACTTGGCCATCCTCAAAGGCAATCTGGCAACCGAAGGATCCGTGGCCAAAATTAGTGGGGTCAAACGGCCCCAGATCACCGGCCCCGCCCGGGTGTTTGAATCTGAAGAAGCCTGTTTGGAGGCAATCTTGGCGGGTCGGATCCAGGCGGGGGATGTGGTGGTGGTGCGCTATGAGGGGCCAAGGGGAGGGCCAGGGATGCGGGAGATGCTATCGCCAACCTCTGCCATCATTGGAGCTGGTTTGGGGGATAGCGTTGGGTTGATCACCGATGGTCGCTTTTCAGGCGGCACCTATGGCCTCGTGGTGGGGCATGTGGCCCCCGAAGCCTATGTGGGGGGTACCATCGCTCTGGTTCAAGAAGGAGACTCCATCACCATCGATGCCCATGCCCGGCTGCTCCAACTCAATGTCAGTGATCAAGAGCTAGCTCAACGGCGGGCGCAATGGTCGCCCCCACAGCCCCGCCATCAACGGGGGATCCTGGCCAAATATGCCAAATTGGTCTCCACCAGTAGCCTAGGGGCTGTGACTGACTTGAATCTGTTTGAGCAGTAGCTCTCAGTAGCTCAATGCCAATTGTTCAGAGTTCCTCAAGGGCGAAGCTGGAAGGATCCTCTACCCCCAAGAGCAAGCCTCATCTCGGCTAGCCTATTTTATGAGCGCGGTCAAGAGTCAACTTACCTATTTTTGAGGCTTTTGTGATCCCTATCACATCTAGGGGATCCCATCGGCTGGGATACTGGTCATCATGAAAGGAAGTGAAGGCGGTTTTAGTTTTTGAAGTTGCCTTGCTTACAGTGATTGACTAATGAGAGGGATCCTATGAACCTGTTGATTTTTTTGGTGATGGGTGGCTTGGCTGGGTGGTTGGCGGGTCAGTTTCGCCAAGGCCATGGCTTTGGGCTGATCGGCAATGTGATTGTGGGGGTGGCGGGTGCTTTTGTGGGGGACTACGTGTTTGGTCTCTTGGGCATCGCAACATTTGGGATCGCAGGGACGCTGATCTCCGCCACCATTGGGGCCATTTTGCTGGTGGCCTTGGTGAGCTTGATCAAAAGAGCCTAACGATCTGAGATCAAACCCAAACCACCAGGATGGTTTCGTCTGGGCTGTGCTTCTGTCGTACTATGGGGACGCAGCCCGATCACAAATCCAACAGGAGGGATCCCGGTGGCCACAGCCAAGATTTTATTTGCCGCAGCAGAGGCCGCTCCTCTGGCTAAAGTGGGAGGGATGGCTGATGTGGTGGGTACTCTAGCACTGGTCTTACGCAGGATGGGCCACGATGTGCGGATCATCATGCCTTTTTATGGCTTTTTGTGGAATCAATTTGGTCAACAGCCAGGGCAGTATCCCCGTTCTGAAGGCCCGATTTGGTCAAAGTTTTTGATGGGGCAGATAGCCGATATTTATGAGAGTACGTTGCCAGGGACAGATGTGCCGCTGTATCTGGTGTCCCACATAGCGTTTGCCAAAGATCGGGTCTACCACGGCGATGACGAAAACTGGCGGTTCACCTTTTTTGCCAATGCGGTAGCGGAGTTTGCCTGGACCGGCTGGAAGCCGAATATCATCCACTGTCACGACTGGCATACGGGCATGATTCCGGCCTGGATGAGCGAGACATCTGACATTGGCACCGTCTACACCATTCATAACCTGGCCTATCAGGGGCCGTGGCGATGGCAACTGGAGCGGATCACCTGGCTGCCGTGGTTTTATCAGGCCAACAATACGATGGCGGGCGGGATCCTCTACGCCGATCAGGTCAATACCGTTTCCCCCACCTATGCGGCTGAGATCAAAACCCCTGTCCATGGGGAACGACTCGAAAACCTGCTCTCGCTGAAAGGGGAGCGGCTGCGGGGGATTTTGAATGGCATCGATATGGAGCAGTTTAATCCGGCCACGGATCCTATTATTAAGCAAACTTTTACGGCAGACACCCTGGAGCAGCGGCAGGTCAACAAACTGGATTTACAGGAACGCTGCGGGCTACAGCCGGATCCTGACTTGTTTTTGTTGGGGATGGTGTCGCGGCTGGTGGAACAAAAAGGTCTGGATCTGATCTTGCAGGTGATGGATCGGTTTCTGGCCTATAGCAATGCCCAATTGGTGGTGCTGGGTAGTGGCGAAGCTCATTACGAGGATCGGCTGCGGGAACTGCAATCCCGTTTTCCGGGGCGGATGGCGTTTATTCAAAAGTTTGATGCCAAGCTGGCCCAGACCATCTATGCCGGATCCGATGCGTTTTTGATGCCCAGCCGCTTTGAACCCTGCGGCATCAGTCAGATGATCGCCCTCCGCTACGGATCCGTGCCGATTGTGCGCCGGACTGGGGGCCTAGTGGATACGGTCTCTCACCATGTGCCCTCAGCCCAGACCGGTACCGGCTACTGCTTTGACCGCTATGAGGCCCTAGACTTTTATACCTGTGTGGTCAGGGCTTGGGAGGGCTTTCAGTACAAGGAGTCTTGGCAAAAGCTGCAGCAGCGGGGCATGGCTCAGGATTTTAGTTGGACGCGCTCAGCCGTGGAATACGTCAAGATGTATCAAGATATCGTCAAGGTTGAGCTGGAGGCAGCTTTAAATGATACAGACACAGCAAGGGCTTCAGCGGCCCCTCTCTCTGCAGTGGCAGGTTAGCGGTAAAAACCTTTGCCCAACCAGATGCCCAACCCAACTAACCTAGTGAACCTAGCCCCATGAAAGTTTGTCCCCTTGGCACAACGGATATTCGTATCACCTCGATCTTGCTGGGTACCTGGCAGGCGGGGCGGCGGGGCTGGACCGATATCGACGATCAACAGGTGATAGCAGGATTGCGAGCCGGGGTGGAAGCGGGTGTCACCACCATCGACACCGCCGAGATCTATGGGGATGGCTATTCGGAACGGATCCTGGCTCAAGCCCTGGCTGACCAGCGAGAACAGTTGGTCTATGCCACCAAAGTCTTTGCTAATCACCTCAAATATGACCAGGTGATCGCCGCCTGTGAAGGATCCCTTAAAAATCTACAGACAGATTACATCGATCTCTATCAGATCCATTGGCCCTCCGGCACCTGGAATAGCGATCTTGTGCCCATCGAAGAAACCATGCGTGCCCTCAATCACCTCAAACAACAGGGCAAGATCCGGGCCATCGGAGTCTCCAATTTCTCACTAGCCCAACTGAAAGAGGCCGCTCAGTATGGCCGCATCGACAGCCTCCAACCTCCCTATTCGCTGTTTTGGCGATGGGTCGAAACCGATCTGATGCCCTACTGCATTCAAGAGTCCATCACCATCCTGGCCTACTCTCCCTTGGCCCAAGGGCTGCTGACGGGCAAATTTGGATCCGATCACCGCTTTGCGGAGGGAGACAACCGGGCCAAAAATCGCCTCTTTCAGGGCAGAACCTTTCAACTGGCCCTGCAAGCCCTTGAACAGCTCCAGCCCATCGCCCAACGCTACAACACCACCCTGACCCAGCTTGCCCTGGCCTGGGTGATCGCCCAACCTCAAACCTGTGCCATCGCCGGGATGCGCAACCCCGATCAGGCGATTCAAAATGCCCAAGCCGGATCCCTGGTGATCACCCCCGAAGACCTAAAACAGATGGATCAGATCAGCCGCACCGTCACCGATAG
>CAZODP010000107.1:0-8397 GCA_964578595.1 uncultured bacterium
GAGCCGAACTCGAAACCTACCGCCAGCGACTCCGTGAGCTTGTGGCCGAAACCTCCTCTCCAGAGTCTTATCTATCCAGGTCTTTCACACCGCCACCGGCCCCGCCCGCTCCTCCTGCACCAGCCGAGTCTCGGCCCTCCGATGCCTCCCAATTGGGGCCACCGATCCAAGCCGCCGCCCCCAGCAGTGGCAGTAGCCAAGGGGCCACCGATAGCCTGGGTCTGACCAGTCCCAATCAGCCCGCTCCTCCCGGCCCGCCGGCGGTGGCAGCCCGAGCGGATGTGGATTGGGGACCATGGCTAGCGGATCTGAAGCGCAAGGTTGAAGGCAACTGGATCCCTGGGCAATCGGGAGCCTCCCGTCGCACGGTGGTGGTGTTTTCGGTGGGGCGCAATGGCAGCCTTTCTAACCCCCGAATTTCCCGCAGTTCTGGCCACCAGCCCACCGATGATGCGGCATTGCAGGCGATCTCGCGGGCAGCCCCCTTTCTGCCTCTGCCGGTCAACTATGTCGGGGATGCAGTTCAGATCAATTTCACCTTTGATATCAATGTGCTGGGTCAACTGGAGAGCGGTGGACTGGGGATCCAATAGAGCAGCAAAATGGCCGCCAATGGGGTTGAATAAGACCATGCGAACTATTGCTTTTACCAACAACAAGGGGGGCACCGGCAAATCCACCCTCTGTGGCAACTGCGCCCACTGGCTGGCCCGGAGTGGCAAGCGGGTATTGGTGCTGGATCTGACCTCTCAGCGTACCACCAGCCTTCTGCTCTTGGGGGATGTGGAGGATCTAACCGAAGCGGAGAGTATCTTAGCTCTGCTGCGACCGGATCCGGTCTCCACCATCACGGATCTGATCTACGAAAGCGACAGAGGACTGGATGTGATCCCCGCCCATGTGTTGATGGCTAACGGCGTCGAACGGCTCAGTCAGATCTCTAACGGACGCGAGCAGATCCTCAAAAACCACCTCGATCAAGTGGGATCCGAGTATGATTTTGTCCTGCTAGATAGTCCGGGAGATCTCAATGTTTTGACCACCAATGTGTTGGTAGCAGCCCATTTAATCGTGATCCCAACCCGTCTCAATCGCACCGATTTTAGTTGTACTGAAGTCACCTTGCGCTTTATCCGGCAGGCGGAAGCTCTGATCGGATCCCGCCCCTGTCGAGTGGTGCTCAATATGCTCGATGATCGCTATCTACCCGGAAATACCTGGGCTGGATCCCATACCGGCCAGCTCTATCAATTGGCCCAAGAGCGATTTGGAGATGTGCTATCCGGCATTACCATCCCCGATAGTGCCGATATTCGTACCGCCTTTGATCGAGGCGCAATGGTGTGGGAACATAAGCCCGACAGTCTCGCTGCCCAACGGATCCAACAATTGGTGGATATTGAACTTTGTGGAGTTTAAGAGATCCTAGGGCAAGGGATGCGACAATACCCCCAAGTCAGCCTTCCAGTCGCTGTCAAAACTACTGTTAAAGTTGCCGTCCATCTGAGGTGCATCCATGACTGAGCCAGATATTGCCCGCAGTTTGTTCTCCGGCCCAGGATCCCAAGATGCTAAGCCAACCTCTGGCCGCCGCAAAAAAGCCCCCGACCAACCCAAGGATCCGGACGCTATGGCTTCTGACTCCGCCGCCACCATCAAGGCATTAGAGGCCACCATCGTAGACCTGACCCAAGCCCTCGAAGAAGCCGGGATCCGGGCCATCACCCCCGAAACCCACCAAGGGGTGATCAATGACCTCAACCAAGCCCATCAAAAAATCGAAGAGCTGACCTATCGCCTGGATCTGTCTCAAAAGTCAGAACAAAAGCTCAGAGCCGACATTCAAGCCCTTGAAATCGAGCGGGACAACCTCAAAAAGCAACTGCAATCGCCAGCTCAGCCCCCAGCCAAGCCACCTATGCTTGCTGCTAACCCCAAGCACACTCAACCGATGGCGATCAAGCGGCCCGTTTTTGCCCATCCAGTGGATGACGACCAAGATATGCCCAGCTTCATGTTGGATTAACTTTTGACGGCTGGAGCAACAACATGACTGAAGCAAAAAAGCCGCCGCTTATGCTCAGTCAGGGCCACCAACTAAGCCTGTGGGACAACGATCCGATCGGAGAGGATCCTGACTACCTCTCGCGGCAACTGCTGACCTATATCGGCAATAAGAGATCACTGCTGGGATATATCGGTCAAGCGATCCAACAGGTCAAACAAAGATTGGGCAAGCAACGTTTACGTATTTTTGATGGATTTAGTGGATCTGGAGTGGTCTCCCGATTCATGAAAGCACACGCCACACGCCTGATCAGTAATGATTGTGAAGATTATGCTGCTGTCATCAGTCGCTGCTATTTACAAAATCGATCTATGGTCGATCTGCCGACTCTGACCCAGATTGTGGCTGAGTTTAACCATCGAGTGATGACTGTCGCAATGCCTAAAGGTTTTATCGAAGAGCTTTATGCCCCCCAAGATGACACCCAGATCACCCCCAGTGACCGGGTTTTTTATACCAAGGCTAATGCCCGTCGGCTCGACACCTACCGACGATTAATTGACACTGCTCCCGCACAATTCAGAGATCTTTTGCTTGGCCCTTTGCTCAGCAAGGCATCTATTCATGCCAACACCGCTGGGGTCTTCAAAGGATTCTACAAAAATGGTGAGACGGGTCTTGGTCAATTTGGTGGACGGGGATCCGATGCCCTTCTGCGGATTCTGGGTGAGATCAGACTAGAAGTGCCCGTTTTGAGCAATTTTGAGTGTGAATACGAAGTTTACCAGCAGGATGCAAATCTGCTTGCGCCCCAGTTAAGTGGGCTGGATCTGGCCTACATCGATCCACCCTATAATCAGCATCCCTACGGATCCAATTACTTTATGCTCAATCTGCTGGTGCACTATCAGCGTCCCGACACAATCAGCCGTGTCTCCGGGATCCCTACAGATTGGCGTCGCTCTGGCTACAATGTTCGGAGCCGCTCTCTATCGTTACTGGATCAGTTACTGAGAGCAATTGATGCCCCATTTTTACTGATTTCATTCAATAACGAAGGCTTTATCTCCCCCGAAAAGATGCGCTCACTACTTCAATCCCTGGGTTCAGTTGAGACTATTCAAGTACCTTACAATGCCTTCCGAGGCAGTCGCAACTTCAACAACAGATCGATCCATGTCACTGAGCAACTGTTTCTACTGGAGCGAAGATAGATAAAATGGCACGAAAAAGCCAACTTCGAGGTCAGCGCACAGGTACTGTAATTAATGTCACCTCAAAAAAGCAAGAGTCAGATATCATCCAAGCATTGGGCCAAGTTGTTACCCATCTTGAACAAAGATTTGGAAAAAGAATCAGTCTTTGCCATCAAAAGCAATGGTATTTAAAAGACATCGTTGCTGAGTTGCGCCACGCCTATCCCGACTCAGCCTTTCATCATAATTTTGACAGCAGTTTTATCCGTCCAGATGGGGGTATCCTCCATATTCGTAGCAAAGCGGAGGACAAGTTCATGTACCCCAAATTTTGGATCGTGTATCTACCATGGCCATGTTTGGAGAGCTAAACAGAAGCTAAACAGAACTTACCTCTACAACGAAGAAAACGGCAGGCTCAACCGAGGCAGCTTTTACTTTCGCCCAAGTCCATGGTTAGTCAGCGAGATGGAAGAGATTATGACAGACATCGCAGAGAGATCCGTTCTCTATTATTTCTCGAAGTACCGAGAGTCACACTTTGATCAGTCTTGAGACTTGCAGCCAGCGGATGGAGTAGAGGTCCCATAGTGAATTAGGGCACTGTTCTGGATGGATCTGTTCGGGATCCTGCCCTGGCGATGGCGAAAATCCCGATCCTGAGAGATCCTGAGGACAATGTTACGATTTGAAAACATCAAACACAGGATCCTCAATCGATTCCGACAGCTATAGAGATTCAGCCATAGACGGTGGAGAAGCCTAATGTCTAACCCTCTCGAATTTTTACCCGGTTTTGAAGGGATGAAAACCCTCAGCAACGACAACAAATTGTGGGAGTATATCCAAGCCCAAGAGCCGGGATTTTTTCAGGATATGGCCAGCAATTCGTCCCCCGAAGTCTTAGAGATTTTGGGACACAATATCCGCAATATCTTGGGAGGACTGCCCCCTGAGCACTTTGGAGTTCAGGTGATGACCAGCCGCGAGAGCTTAGCCAAAATGCTCTCCAGCGCCATGATGGGGGGCTATCTACTGCGCTCGATTGAGCAACGGCTGCATCTGGAACAGCAGCTCTCTCAAGTTTTTGAACGCGACCCCGAATTGTCAGAATCCCAAGACGGATCCACTGAAATGGGATCCCATTGCTCTCATCCTGAACTGTAATAGGAGTATGTGTCTTTGGGGATCCCTGCGGATTGAAAGCCATGCTGCGTCGGCTCCAGCCTTTTTTGACTCAACTGACGATTTTGAGCTGGGATCCCCATCCCAAAGCCACCCGCAAATTGATGATCTGGGTCGGGATACTAGGGATCCTGGTGGCGGTGATGGTGGGGCGCTGGCCCCATCGGTTGGATCCTGACTGGATCAGTGGAAGCTGGCCCAGCATCCTAGATGGGGGAGCCGTTCATGCCCAAAGTGGGGATGACGAGATCCCTCGACCCATCCGTTATCGACTGCCATCGGGGTTGGAGCAGTATCAATATGATCCCTCGGTGGGGGATTATCTGGAGGAGATCACCAGCACAGAAGATGGCAGCTATTTGCAGTGGTCCTACTACCCGGTGCCGGTCTATGTGGAGGATCCACCGGAGTTTGAGCAATGGCGGAGCTTTGTGGAGCAGGCCATCACCGAGTGGTCAGACTACGTTCCGATGCGGGTGGTATCGGCCAAGACAGACGCGCGGATCACCATTGAACGGGCCGAACTGGTGCGGGGCATCAGCGGCGCGGCACGACCTACCGTTTACTTTGCCAGTGATGGCACCCTCCAACAACGGGTGACCATTTTGATCGGCCAGCAGCGGGGACTAGCTGAGGTTACGGCTGTAGCCCGTCATGAGATTGGCCATGCCCTTGGCCTCTGGGGACATAGCCCTGAGCTGACTGATCTGATGTTTGGGGGCAATCATGCCGATGAGCTGGGAGGCCGCCGCTATCTGCGGGTGCCCACAATCCGGGCGCGAGATCTCAACACCCTCAAGCGAGTTTACGAGCAACCCACCTACATCGGCCAAACTTTCCCAGAATCCCTGCGCCGCCTCTACGAGTGACCCCCTGATGTGGGTAACTAGTGGCAATAGCACTACTGTTGTCCGTCGCTTGACCCCAGACCCAAGGGATCCCTACCGCAATCAAAGGGCAGATATCCGCGCAATTTGTGATCTCTGCCCGTGCTGTCAGAGGCTCTAGCGATCACAATGGGATGAAGGATCCGGTGAGGGGTAGATCGCTGATGGAGGAGGCCATCCAGTCTTGGCTCGAATCGCTAACTCTGGTTCGCGTGGTGGACTGGGGGTTGGCGATAGTCTGCGTAGGACTGCTGGTCTATTGGAGTCGCAAAACTCGAGCAGCAGTACTGATTCGGGGCTTTGTACTGGTATTGGCACTGTACTTGGCCAGTGATTCGCTACCTCTGATGCATCTTTTACTAAACTATCTTTTGATTGGGGCTGCTGTTGGGGCTGGGATCCTGTTTCAGCCGGAAATCCGCAGCCTCTTAGAATATCTGGGCCGGGGGGATTGGATCCCATTGCCCTCCTCTTACCCAGCAGCCGGATCCCAGCCAGATGGGGATGACTACTTGGAGGAGCTGATCGAGGCCATCAAAGACCTATCCCGCAATCGCATCGGTGCCCTAGTGGTGCTTGAAACCAGTCAGACTATTGACCCCCGCATTTTTACGGATGCAGGGGTTTCTCTCAATGCTCATGTGTCCAAGGAATTGGTGCAGACGATTTTTCAGACCTCCACCCCTCTCCACGATGGGGCTGTGATCATGCAACAACATCTGATCAAGGCGGCTGGGGTAATCTTGCCTATGTCAGAACGGGTGGCCTCCCGGCAGTTGGGCACACGCCATCGGGCTGCGATCGGCATCAGTGAGCAAACCAATTGCCTCTGCGTGGTGGTCTCCGAAGAAACAGGATCCATCTCTCTAGCTGAATCTGGCAAATTGGCCCGTCCCCTCACCAGCAACCAACTGCGGGAGTTACTGCTGGAGAGACTCCGCCCCCCCCGCCCGGACAAATCCCCGCTGCTGGGATCCCTCAACTGGGGTCAACGGCTCTGGCATAGCTTGCCTGCCCCTGTCCAAAAAATCTTGCCCAAAGAGTAATATGCCCCTATCTTCTAATCTTTTGAGCGAGCTGCCGATTGATCTTGATCCCCATTTACTGCCGGGCCATGTGGCGGTGATTATGGATGGCAATGGTCGCTGGGCACAACAACGGGGCTGGGGCCGCGCCTGGGGCCATCGCCGTGGGGTCGAGGCTCTCAAACGGCTGCTGCGCTGCTGCAAAGACTGGGGGATCCCGGCCCTGAGTGTCTACGCTTTTTCGACTGAAAATTGGCATCGCCCCAGCCCAGAGGTGGATTTTTTGATGACTCTTTTTGAAGGGGTGTTGCGGGCAGAGCTGGCCGAAATGCACCGGGAGGGGGTACGGATCCGATTTGTGGGTAATTTGACGGAGCTGCCCGCATCTCTACAGGGAGAAATCCACAGTGCAATGGAGGCCACGGCTGTCAATCAAGGGGTGCAATTCACCGTTGCCACCAACTACGGCGGTCGCCAAGAGATCGTTCATGCCTGCCGTCAATTGGCTCACCAAGTCAAGACCGGGGCACTGGATCCCGATCAAATTGATGAGCACCTGTTTGCCCAGCACCTCTACACCCATGATCTGCGGGATCCCGATCTGATGATCCGCACCAGTGGCGAGCAGCGACTCAGCAATTACTTACTCTGGCAAATGGCCTACACCGAGCAATACTTTACCGCCACCCACTGGCCCGACTTTGACCGAGCTGATTTTCATCGGGCACTGCTCAGCTATCAATCTCGCCACCGCCGTTTCGGTCAGTTGTCCTAGCCCAGCCCAATTTTTCTGGAACCCAATTCTTCTGGAACTGTGTCTTCACCGCCAACCTCCTCCCGCCTCTACCTGCGCATTTATGAGATCACCCGTCGGATCCCGGTGGGTCGGGTGGGCACCTATGGTCAGGTGGCGCGAGTGGCGGGCTATCCCGGCTACGCTCGCCAGGTGGGCTATGCCCTATTTCGCCTCTTGGATACCCGCGATACCGATATTCCCTGGCATCGCGTGGTCAATGCCCAGGGCCAAATCTCTCGGTCCCCCATGCGCTATGGCAGCGATGATCTACAACAAGTGCTGCTGGAGGCGGAAGGGATCCTGTTTGACTCCACAGGTTGCATTGATCTGGCTCAGTATGGCTGGGATCCGGATCCAGCTTAATCAAGGCTTAAACCACCCTTAATGTCTTCATAGCCAGAGATTTGGCCAGAGACTGGTAGGTTGACTGAGGTACCGGGGTGACCACGCATACTGACCTTACCCAACTGGTGGGGAGTGGGCAATTCCCAAAGCACTGATGTCTATGTGGACTAAGAGGATTGTGTTATGACTCAGCATGGTGTGAAGAAATTCTGGTTGGCGGGTGGCGTTGCCCTCAGCGCGACATTGATGGGGTTGGTTGCGGCTTGTGGGGGCACAAACAGTTCTCCCACCACCCTCGGATCCCTAGAGGGCCTAGAGTCCTCTGACAGCTCTACGGTCACCCTCTACTTTGATGGCACTGCCCAAAGTTTTGAAATCAATGATTTGGCCGTTGCGGTTGCTCTGTTCCTTAATCCCGACGCCACCACGGCTGAGATCCAACAGACGGCTCAAGATATCTTTGCCATTGACCTGACTGAGGCTGATATCACCGGAGCCGGCCCCAACCCTATTGCTAACTTTGATCTCAATGGCGACGGCACCCCCGGCACTATCGAAGACTTGGGCGTGGCCATTGCGGCTCTCTTGGACGCAACTGACCCTGCTGCTGCTGAGACCATTTGCCTTGATGTGTTGGGCATATCCTGTAACATTGCCCCTGGCACTCTGATCCCTGGCCCTGCTGCCACCCCATTCCCGGGTGGATCCGGTCTGCCGTTGGAGAGTGATCCAGATGTGGCCCTGTCAACCGAGGATCCTGCCTTCACCGTTCAGGTGTTGCATGCCGCTGACCAGGAAGCGGGGGTGGATGCGATTGAGTTTGCCCCGCGCTTCTCAGCGGTACTGGATGGCCTGCGGGCACAATTCAACAACACGCTGGTACTTAGCTCTGGGGATCTTTGGATCCCTGGTCCTTTCTACAATGCCACCGGCGGTGTTTCAGACATCACCATCA
>CAZODP010000108.1:0-3250 GCA_964578595.1 uncultured bacterium
CAAAGTTTCCGGCTTGAGACTGAAGCCTTTACCCGACTCAAGTCTCTTGTTGCACTTAAAAACCCGTTCCCTGAGAAGGTTTCAGGTGCTTTGCAATAAATCGGAGCGGCGGGATTTGAACCCACGACCCCCACTACCCCAAAGTGGTGCGCTACCAAACTGCGCTACGCCCCGTTTTTATATTTGGCCACTATAGCACTGTTGCTGGGTTGCATCTAGCCCCAGTCCAAAATTTCCAGGCCGATCAGAGAATGTTTGGAAATACGAAGATAAAGGGAGTCATTAAGCCAATCGCCTCGGTATGAGCCGTTCGCGTAGCGTGGCAAAGCCACATCATGGCAATGTAGATGAAGCTTTCTGCTGACTGAGGTAGTCTTTCATAACCTAGGTTCAGACGCCAACACCCGTACATCCATCCGTAGATTCGCTCCACCAGCCACCGTTTGGGGCATACCACCAACCCTGTGCTGCGTTCCTTGCGCTACACAACTTCGATGAGCTATCGACAGATTGCCCTTACCCAACCCAAAAAGTCTGCCCCCCATATCAGGTGCGGCAAGCGCTGCTCTTGGTGAGCTTGCTTGAGGAGCTGTTTTGCCCACTCTCTCTCAGCTACACTGGCTGCCACGACCAACGCGATTGGAGGGAGGCAACAGAGAGGCTAGAAAGTGCCATGGGTCGAGGGTGAGGTCGGAGGCTTAGACTTGATGCCTGACGCTTTGGGGGGCTGTACCTTGGTAAATCTCAGCCTAGACCCCAAAGAGCCTTTCTCACTTGTGTATCATTCCCTGAGTTTCCAAATATTCTCTGAGGCCATCAGCTCTAATACAGCTCTCAAACCTGTCAAAAAAACGATCAAAAATCCCAAAAATCAGAACCATTGCCGAGAGGCAGCCCGCTCCATATCTGCTTGAGCTTGGTGTACCGGACTCAGGCGTTGATCCGCATTGTGGTCAAAACCGGGCAGCAAATGGCGAGCTTGTAAAGCCATGTGGATCTGCAATTCGGTCACATATCCACAAACATTGCCCTGAACCGGGTACTGAGCAGCGGTAGATACTAAGGTCGAGTCCAACAAGGTCTTACTCCCAATCTCAAAGGTGTGACTGTGTGAAAAAGTCTGCTCAACATTTGCCTATCAAGTGCCTGTCAAGGATCCCAGTGGCGTTGCTATCAGCACCGTTAACTGGCTTTTCCTGTGACGCTCTGTCACCCTACCACAGGCCATTAATCCTGCTCGCCCTTGGCCTGTAACGTTTAACGAAGAGACACAGAGTTGCTTTACATTCGTTTAATCAACTTGATTTTTGGGTCATCCTTCTTGATCTAATGAGAAAGGATCCTTGCTTTGTTTAGACTGTTTATGCTTTCAGAGATGATTCTCCTATGCTGACCCCGGCGGCCCAAGCCCTGATCCATCAGTTGCAGCTTCAGCCCCATCCTGAGGGGGGATACTACCGCGAGACCTGGCGTTCGGAGCTATCCTTGCCGGCCACAGCCTTGCCTCAGCACTCAGGGGAGCGCTCAGCCGGAACGTTGATCTACTTTTTGCTGCCCACCGGATCCCGCTCTCGCCTGCATCGGGTCAGATCAGATGAGCTGTGGCTATTTCACAGTGGGGATCCGCTGCATTTGAGCTTGAGATCGGATCCTGATACCCCTCCCAGTCAGGTTTTTGAACTGGGTCACAAAGGCTGCTTTCAGGCGAGGATCCCTGCCAACATCTGGCAACAGGCCCAGCCCCAAGTGGGCAATGCTGGCTATGCCTTGGTGTCCTGTGTGGTGGTTCCTGGATTTGATTTTGCCGACTTTGAGATGGCCTAGTCCAGGCTCGCCCATTCCATCTAAACTCAATCTGGACTCAAAAGTGAAACGGGATCGCCAACAACGGTAGGCTTATCAACGGCAGGATCCAGGGCCACAGACCTACAGACTCCACACCCGCAGCAGTTGAACCGGGATCCGTCCCACAGCCCTCTGCCAATAACGCCTCAATCCGGTCTGATAGCCGCTGCCGCTCCGCCTGATTGGGGCCCGGATCCACTATCCCCACCGTCGCCAACGGGGTCTCTTGATTTAGCAGTCCATCACCACTGACCCGCAGTAGACTTTCGGCTAAAACCAACGGATCCACCCTTTGGGCTGCCCACCGATCTGCCCTCAGCTCCCGCAATGTGATCAAGTCCTGCCACAGGGATCCAGTCTGAGGTAACCCGCTGGAGCACAACCGGATCCAGCCCAACCCCAAAAACCAAAACGTATCTCGATAGAGGCGATGGGCTTCTTCGTGGGCCAACACCGCTTGCAATTGCTCTGGAGTTAGCCGCTGCAACAGCCCCGATGTCACCACCAATTGTGGATCCCACCCCCCCACCTGGGCTGCAAATAAGCCTTCAGAGTCCAGGATCCGTGCCCGGACTGGATCCCCCGTTGCCCCTGACAGCACCGCCAGCTCTTGCCGCCGCACCTGCCAACCTGACCACCAGCCCAGGATCCCTTGTCTGAGGGCCAGCAGAGCCGCCCCCACCAGCAATCCCCAAGCCAACTGGTGACCCAAATGCCCCAGCCAGTGCCCCCCCATCGCCCCGCTGGGTCCCATCACCACCAGGGCCAAGGCCGTTGTCAGCACCAACACAGGCGGGAGCACAAACGCGGCCAACGTTTGCCCCCAGCGGCGAGTCTGGGTTTGGATCCTCCACCGCCAGCCCACTGCCACACCGAGGGATCCCAACAACATCAACAGATGTATCACTGCGGATCCTCCCTTTCTTTAAGTTCTTTGAGCTTAAGTTCTTTAAGTTGCCGAGCCGCCTTGAGCTTGTCAGCAATCGCCTGCAGTTGGTCAATGCTATCCCCATCCAAGCGATCCGCAAACGCGGCCACCGCATCAGGGGTGCCCACCGCCAAAAACTGTCGAAGCTGATCCAAAGCCCGCCAAGACTGAGCCTCGGCCCGGGTCAAACAGGGCTGCCAGATAAAACTGCGTTGACTGCGATCCGCTCTGACCCAACCCTTGCGCTGCAACCGCTGCAACACGGTGGTCACAGACGCATAGGCCAACTCCCGATCCGGATCCTGCAAAATCTGGTCGTGAATTTGCTTGACGGTTGCGGATCCCTGTTCCCAAAGGATCCCCATGATCTCAGATTCCAATCGGCCTAGAGATAGATAGTGGGGCCGGGGTGATGACGACATAGCGAGTTAATTTCCAAACAAGGCAAAAAGACAAGTCTTGAGGTGGTATCTAAAT
>CAZODP010000108.1:3350-6913 GCA_964578595.1 uncultured bacterium
CGCCAGGCCCGGATCCCACCATCCATCGACCGCACACGGGTGTAGCCCATCTTTTGCAGATTATCGGCTGCCAGAGCCGAGCGAAAACCACCCCCGCAATAGAGAACAATATCAGCCCTTTTTTCTGGGATCTGCGCCTCAATATCGCGTTCCAGGATCCCTTTGCCCAGGTGGATAGCCCCAGCGATGCGTCCCTTCTGCCACTCCGACTCCTCTCGCACATCCACCAGATAAAACGGGGATCCCTGCTGTTGTTGTTGATAAATGTCCTCGATGGTGCAGGCTTGGATCCGTTGCTTGGCCTCCTGAACCAGTGCCAAAAAAGCCGGAGAATGTGAAGCTGCCATATCCGTGTCCCCATGATTCTGCTCTGATCATAAGCCTGTGGATGGGGCTGAGGGCCAGTTCAACTTGAGGATCCCAATTCAATCTCAGAGCCATTCAATCTCAGAGACTAGGAAGCCGAAAACACCTGTGAGCGTTGTAACTGCTTGAGGATGGGATCCGTCAGTTGAGTTTGCAGAGCCTTGGCATCCTGAGGATCTTTCACCAACAGATAGCTGCTGCTATCGATATCAAACGGAAACCGGCCACTGTATTCTGGCCGCTGCACCTGAACCAGTAGGATTTCTTCGGGCCGCTTGGATTGCAGCGCGTAACCCACCGCCAGACAGACCTCTGGGCTAGGACAGCCCCTGCTTCCCGGCTCTAAGCCCGCCACCGGGGTGACATCTGCAACCACCACCAACGATTGCTTGAGCTTGCGCAATAGAGTCGCATCAATGGTGTAACGTCCCTCTTGGGCCTCCGCTGCCTGCTCCAACCGAATCGGCATCACCAATCCTGGCTTGCGATTAATCGCTTCCACCAACTGCGTTAGAGCCTGCCCAATCGCCTGGCTGGATCCCGGATAGTGCCCCTGTCCACACAGCACAATGCTGGGATCCCGGTGGGTGAGGGTATTGCGCTTGGTAAAGTACATCTCCCGGCTGATCAGATCCAGGTTGGAGATGCTGTAGGCCCCACTGCCCTCGATATAGAACTCCACCATCTCCCCTTCTAGGTAGCGGCGAAACCACAGGGATCCTTGGATGACATCCAGATCATTGAGCAAGTCTGCTCGCATTCCAGTTTTGAGCAGTCCGGTACGACTGAGGAGCAGATCTGGGGATTTGGTCTGAATCTGGCCTGCCGCCAAGACTGAGTCCAGGTGCCAGGCTTTGAGAACAATGATCGCCACAGGATCCCTCCTTTTTGGAGTCAATGGTTTGGCGTGAATAGGGCTGGCGTGAATGGATTGAGTTTGCTGGGACTGGCTTGGATTTTAGCGGGCATTGGCTGGGCCGACACGCTTGTTGTGGACACAAAATCTTGGGTGAGTCATCACCCGCTTCCTGCAGTAGAGCCTTGCCCCCAATTCAGCCTGCTCCATTGGCTGGATGTTGACCAGCTTGTCGATAGCGCTGTCTTCGGAGTGAGGGATTTGGAGTGAGGGATAAGGTTGACCGGACATAGGCCCGATCGAGATTTTGCTGCCAGAAGCAACCCCACCTCATACAGAGAGCCTCCCTTGAGAATGCCTTGGTAGATACCCTACTAAAGCAAGGATCTGGCTAAATTCAGATCAAAATAGGTTGCAGCCCCCGGATCCTGGCCTCCCAAAACTTGAAACGGTAGCCCCGGATCCCCCAAGTGATTTAGCACCAAGGCAGCTCCGGCAAAGTTCTGGTTGCAGGTGTAGTCGTTGACCGTGATCACCGTCGGGATCCCGGCCCTGGTGGAAGAAACAATGCCGTTGTAAGAATCCTCAAAGGCAAGGCACTGCTGTGGCAGAAGTTTCATCGCCTCCAGGGTGTAGTGGTAGATATCGGCGGCAGGTTTTTTGGCGGGCACCACATCGCCGGCGGCGATCAGCTCAAACCACCTCAGGCTGTCTGGCCCCAGGGTGCTCTCCAGCAGAGCGGTGACATTGGCGGGGGTGGTGGTGGTCACAATCCCCAACCGGATCCCGGCTTGCCGAGCCTCCGCCAACAGCCGTTGCACACCGGGCCGCAGCGGGATTTTGCCCTGGCCCAAAAGCTGAGTATAGTGATCCGTCTTGGCTCTGTGCAGTTGGGCCACAAAGGTATTCAGGTCTTGGGGGGGCGAAAAGCTCGGTCGCTCAGTGGCGATAAAATGCCGGATCCGCTCCTTGCCACCCGCCACCGCCAACAGGGATCCATACGCCTCCACGGACCAGTCCCAATCCAGCCCCGCCGCCCGAAAGGCCAGATTAAAGGCCACCCGATGCCCATCCCGCTCGGTATCCGCCAAGGTGCCATCCACATCAAACAAAAGAGCCTGTAAATCGGGCATGACTGAGGATCCCAGGGGAGCTTTTTCCCCGTTAGGCTACCACGTTAGGATCCACTGGCTAGCTCGATCAAACCTGAATGAATCGAGCAAAACTCGCTAATGTTGAGAGGTCTCTTTGTTCGGCTCGACTATGGTTTCTCTCTCTGACCGCCTCACCTTTCCAAATCCTGAAGCTCTCTGGGCCTTAGACCATAAGGTTGCTGTCTTTGACCAGAGTGGGGCAGGACGATTGGGGGTGGAGGGCACAGGATCCCTGGAGTTTTTGCACAACCAGAGCACCAACGATCTGAAGGATTTGGACATTGGCCAGGGCTGCGAGACGGTCTTTATTACCCCCACCGCCGGGATCCTAGATCTGGTGGAAATCTATCGCACCGGAGACGATCAGGCCCTGATCTGGACTGCACCTCAGCGGCGGCGGGTGATTGAGAGCACACTCTCTCGCTTTATCGCCTTTTTACCAGGGGTGGAACTGCGTCCCCTCACCGAGGGATCCGTGGCCTTTCGATTGATGGGGCCAGCGGTACCAGAGCTGCTGGGCTATCTGGGGTGGCCAGAGCTAGCCCCCTCGGATCCCTGGCGTTATCACACCGTTATGTGGCAAGGATCCCCGGTTCAAGTGGTGTTTGGCTTTGCAGGCACCACCCTGATCGCAGCAGCAGAAGTGGGGGATCCCCTCTGGGGGCAATTGCTGGATTGGGGGGTGATCCCGGCCAGTGAAGCGGTTTGGCAGCAGTGGTGCTTGAGTCAGGGGCGACCCTTACCCGACCAGGAGCTAACCGAGGCAGTCAATCCCCTTGAGGCCGGATTGTGGCAGGCGGTGTCTCTGACAAAAGGCTGCTATGTGGGCCAAGAGGTCTTAGCCAAGCAAGTTACCTATCAGCGGATCCGCCAAACCCTCTGGGGGATCCAGCTCACGGTTCCTGCCATTGCCGGCACCCCTGTGTTGCGAGAGGGGGACAAAATTGGCTCGATCACCCGCTCCAGCCTCTGGGGAGAGACGGCTCTGGGGCTGGCTTTTATCCGCTCCAAGGCCAATCCGTATGCGGGTCTTGAGGTGGAGGTGGATCAGCGGCCCGCCCAATTGATCCAGCTCCCCTATCTCAGCTATCCCCCCGGCGTGGGTCAAGATCCTGGCTTGCCTGCCGTTTAACTGGTTTTCTGTTGGAGAGAGCAGACCCAAAAATCAGCTCTTGCTGTAATCAGGG
>CAZODP010000108.1:7013-8154 GCA_964578595.1 uncultured bacterium
CCAAACCGGATCCCGATCAGAGCATCATACAAAAAGCCCCAAAACTCTCTGCCATTCCAGATGCCCAGGGTTTGCTTGCAGCCTTTTTCATCCAGTAAATGCTTGGCCTCTCGGTAAGCGGTTTGATACTTGTACCAGGGCACCGTGGGCCAGAGGTGGTGAATCAGATGATAGTTTTGGCCCAGCAACAGGATATTGGTGATCCAACCGGGATAAACTCGCGCATTATTCCAGCGATCTCGTTCCTGAAACGGACGATGGGGTAAGTAGTCAAAAAACAGCCCCAGCAGCAGCCCCATGATGCAAGCCGGAGGTAGCCAATAATTCATGATGTAGTCTGAATAGCCAAACCGGAAGGCCAACACAAAGGTTGCCACCACCGTCGCTCGACTCAAGACCCATTCCAGCAGATCCCACTTGCCCTTGCGCCACAGGGATCGCCGAAAAAAGTAAACCTCATGGTAGAAAAAACGCGGTGCGATCAGCCACAGCGGGCCGCCGGTTGAAACGTAGTGATCCGGATCATTGTCAGGATCATTGACATGGGCATGATGCTCCATATGCACCCGCTTAAAGACCGGATAGACAAACCCCTGTAACAGCGCGGATCCGTGCCCCAAAGCCTCATTCATCAGCTTGTTGCGGTGGGCCACCCCATGGGAGGCATCATGGATCACCGTGCCCAACACATACAGCGACAAAAAATTGAGCCAAAAGACCGCCCAACCTGGCCAGTCCCAGAAGGCGTATCCCCCAAAACAGCAGACAGTTAGGATCACCGATCCCAGAAACATCGCCAAGTTAGGGTTAAAGAACGCTTTGGGGGGGCCGACCAACTCATGGGGGATCGACCGACGCTGGGTGGCTTTCCGTTCTTCTGTTGAAGGCATCACCGAGCCGTCAGCAGCAACCGTCATGCTTGTCTCCCACTCCTCTGCAAACCCCAACCGGATCCAGAGATCCCATCAGGATGATCATTAGAAACTCCGTAACAATGCTTAGTATAGAGCCATCTTTGGCCCAAACATCGCCCTTCTTCGGGTTGCTATCCGTCAGGCCGCTTGTGCTCACTGCTCTTGACCCAACTCACCTGACCCAATTCAGATTACATTTGGCTTACATTCGGCCCACACTTTGCCAT
>CAZODP010000109.1:0-7344 GCA_964578595.1 uncultured bacterium
ATGCCTTCTGGATCAGATACAGACCAATCTTGATGAGCTTTTCCAGACTGGATACAGTCTGTTCATGCATCAAGGGGTACAGTGCAGAGCCAGAAACTCTTTTTGGTCAGGAGTTTCAGCCTCTCAAGTGGTACCTATTCCACCTAAATAGACTGTACCATTTTTGATGGAAACCGTCGCACGAATGCCTTCAGCGTTGACCCTAGCATCTCAATCGGATTCAATACCTGCGACTTCAGCTATTGGTCAGTTCCGCCCCTATAGGCTTAATCGGCACAGTGGATCCCTTGACTTGATCCACCGCCGCCATCAGCCCTTGCTCCCGGCTTTCCACAAATCGCTCCGCCGCCAGAGGCAATTGCAAGCTGCCCAACCGTTGCCGGATCTTACCTTTGGCTCCCGCGATCCAGACCTCTTTGCTCTGATCCAGCGCATCCCGGATGGCATTTTCTAAAGACAACGTGGCCAAAACCCCTAGCATCGGTACATCCGATAGATCCAGCACCAGAGCCATACAGCCCCGCACCGCCTGATGTTGCCGCGCAATCGCCTGAGAGACCCCAAAAATCATCGGCCCCCCCAAATAAAGCAGCAACACCTGCCCCTGCCGCAACAACTCTCGCTCCCCCTGACTCAAGATCACCTCATCATCCCCATCCGTAATCGCCTTGATATCTTCAGAGTGAATAGCACTCAACCGCTGAATGGTGAGCAAATTGGCCACAAAAAAGCCCACCCCCACCGCCGCGATTAGATCCACTAACACCGTCATCCCTATCACCCCATATATGATCGCCGCCCCCCGCCAGGACAGCCGATACGCCCGCTTCAAAAAGCTCCAATCCAAAATATCGATCCCCACCTTGAGGGCAATCCCCGCCAGCACCGCCATCGGGATCCTCTGGGTCAACGGCACCGCAAACAGCACCACCATCACACCGCTCCATACAACCCTGCCCCCGGCCCCGCCCCCGAAGCCACCCCAAAGGCCAACGCCATCGGCAGCGAGATCACAGCCGTCGTCACCCCCCAAATAGATCCCCTCGCCAATGGCTCAGACTGACCCGTTCCCGCCAGCCAAACCCCACTGCTTCTGCATTTCTGCTGGATCTCTCACCGTGTTGATAAGCAACCTATCATTGACTTAAGTTGAAGTGGACGTCATTGCAAATAGATTTTTACCTATGATTTCAGTCAGGGATCCCCACCCTTGACTCAAAAGCAGTCCCAGCTTGGAACAATGCGATCAAATAGCATAGATAAAAGTCTATAAATACAAAAGGAAAGTTAGTATTGTCCCTATGGTTAGATTCTTTTAGGATGTGTGTCAAGTCAGAGAGCAGGACTTCCTGCCGTCAAGCTGCGATCAATAAGCCTCTGGCTAAATGTCTCAAGGTGATCTCTCCCAAGGTGATCTCAATGTCAAAGGGATCCAGGTCATCTGGGAGCCACTGCGGCTGAATGTCTGCTAAATGTCTTCGGCCCCTCTGGGCTTGAACTGGAGACAATTTTTCAGTATTTCATGATCTCAATCTCAACGTCTCAATTTGTGATTTCAATTTATTGGATTTTACAGGAGCTTTGTGACCTGTGGGGGATGGCAGTGGCACTCAAAGTTTGCAGTTTTTACGTCGTCAATCGTTCTCATTGTTGTTACTTTATCTGAGGTGAGTATGGCATCACGTCGTCATTTCTTGATTTCCACGGGTGCGGCCACGGCTGCCGGGGTGTTGAGCCAAAGTCTGGTCAATACTCGTGCGGGCTACTGGGTGGCCCAGGGCAATGGCCCCGAAACCCCCGCTATTCGGCTGGGCTACATCCCAATTGTGGAGTCGGCGGCTCTGATTATTGCCAAAGAAAAAGGCTTTTTTGATCAGCACGGCATGACCGAGGTGGAAGTTCTCAAGCAGGCCAGTTGGCCGGCCACCCGTGACAATGCGGTGATCGGATCCCAGGGGGGTGGCATTGATGGGGCCCAGTGGCAGATGCCCATGCCTCACTTGATTCATGCCGGCATTATTACCAATGGCAATCCGGTGCCAATGGCTCTACTTTGTCAGCTCAACACCCAAGGTAACGGCATCGCCATCTCTGGGATCCACGAAGGCAAGGGCCTGGGTCTCGATCTCTCTGGTGCAGCAGATTACATCAAATCCTTCCCGGAAACCAATGGCCGCCGTTTCAAAGCTGCCCATACGTTCCCCAATGTCAACCAAGACTTTTGGATCCGCTACTGGCTTGCCGCCGGGGGGGTGGATCCCGACAATGATATTGACCTGTTAGCCGTACCTTCTGCCGAAACGGTCCAGGGGATGCGCAATGGCACCATGGATGCCTTTAGCACCGGGGATCCGTGGCCCTATCGGATCGTGGCGGATGAAATCGGCTTTATGGCAGGTCTGACCCATCAGCTTTGGCCCTTTCACCCCGAAGAATATCTGGCCATTCGAGCCGACTGGGTGGAGCAACATCCCCGTGCCACTCAGGCTCTGTTGATGGGGATTATGGAGGCGCAGCAATGGTGTGATGATCCCGCCAATCGCGAAGAATTGGTACAGATTTGCGCCAGCCGCACCTACTTTAATGTGCCGATTGATGTGCTCACCCCCCCCTATGACGGAGATTACACCTTGGGGGATGGCAAAGATGCGGTTAAGGATTTCAACGCTGGCCCCCTCTACTGGACGGATCCCCGTGGCAGTGTGTCTTATCCCTACAAGAGCCATGATCTGTGGTTCTTGACCGAGACCCTACGCTGGGGCTTCCACCGCAATGGCATCACCGACCTAGATGTGGCCCAGCAACTGGTGGATCAGGTCAACCGCGAGGATCTGTGGCGAGAGGCAGCCCAGGCTTTGGGGGTGGATGCTGCCGATATCCCAGGCGATACCTCCCGTGGAGTAGAAACGTTCTTTGATGGCACTGAGTTTGACCCAGCCGATCCCCAAGCCTACCTCGATAGCCTCACCATCAAAGCCATCTGATCCCTGATATCAAACCCGGATCCCTTTTCCCTTTGTTGTTTTTTATTGTTTTGCAGGTGTGCCATGCTTGCTCTCCTCCATCCTCCCACGGGTGATAATGACAACCCTGAAAATCAGTCCCCCTCGGATCCTGATTCACCTTTTTTGTGGGGACGTTTCTGCCTAGCTTTAGGTTTAGGGATCCTGGGATTTGTGATTGTCTTTCAGGTGATAGTCATGAGAGATTCTCTATGTTTGCCCCCCCGATCAAAACAATGGGTAGAGCATTCCATATGTGCGATCTCACCTCTATCCTAAACTCATCTCTAATTGGGTTTCTCTGTTTGGGTTGAGTTCTGGATAATCACTGAATTTACAAATTTTTTGGTCAAGTTTTTCTGAGGTAGTACATGACCAGTCTTTCCCGTCCCAATGCCAGTCGCCGTAGTCTCAATTTCAAAAAGATCCGGGATCAAGTTCTGCCGCCATTGGTGGGGATCCTGGGCTTTTTGATCATCTGGCAGATCCTGACTGGGATCGGTCTGCTCAGATTGCCAGGGCCTTGGGATGTTTGGATCGATGAACGCAGTCGATATCTGATTTTGAATCCCTTTTATCGCAATAGTGATCTCGATCAGGGATTATTTCGCCAGACCTTAGCCAGCTTGCAGCGGGTGGCCATTGGCTACTGTAGTGCCGGTCTGGTGGGCATAGCTTTGGGTATTTTGGTGGGTAGCAACGACTGGATCAATCGTGCCCTGGATCCGGTGTTTCAGTTTTTGCGCATGGTGGCACCTCTGGCCTGGGTACCCATTGCCCTAGCCGCCCTCCAGCGTAATGAACCGGCGGCTCTTTTCGTGATTTTTATCACCTCAATTTGGCCAATCTTGATCAATACTGCTGTCGGAGTCCGGCAGATTCCTGAAGACTATATCAATGTCTCAAGGGTGCTCAATCTTTCTAAGATGGACTTTTTCTTTAAGGTTTTGCTGCCCTCCACATTGCCCTATATGTTCACAGGACTGAGAATCGGTATTGGCCTATCATGGTTGGCTATTATTGCGGCTGAAATTGTCATGTCAGGAGTGCCAGGAATCGGCTTTTTTATCTGGGATGCTTACCAAAATAACTACGTTACAGAGATCATTGTGGCTGTGATCTATATTGGCGCGGTAGGACTGCTCTTGGATCGACTGATGGCTTATCTTCAGCAGCGGATTGCTGCTCGTGCCAACTAGCATCTTGAAGCATCTTAAATCTAAAGGGCGAGAGGATCATACCAGAGGATCACATGACAACATTGGTGAACGTTGAACAGGTGGAAAAGTCCTTTCCTTTGCCGGATGGCCAGGAGTATTTAGCCCTCAAAGGAATTGATCTCCAGGTTCGGCAAGGGGAGTTTATTTCTCTGATTGGTCACTCAGGCTGCGGCAAATCAACGCTGCTCAATATGGTGGCGGGCTTGTCGTTGCCCACCGGCGGGGTGGTGGCTCTCGATGGTCAGACCATCACGGCTCCTGGCCCCGATCGCATGGTGGTGTTTCAGCATTATTCGCTGCTGCCCTGGCTGACAGTACGGCAAAATATCGCTCTGGCGGTCAATGCGGTGCTCAAGCAACACTCCGCTAGCGAGCGCAAGGCCATCGTAGAAGAACAGATTGATCTGGTGGGACTGCGGGCGGCGGCAGACAAACCCCCAGCTCAGCTTTCGGGGGGCATGAAACAGCGGGTGGCGATTGCGCGAGCACTGGCCCTAAAACCCAAGCTCTTGCTTTTGGATGAGCCGTTTGGGGCGTTGGATGCGCTGACACGGGGGAATTTGCAGGAGCAGTTGATGCGCATCTGCGAAGAACACCAGATGACCACCCTGATGGTGACCCACGATGTGGATGAGGCGGTGTTGCTCTCAGATCGCGTGGTAATGCTGACCAATGGCCCTGGATCCAAGATTGGCAGTATTTTGTCGATTGATATCCCCCGTCCCCGTCGGCGTCTGGAGGTGGTCAATCACCCCAGCTACTACAGTTATCGCAGCGAGATCATCTACTTTTTGAACCAGCAAAAGCGGGTCAAACAATGGCGGGCGCAGCGCAGCACGGTGATCGCTCGCCATGGCCTCGAAAAGGTGAATCTAGATCTGGGATTTGTGCCTCTGACCGCCTGCGCGCCTCTGGCGGTGGCCCAAGAGAAAGGTTTTTTTGTCAAGCATGGTCTGGAAGAGGTCAATTTGATCCGAGAGACCAGTTGGCGCGGGATCCAAGATGGCCTGAGTGCGGGCTATCTGGATGCCGCTCAAATGCCCGCCGGAATGCCTCTATGGCTGAGTTTGGGCAGTGGCCCCAATCCTATGCCGGTGGTGAGTGCCCTGACCCTGACCCGCAATGGCAATGCCATCACCCTGCACAAACGCTTTTACCAGGAGGGGATCCATACCCTGACCCAGCTCAAACACCGGATCCTGGATGCCCCCGGTCGGCAACTGACCTTTGGGGTGGTTCACCCCAGCTCGATGCACAACCTGCTCTTGCGCTACTGGCTGGCGGCTGGCGGCATCCATCCCGATCAGGATGTGGTGCTCAAAACCCTACCCCCGGCTCAGATGGTGGCCAATCTCACCTCCAGTAGCATTGATGGCTACTGTGTGGGGGAGCCGTGGAATCTGCGGGCGGCGATGGAGGGCAGTGGCTTCACGGTAGCCACCGATCTGGAGATCTGGCTGGGCCATCCCGGCAAAGTGTTAGGGGTACGAGAAGATTGGGCTAGATCCTATCCCAACACCCATATCGCCTTAGTCAAAGCCCTGTTGGATGCCTGCCGCTACTGTGAGGATCCGGCCCATCATGACGAAATTCGTGGACTTTTAAGCCAACGTGCTTTTTTGAGCACTGATATCAACTATATTCACTTGGGGGATCCCCATCGACTGGCCTGTGACCTAGACACACCGATGCGAGAGTATGCCCATCACCAGTTCTTTTTGGGGGCAGGCAATCGGCCCAGCCGCACCGAGCATCTCTGGATCCTGACCCAGATGGCCCGCTGGGGAGATATCCCTTTTCCCCGCAACTGGGTGGAGATGCTGGAACGGGTCTGTCAGGTGGGGGTTTTTAGCACAGCCGCCCGCGAATTGAGCATCGATGTCTCCTATCAACGGCAGCCGATCCAGTTGTTTGATGGGGTCAGCTTTAGCAGTGACGATCCGGTGGCCTATCTCAATCAACTGGAGATCAAACACGATATCTACATGGCTGAGGTGGCCCTGGCTCGGTGAGGGTGAACAACGATGTTTGGTACTCGTTGGGTACCTGAAGTTTGTACTGACTTTATGATCTATCCGGAGACATACTCATGACTGCTGCTCTGACAGCTTTTTCCCCCACCAGCACGGCTACAGATGCTTATTTGCAGCTCCGCCAGGTCAATAAAAGCTATCCAACTCCCTCGGGAGACTATCCTGTCCTGAAGGATATTAACTTGACGGTGGAGGCGGGGGAATTCGTCTGCCTGATCGGACACTCTGGTTGCGGCAAAACCACATTACTTAATCTGGTCTCTGGTTTTGCTTCCCCCAGCAGCGGATCCGTGCAGTTGCGGGGAAAATCCATTGCCGGCCCGGGGCCAGATCGGATGGTGGTATTTCAAGGCTACGCCCTGCTGCCCTGGTTGACGGTGTTTGACAACGTGATGCTAGCGGTGAATGCGGTTTTTCCTGACCAGACCGCTGGCCAAAAGCAGCAGATTGTCCGGGAGCACCTAGAGTTAGTCGGCCTTAGCGAAGCCGCTCAAAAATATCCTCCCCAAATCTCCGGCGGCATGAAGCAACGGGTGGCCATTGCCCGTGCTTTGGCGATTCGGCCTGAAGTGCTAATTTTAGACGAGCCGTTTGGGGCCCTGGACGCCATCACCAAAGAGGAACTGCAAGAGGAGTTATTGCAAATCTGGAATGCTTCTGCTGTAGATAAGCAGCGACAGCACCCCTGCACCGTTTTGATGATCACCCATGACATTGACGAAGCCTTGTTTTTAGCGGATCGATTGATTTTGATGACCAATGGCCCTGCCGCCACGATTGGCCAAGTGATCAAAATTCCTTTTGCCCGCCCCCGCGATCGGGAACGGATCCTGGAGGATCCTGAATACTACCATCTCCGTAATCGGGTGTTGGCCTACTTATATGGGGCAGATGCTAATCCAGAAGCACTTCAATCGTAAGCTGTTACGCATTTAAATTACATTTACAGCATTTCCCTTATTTTTAATTTTTCGCCCCCAACTTATTGTAAGCTCTCCCTCATTTAATTAACAATTTATTAACAAGGGCTTCTAGTTCTTCAATTGATTCAAACAAGCGATTGGCAATAAATTCTTTCGCCGAATGCCA
>CAZODP010000110.1:0-7191 GCA_964578595.1 uncultured bacterium
TTGGCAACGGATCCTGGGCCGCCTCTCCCCCCGACGGTTATTTAGACGATAGGAGACTGCTCAAAAAATCGCTCAAAAAATCAACCATAGCCATCCAAGGGCTGACATCCAGGATCCGACATCCGGCAGCCAATTTTGGAGCCACTTGATCACTTGAGGCGGGACCCGCTCAGGATTTCGCTGATAATGGACGGGCAATATATTTTTCAGTATATTTTGTAGCTTTTGCCACCGCAGCGCAGGGATTGAACTTGATTTAATGGCACAAGCAACCACAGAAGGAAGCAAAGAGGGGTTGGGATTTGGTTGAAATTGATCTACAGCTGGACTGGAAACCGGGAGCTCAGTTTACGGGGCTGCTGTTTGCCCATCACTTGGGCTGGTATGAACAAGCCGGGATCCACCTGCGGATTCATCCCTGGCGGCCCTTTTTGGATCCGGTAACGGCACTGGAACAAGCGGGCAACTGGGTGGTGATCACTGAGGATAATCTGCTCTTGTCGGCGGTGGATCGGGGGGATCCCTATCGGGCTATCGGTTCCATGATGCAGTATTCCGGCCTGGGCTGGATCGCTCTGTCATCCTCCGGGATCCGAGATCTGAGGGATCTCAAAGGCAAACGGATTGGCATTCACGGGGATGGGGAGGCGGGCCTAAAGATCTCCCTTGCCCATGTGGGGCTGAAGGCCGAGGATGTGGAGATCGTCGAGATTGGCTACGACTACCCGCAACTGTTACGCAGTGGGGACTATGATGCGGTGCAAACCCTGGTGATGGTGGAGCCATTAGAGCTGGCCCACGAGGGCTTTGAGCTGGTGGTCATGCCCGCCTATGCGTGGGGCTATCAGGTCTACTCCGAAGTGATTGCCACCACCGATCGGCTAATTGCAGCTCAACCAGAGGCGTTGCGTCAGTTTTTGCGGGCCACCTTTGCCGGTTGGCGAGAGGCTTTTGCCCAGCCTTCAGTGGCCAGTCAGGTGGTGGTGGAACACTACCTCAAAGAATCCAGTCCAGCCCTACAACAAGAGATTCTTTTGGCCATCCAGCCGCTGGTGGTGGGAGATGTGGGCTTAGACCGGATTGGCCACATGGATCCCCCCCGCTGGGCCAAAAGCATTCAATACCTGATCGATAACCAATTATTGACGGGATCCCTCAAGCCTGAGCAGGTGATGACCACCGCCCTACTGGGGTGATGAAGATGAAATGAAGTAACCCTGTTTGGCACTACGACCGACTTGAACCCGATGGAGATCTGAACCAATGCAACGACGAACAATCTTGGTGGGTGTGAGCAGCCTGATGGCAGCCCTGACGCTGGCTGTGCTGGGGAATGGGATCCCGACGGTGGCCCAAACCGATGACAGCCTGCAAACCATCCTGGAGAGTGGCAAGTTCACCTATGGTCTGGAGGCCCAATATCGCCCCTTTGAGTTTCGGGATGAGAACAATCAAATCATCGGCTTTGACATCGATCTGGCCAACGAGATCGCCGAACGCTGGGGCGTGGAAGCGGAACCCATCGACACCGATTGGGCCACGGTGATTCAGAGCCTTTACAATGGGGGCTTTGACTTCATCTTGGGGGGTATGACTGGCACAGAAGCCCGTTACGAGCGGGTCAATTTTTCAGTTCCCTACATGGATGCCAGCTCCGGTCTGATCGTCAAAGCGGGATCCGGCATTTCAGATCGCTCTGATTTAGATGGCCTGGTGGTGGCGGCGGGGGCGGGCACCCCCTCTGTAGAACAACTGGAGATCACCGCCGAAGAGTTGGGCATTGCCTATGACGGCGATATCCGCACCTTCGACAACGATGCCATTGCCTACGAAGCCATGCGGGCTGGGCGGGTCGATGCCTATGCCAGCTCCCTGGTCAGCCTGAATGATTTTGCCCAAGCCAACGAAGGGTTTGAGGTGATCCCCTTCCAGTCAGACCGATGGGCGGCAGAGTACACGGTGGCGGCTTTCCAGAAGGAAGATGAAGCTCTGCGCCAGCGGTTTAACGAGACGCTGCTGGAGATCAGAGAAGATGGCACCCTGGATGCCCTGCAAGAAAAGTGGTTTGGCCGCACCTTTGGGCCACTGCCCGAAGAACCCCCCACTTGGTAAGACTGTTTCAGAGCTATGGATCCCGGCTGAATAGAACTCAGCTCACAGGATCCCATGCCTGTCATCGTGATGAGTAGCCATTGCAGGAGAACGTTGGGTGGATATCCCCTTTATGATTCGTACTCTGCCTCGGTTGATGGGGCCGCTGGGGGTCACCCTTGCGGTTAGCCTGATCTCGTTAGGATTGGCGACTGGATTGGGGGTGGCATTGGGGATCCTGCGGGTGGCGCTGCATGCCCATAATCCTTTGCGCTGGCTGATCGATCTCTATGTGGAGATTGTGCGGGGTACCCCGATTATCCTGCTGATCTATGGGGCTCACTTTTTATTGCCCCCCTTGCTTGGCATCAAGCTGCCGCTGTTTTGGGAAGGGGTGATGGTGCTCACTTTTAACTCAGCCGGCTATCAGGTAGAAATCGTCCGGGCTGCTCTGGAATCGATCCCGGTCGGGCAACGGGAGGCTGCCACCTCAGTGGGCATGACAGAAGGGATGACCCTGTGGAGGATCCTGCTGCCACAGGCGGCTCGACAGATGATCCCGCCCCTGACCAATGAGCTGTCCAATTTGGTCAAAGCCTCTTCGGTGTTGTCGGTGGTGGCGTTGTTTGAGCTGCACAAGGCGGGCACCAGCATTGCCACCTCTTCTTTTAAATTTATCGAGATGTTGGCTCTGCAAGCCCTGCTTTACTTTGTGGTGATTCAGGCTCTGAGCTGGGGTACCCAGTATCTTGAAAAAAGGATCTTTGCCTACGGATACAAAAGCAAGTCCGCGGGCAGTGAGGCTTGGGCGATTCGGGCCTAACACAAACCTCAAGGGATCCCAGCCATCTCAGATACTTCCAGCCTCATACCGTCAAAATGGTGTAGAGCATCAGGAATCCATAGACCAGACATGAGAGATCAGACCATCCACCGCCCATCCTTGCCCCAAGCCCCAGGGATCCCTGTGCTCAAGATCGAGCATCTGCACAAGTCCTATGGATCCCGTCCGGCGGTGATCGACGCCAATTTGGAGGTGCAGCGGGGCCAACAGGTGGTGATCGTGGGAGCCTCTGGGTCAGGCAAAAGCACCCTGCTGCGCTGCATCAATTATCTGGAACGGCCCAGCAGCGGCCAGATCTGGATCGACGGCGATCCCATGGGTCAGCATCCGGTGCAGACTGCTCAGGGGGTGAAGTGGCACCCAGATAGCCCCCAGCAGTTGGCCCACAAACGTCACCCTGTGGGCATGGTCTTCCAGAGCTTCAATCTGTTCGCCCATCTGAGTGCCCTGGACAACATTGCCATCGGCCCCCATCGGGTCTTGGGTCGCCCCCAGGCGGAGTGTCGAGCCCGGGCGCGGGAACTGCTGCAAAAAGTCCATCTCGACCGCCATGCCGAGCAATATCCTTCGCAGCTTTCGGGGGGCGAGCAGCAGCGGGTGGCCATTGCCCGTGCCTTAGCCATGGATCCCAAGTTGATCCTGTTTGATGAACCCACCTCAGCCTTGGATCCCCGCCTCACCCATGAGGTGCTGCAAGTGATGCAGGAGCTGGCCCAAGAGGGCCTGACGATGGTGGTGGTCACCCATGAGATCCATTTTGCCCGCCGCTTTGCCGACTGGGTGGTGTATATGGAGCAGGGTCGCATCATCGAAACCGGACTGGCCCGAGAGGTTTTTGACCAGCCGCAGCAGGAACAAACCCAGCGCTTTCTCAGCTATGTCATGTGAAGGAGGGGGCGTGATCAGGATTGCTGATTGGATGCCGATAATCAGCCGCACGACGGTTTTGGGCCTCGATACGGCCTTTATGCAGGAACAGCTCCCCACCCTGTTGCGGGCTGCGGGGATCACGTTGCAGCTCAGTAGTCTGGCGGTGTTGATCGGCATCGCCCTGGGTTTATTGCTGGGCAGCTTGCGGGTGATTGGCCCGACCTGGAGCCAACGGCTGATCCAGGTTTTTGTGGACTTTGTGCGGGGGGTGCCCCCTCTGGTGCATATTGCTTTGATCTACTTTGCCCTGCCCCGGGTGGGACTGGTGTTGGATGAGTTTTGGACGGGGGTGGCGGCCCTGACCCTTGTGGCGGCGGGCTATGAAGTGGAGATCGTGCGAGCGGCGCTGGAGTCGGTGGATCCCGGTCAGGAAGAGGCAGCATTGGCGGTGGGCATGGATCGGCGCATGGCTTTGATCTGGATCCTGTTGCCCCAGGCCCTAAAGCGGATGATCCCGCCCCTGACCAATGAGCTGGCCAATGTGATCAAAGCCTCATCGCTACTGTCGGTGATCTCGGTAACGGAGCTGACCAAGGTGGGTAATGACTTGATCTTTCAACACTTTGTGGTGGCGGAAGTCTTGATTCCGGTGGCGATTTTGTATGTGCTGATTGTCAGCCTGCTCACCCGCACCTCCCGCTGGCTGGAGTCCCGACTGGGGATCCCGATTTGATCTTTGCGGGCGGCGTCCTGAAACTGCGGGTGAGCCTGTTTTTAACTGTTTGCATTGCACCAGAGAATACCCATGACCTTGACTATTACCTCGGCTAACGATTCACCTTTCAACTCTTCCCCGTCTGAGATTCGTTCCACTCCGATCCCTGATTTTGCCGGCCCAGAGCAGCAAACCTGTGTGGTGGCCTTGAGCTGGCATGTGGATGGGGAGGCGGGGGTGATCGGGGCCGATCCACTGGCAGCCAACCATATCGCCGCCCTCTCCGAAGGTGCCTATGGGGTGTCCACCGCCCTGCCCCGGATTTTACAGATGCACCGAGATCTGGGGATCCCTGGCACTTTTTTTGTGCCCGGTTATGTGGCAGATCTGCACCCCGACAGGGTGGAGGCGATCTTGGCGGATGGGCATGAGTTGGCTCACCACGGCTATATGCATGAGAATTGCTATCACCTAGATACCGAGACCCAGCGGGATGTTTTCCAAAAAGGCATCGAGTCACTGCGGCGGATCTCAGGCCGGGATCCCTTGGGTTGGAGTGCCCCCGGCTGGGGGGTTAAGCCAGATACATTGGCTTTGATGTGTGAGTTGGGCTTTCTCTACGACACCAGCCTGATGGAATATGACACCCCCTATTGGTTGACCACTCCCCAAGGCAGTTTGATAGAGCTACCCATCAGCATGATCCTGGATGATTGGGAGATCTTTGGTGGCAGTCCTCATCCCGGCGGCGGGATCAATGCTCCGGCGGCTTCAGCCTATCAAATCTGGAAAGAGGAATTTGAAGGGCTGTATCACTATGGCGGTCTCTTTTCCACCACCTTTCATCCCAACCTGATGGGACGGTCTGGACGGATCCAGATGCTCTACCGTCTGCTAGAACATATGCAAACTTTTGACCGGGTCTGGTGGGCCACCTGTGGTGAGATTGCCCATTGGGTTCAAGGGCAGTACCCGCTCTAACCCGTCCCGCCTAGCCTATTTCTAGACAAAAAAACATGGCCCCATGCCCTACACGTCTTTACCACCACTTCCTAAGGATCTGACCAGTTCTTTGACAGAGCGTGTCTACAACTCCCTGAAAGAGGCGATCTTATCCCTAAAAGTACGGCCCAGGGACTATCTGATCATTGGGGATCTGGCCAAACACTACAACATCAGCCGCACACCCGTCCGCGAGGCGATCATCCTGCTAGAGCAAGAGGGATGGGTGGAAAATGAAGGTCGCCGTGGGGCGCGAGTTACCGTACCTTCAGTCCAGCAGGTGATGGAAATCATCGAAATGCAAGCGGTACTAGAAAGCTATGTGGTGCGGCAGGCAATCCCGAAGCTCTCGGATCTCGATATTCTGAGTCTGGGCAATATTTTGACAGAGGCGGAAAAGGCTTTGGCCCAGGGATCCCTGGATTTAAGTGCTGAATTGGGCAATCAATTCCACGATACGCTGGCCATCAAAGCGGGTAACCAGCGGATAGCCGCTCAGATTATCCAGTTGCGGGAGCATATGGATCGGGTGCGACCTCTGATCTGGAAGGTGGCCCAAGCACCTGTGCAAGAGTCCGCTCGGCAACATCGCCAAATTTTGCAAGCGATCACAGATCGAGATCCAATAGCGGCAGAATGTCTGATGATGAAGCATACCCTCTGGTTTGAGGCAGAGCTGGCGGCAGCTTTGGAGCATGTTTAGTAACCACAATCATTATATTATTTTATTGTTATTCCAAATTGTTGCACCTAAAAAATCGAGCCAATCTGCTGTTTCCAGTCGGTGGACTCGATTTCTTTGGCATCGTTGCCGGGATGAAAGCCCTATGATTTGCCCAATTATTTAACTGAGCATAATGTTGAGCTGAGCATAATCAAGCAGCACTTTCTACCCAATCTTTTTGACAAATAGTTCAACGGATCCGTTGTTATCGCCATAGGCATTGCGGGCATCGTTGACATTGACATAGATATTCTGATTGGGATCCAGCTCAATCATTTGGGGATTTTCGGATTTGGACTCCCAGACCGTCCAGGCTCGCAATTGCCCCTCAGGCGTGGGCTGATAGATCACGAGTCCGTAGCGGGCTAGGCCAGGAAATCGCCAGCCGTCAGGGGTTGGGACTTTTTTGCCCAGAGAGGTATGGATGTTGGTGGTGAAGTTGAAGCCATATCGCCAGCCCACAACGCCAGGAAACACCTGGATCCGACTGGTGCGCAGGGGAGCATCACCCTCATAGAGGACATTGCCAGGTTCGTGGGCAACGGGACACTGTTGAAATAACAACCAATCTTGAAGTCCGTCTTGAGTAGGGATAGCAGCCTTGAGCCTATGAGCTTGATCAAAAGATAAACCCACCGCATCACACAGCACGGTATTGGGGATATCAGCCAAAGATAGAGGGGATTGAACTTGTCCAGCGTTCATAACTGTCAGTCCTAAAACAGTGTAAAAGTGAGAAATAGGATCCTGTCTCAAGATCCTCTCTCTTTCATCACTTTAATCTCTCCTTCCTGGGGCTAATATAAAAAATTATTGATGAATTGGGTTACGAGTTATTTACAAAATGTTTCACGATCCCAAAGTGAACTAAGCCAAACCCCTCAGGATCCCTGCCCTCAAGAGGGGCGAAACCATCCCGGCCTAAACAACCTGGCCCAAAAAGCC
>CAZODP010000111.1:0-7136 GCA_964578595.1 uncultured bacterium
TAACACCCTGTTGATCCCGTTTGGGATGCCACCTCTAGCGACTACGCTGAGGGGGTTCAAGCGCCTGTTGAAGGGCACTGAGGCTGACCTCGGCCCCAATCGCTAGTACAGCCACCGGGATTGCCCCCACCAACAAAATGGCATTGTCAAAGACCGCAAAACCCAATGTGATAAAGGTGCCTAAACCACCGGCTCCAATAAAAGCCGCTAAGGTGCCACTGGCAATCACCTCGATGGTGGCGGTTTTGATCCCGGCAATGATCACCGGCAGAGCCAGGGGGATCTCGATCTGACGCAGCACCTGTCCAGCGGTCATGCCCAGTCCAAAAGCAGCCTCTTTGATGGATCCGTCGATCTCTCGAAAAGCCACATCGGTGCTGATCAAAATCGGTGGCATCACCAGCAAAGTCAGGGCCACTACGGCAGACCGAAAGCTGAGGCCCAAATACGGGATCGCCAAAAACAAAATCGCCAAACTGGGGATCACCCGCAGGCCATTAAAACCATTGATCATCACCAGCGATACCCACCGTGACCGGGAACTCCACCAGCCCAGGGGCAATCCCAACCCGATCCCAATCGCCAGGGGCACCGCCACCAAGGCCAAATGCTGCTGTAGGGCCACCATCACCTGCTCAGGGTTACGGCTGGCATAGGTGAAGGCGCGGCTGAGCAACTGAGACATGATTTAGGCATGATTCAAGACAGGTCTGATCAGTCGGATCCAATCAAACCCCCACTAGAGGAGATGTTGCCAGCAGTGTCCTTAACATCGTCACCAACTGCTGATTTTCCTCCGGGGATCCCACTGTAATCCGCAATTTGTCATTCAGGCCCGGTTGATTAAAGTAACGCACCAGGATCCCGTTTTCTTTCAGGGCTAGGTAGAGGTTTTGGGCCGATTGAGGGGGCTGGATCAAGACAAAATTAGCCTGCGAGGGCCAGACCTTGCACCCCAGAGCTTGCAAATCTTGGCTGAGACGGGCACGGGATCCCTTGACCTTGTCGGCACAGGCACATTTATAGGCTTGATCCCGCAGGGCAGCGGATCCCACCTGAATGGCAATGGCATCGATATTGTAGCTGTCTTTGACTTTGAAGAGTCCCGATAACAATGGGGGTTGAGCGATGCCATAACCCAGGCGCAAACCCGCCAATGAATAGCCCTTTGAAAGAGTCCGGCTGACCAAAACATTGGTAAACTCCCGCACCAGCGGCAGCGCGCTCGATTCAGCAAAATCCACATAGGCTTCGTCAATCACCAGCACTCCGTCCAAGGATCCGGCTAACTTTCGCAAATCCTCTAGCAAAATCTGGTGCCCAGAGGGACTGTTGGGACTGGCGATAAAGGTCACCGCCGCCTGAGCTTGGATCAGATCCTTGATCGGCAGCTCAAACCCCGCTCCATAGGGGATCTCCACCACCTGGGCGGGCTGCAATTGACTCAGAGTGCGATACAGCACATAAGTGGGCACCGGATAGGCCACCGTCCGGGATCCTTCAGCACAGGCCCGGATGACGATATTGAGAATGTCATCGCTGCCATTGCCCACCATCACCCAATCTGAGGGGATCCCTTCCACCTCCGCCACCGCCTGACAAAACTCCTTGGCATAGGGATCCGGGTAGCGCCGCAAGGATTCAGCCGCGATCTGCTGCAGCACCGCCATCGCCGCAGGAGAGGGAGGATAGGGGTTTTCGTTGGTGTTGAGCTTGAGGATCCGGGTGCCGGGTTGGGGCTGCTCACCAGGCACGTAGCCGGTCATGGCATCGATAGTGGGGCGAAAAAAAGACATCTGCTTCAATTGTTCTCTAATTGCTGGGGGAGAGCGCCATCAAAAACCATCAGTACAAAAACCATAACTAACAGAGAGAGCAGCATCAAACGGCCAACGTTTCGGCAGCTTGGAGTCGCTCCAGCGCCCAGTCCCGCTGATGAAGCAGCACAAACGAACTCATCAGATCCGGGCCTTTGAGATCCCCGGTTAGGGCAGCTCGCAGACTTTTCATCAACAAACCTTTTTTGATCCCCTGGGCTTGGGCCGCTTGATCCACCAACGGCTTGAGAGCCTCCAGTGTAATCTCCTTCAGCGCTGCCGATTGCAGGACTTCAGCCATCTTCAGCAAGGCCGCCGCGACTCCCTCTAGCCTGATTTGGTCGATGGCCGGGATCGTGTAGCTCAACTCCCGTTGCAGTAGATAACGGCTCACCGCCGGGGCATCGGTCAAGCGATCAATACCCTCGCTGATCAGGCTAGCTACCGACTCTAGCCACCCAGGACTGGGGATCCCGCTCAAGTCCAGCCCCGCCGCCATCCAGAAAGGGGTCAGCTTTTGCACCAGAGCCGCCGGATCCAGTTGCCTAATGTATTGAGCATTGATCCAGTTGAGCTTATCCCAATCAAATCGAGCTGCCGATTTTGTCACCCGCTCAAACTCAAACGCTTGGGCCGCTTTTTCTAACGTGAATAGCTCTTCTGCATCCGGTGGTGACCAACTCAAAAGAGCCAAATAATTTTTCAGGGCTTCTGGCAAAAAACCCATCGCCTGAAACTCGCTGACGGAGGTGGCCCCATCCCGCTTCGATAACTTTTTGCCCTCAGGATTGAGGATCAAGGGTGAGTGGGCAAAGGCGGGCGGCTCAGACCCCAAGGCTTTATAGAGCAAAATCTGCTTAGGGGTATTGCCAATATGATCCTCCCCTCGAATCACATGGCTGATCTGCATATCGATGTCATCGATCACCACCACCAAATTGTAGAGCGGCTGACCAATGGATCCGTCTTCAGCCGAGCGGGCAATCACCATATCCCCACCCAAATCTTGGCTATTCCAGGTGATTTCCCCCCGAATCAGATCGACCCAAGAGACCTCCTGTGGCTCTTCAATTTTGAACCGAATCACTGGTTTGCGGCCCTGATCTAAAAAGGTCTGCCGCTGCTCAGCGGTTAAGTTGCGATGGCGGTTGTCATAGCGGGGGGCCTTGCCCATGGCTTTTTGGGTGGCCCGCAAGTCTTCTAATTCTGCCTCTGTGGTGAAACAGTAATAGGCCAAGCCTTGATCCAATAAATCTTGCACCACCTGCTGATGTCGCTCCAACCGCCGCGACTGATAGATCGGCCCCTCATCCCAATCCAGTCCTAACCATGACAACCCCGCCAAGATATTGCGGCTGTACTCAGGCCGCGACCGCTCCCGATCGGTATCTTCCACTCTGAGCAGAAAGTCTCCCCCCAGATGGCGAGCATAGAGCCAGTTAAACACCGCTGTCCGAGCCGTGCCAATGTGCAAATTACCCGTGGGACTCGGAGCCAGACGAACACGAACAGTCACGATAATCAACCTTGAGTGAGAATTACCCTTGAGGGGTGTGAGATCAGCCTGAGACGGATCCCAGACCCCTCTGATCCTAGAGCCTCAGGGATCCCGATGCCAGAGGATCGGCTGCGGTTGAGGATCCCCGATCAAAATCCTCCGGCAAAGTCGCCCCATCCCAGGGTTTCGGATCGAAGCTAGGACAGCTTGAAACAGTAGCGTTATGGTTTGGGTTGGCTTTTGGGGCCATTTTTGGGGATCTTGCGTTTTGAGGTTTGGGGATCTAGATCTCTGGGTTGACCTGATGCGGTGGGATCCTCAGGATCAAGTCGGGGGGGATGTTGGGCTAGCACCTGCTTGAGATAGTGGCCGGTGTGGGATCCGCTCGCCTCTGCCACCTGTTCGGGGGATCCGACTGCCACCAGCTCACCGCCGCGGTCGCCCCCATCTGGGCCAAGATCCAGGATCCAGTCGGCACAACGGATGATATCGAGATTGTGCTCGATCACCAAGACGGTATTGCCGCTATCCACCAGCCGTTGCAACACATTCAGCAATTTGTGGACATCATAAAAAGAAAGTCCCGTGGAGGGTTCATCCAGCAGATAGAGGGTTTTGCCGGTGGAGCGGCGGGCCAATTCTGAGGCCAGCTTGACCCGTTGGGCTTCACCGCCGGAAAGGGTGGGGGCCGACTGCCCCAGACGAATGTAGTCTAAGCCCACATCCACCAGCGTTTGCAGGACTTTGGCGGCAGGAGGCAAGGCTTTGAAAAACTCCAGGCCCTCCCCTACGGTCATATCTAGCACTTCAGAGATGTTTTTGCCCTTGTACTTGACTTGCAGGGTTTCGCGGCTGTAGCGGGCGCCCCCACAGACTTCGCAGGTGACATAGACATCGGGCAAAAAGTTCATCTCGATCACATTCACCCCTTGGCCCTTGCAGGCTTCGCAGCGACCCCCTTTGACATTGAAAGAAAAGTGACCCGATTGATAGCCCCGGGCTTTGGCGTCGATGGCTTGGGCAAAGGTTTGCCGAATCGGATCAAAGACCCCGGTGTAGGTGGCGGGGTTAGACCGAGGGGTGCGGCCAATGGGGGATTGGTCGATGACAATGACTTTATCCAGGTAACGGCTGCCCTTGAGGTTGCCCAGGCCAGCGGGTTTGGGAACCTTGTCACCCCGGTAGTGGCGCAGGGCCGGGTAGAGCAGTTCGTTGATCAGGGTGGACTTGCCGGATCCGGATACCCCGGTGACGCAGACCAACTTGCCCAGGGGGATCTCCACATCAATGTGTTTGAGGTTGTTGCGGTGGGCGTCTGTGATGGTGAGGCTTTGGGCTTTACCCTGGCGGCGTTGAGCTGGGGTGGGGATCTGGGTTTTGCCGGAGAGGTATTGGCCGGTGATGGATCGCTGACACTGCTCCAGATCCGTAACCGTTCCCTGCACCACGATCTCGCCGCCATGCACCCCCGCCCGTGGGCCAATATCCACAATGTGATCAGCGGCCCGCATCGTATCTTCGTCGTGCTCCACCACAATCAGGGTGTTGTCCAGATCCCGCAGCCGGAACAAGGTTTTGAGCAACCGCTCGTTATCCCGCTGATGCAAGCCAATCGAGGGTTCATCCAAGACATAGAGCACGCCGGTCAGGCCGGATCCGATTTGGGTGGCCAGCCGGATCCGTTGGGCTTCGCCGCCAGAGAGGGTCATGGCCGGTCGAGACAGGCTGAGATAGTCCAGGCCCACATCCAGTAAAAATTGCAACCTGGCCTGAATCTCCCGCAACACCAATTCAGCAATTTGGGCCTGTTTGGGACTCAGCTTTAGGGCTTCTAGCCGCTCAATGCACTCCCGAATCGACACCTCGCTCAGATCAGTGATGCCCAGGCCGCCAATGGTGACCGCGAGGGCTTCGGGCTTGAGCCGGGATCCACCACAACTCTGGCAGGGATGGCTGCGCTGATAGGCTTCCAGCTTTTGGCGATAGGTTTCGGCGGTGGTTTCGGTGTAGTGGCGTTCCAGTTGGGGGATGATCCCTTCAAAAGGACGGGAGTAGCCTTTGCCGTTGCGATAGCGGGATTCGGCCTCAATAAACACCTCCTGCTCGCTGCCATAGAGCAAGATCTGCTGCTGCTCAAGACTCAGATCCTGCCACCGGTCTTTGATCTCAAAGCCAAAGGCTTGGGCGGCCCCCACCAACAGGGCCAGATAGTAGGGATTATCCTTGTCGGCCCAGGGGGCAATGGCGGCATACACCGGCAGCGAGGGATCCGGCACGATCAGGTCAGGGTCAAAGCGCGGCTCATACCCCAGCCCATGACAGGTGGCACAGGCCCCAATCGGGGAATTAAACGAAAACAATCGCGGCGACAGCTCATCCATCACGGATCCATGCACCGGACAGGCGAACTTTTCTGAAAAAATCAGCTCAGTCGGCTTGCCATTCAGATATTGGCCTGCGGTTTCGGCCACCCGCGACAGCACCTGAGTTTCTTCCTCCGGATCCCGTGGCATCAGCTCCACAATCGCCACCCCCCCCGACTGGTGTAAACAGGTGCCCAGTGAATCGGTCAACCGCTCAGCCAGATCATCACTTTTGACCAGCCGATCCACCACCACTTCGATATCGTGGGCCTGATTTTTGTTGAGCCGGATCGAATCGCTCAGATCCTGCACTTGGCCATCGATTCGCACCCGGACAAACCCCTGCTGGGTCAGGCTTTGCAGCACTTTGGTATGGGATCCCTTCTGGCTTTTGACCACCGGGGCTAGCACCTGAAATCGCGTCCGATCCGGCAGGGTCATGACTTGGTCGACGATCTGATCGATACTCTGGGGGGCAATGGGACGGCTGCAATGGGGACAATGGGGATCCCCGGCTCGACCGTAGAGCAGGCGCAGATAGTCGTAGATTTCGGTGACGGTGCCCACCGTGGAGCGGGGATTGTGGCTGGTGGACTTTTGGTCAATTGAAATGGCCGGACTCAGCCCCTCAATTTGATCCACATCCGGCTTGTCCAGTTGGCCCAAAAATTGACGGGCGTATGCACTCAAAGACTCCACATAGCGCCGTTGGCCCTCGGCAAAGATGGTGTCAAACGCCAGCGACGATTTACCGGATCCCGATACCCCCGTAAACACCACCAAGCTGTTGCGCGGGATCGTCAGATTGACATTTTTGAGGTTGTGCTGCCGTGCCCCCGTTACCCGAATCACATTCTGGCTGGACATACCCTGGATCCCTCACATCGCTTAACAATACTAACTGTTGAGGCCGGATCCACTCCGATCGCTGGGGCAGATCCCTAACGTCTGGTAGGGCAAGGATGTTGGCGAACTCGATGCCCCAACGCCACCACCTGTCCAGGAGAGCCTTCCAAGCAGGCTAGTGACCTGCTTCCGTGCTCTGAATCAGAGAAGACAAGTTAAGAAGCCACTGGAAACCGATACACCTCCCAAAAAGGCCCCAAAGTGTCCTCCTTTCTCCAGCGATTTATGCTTGAGTCCCTGAAAATTGATAGGGGATCCGATTTTTCCAATGTTGTAATGGAGCAGTCATAAAATAATGGCCACTAGAATCAGCACTAAAAATAGACTCAACATTGGTTTCCTTTGGATTGCTTATTAATTATCAATACAGCCTATTGACTGACCATCAATTGCTTCTGAAGTTTTAAAAGACTTGTCTATCAGGGATCCCAAAGTTACTCTTGTGCCAGGTGATGCCCAAATAGGCTGTATCACTGATCAACAGATCTAAAAAAGGATCCCACTCGAACAGCCAAGCAGGATCCGATGATTTAGTGTCTCAGGATAGGATCA
>CAZODP010000112.1:0-3383 GCA_964578595.1 uncultured bacterium
TATCATGTTTGACTAAAACTAAAGCAGGTTGCAGCACTATTTTAGGTTGACAAGATTTTTCTTTTCAAAATAAACCGATCTGGTTATCTTTCTGAATCAGTCCCTAGAGTCATGAGCCTATTGATACGGGATAAACCAAGGCCAGGAGTAGTGGTGTCGAGAACGATCAGTGCCCAGAGCGATAAACTGGTATGGCTCCTTTAGATTCCCTGTGCTATGCCGGTTTTTTTGCTTGAGATTGGCACCGAAGAATTGCCTGCTAGCTTTGTGTCCAGTGCGCTCGATCAGTGGCGGCAGCGGATCCCAGCGGATTTGGCTGGGGCCAGCCTGAGCTATGACGGGATCCAGTGGTTTGGTACCCCCAGACGCCTAGCGGTTTTGATCCACAATCTTCCGGCTCAGCAACCGGATCGAATCGAGGAGATCAAAGGGCCACCGGCTCAGATCGCTTTTGTGGGTGGGGATCCGGGCCAGGGACTGTCCAAAGCTGCTGAGGGATTTGCCCGCAAACAGGGGCTGGATCCGTCTGCTCTGGAGCTGCGGCAGACCGATAAGGGGGCGTTTTTGTATGGGATCCAGACCCTTTCGGGGCGGCCCACGGCGGAGGTGCTGACGGAGTTGGGGCTGAGCTGGATCACGGGCCTGACCGGTGAGCGGTTGATGCGCTGGGGCTGCGGTGATCTAAAGTTTCCCCGTCCGATTCGGTGGTTGGTGGCGATGCTGGATGGACAGGTGTTGCCGCTGGCCTTGGAGCAGATCAGGGCGGGATCCCAGAGCTTGGCCCATCGGGTTTTGCATCCGGATCCGGTGGTGTTTGAGAGGGCCAGCCAGTATGCGGACAGGTTACAGGCGGCTTGTGTGCAGGTGGATCCGGCCCAGCGGCGGACCCAAATTCGAGATGGGGTGAGGTTTATTGCCCAAAAAGCAGGGGGGGAGGCCCAGATCCCGGAGGATCTGCTGGAGGAGGTGACCCAGTTGGTGGAGTGGCCAACGGTGGTGATGGGGCAGTTTGAGCCGGAGTTTTTGGTGTTGCCGGCACCCGTGATCAAAACCGTGATGATCAGCCACCAACGCTACTTTCCTGTCCATCAAGCTGGGGATCCTGAGCAGCTTTTACCTCACTTCATCACCATTTCGAATGGGGATCCGGCCAAGTCTGAGATCATTGCGGCGGGCAACAGTCGGGTGATCCGGGCGCGGTTGGCGGATGCGCGGTTTTTTTATGACGAAGATCGGCGGCAGCCCTTAGCAGCCTTGGTGCCCAAGCTGGATGCGGTTACGTTTGCCGAGGGGCTGGGATCAGTTGGGGACAAGGTGCGGCGGATCCAGCAGATCGCGGCGGCGATGGGGGCGCAATTGGGTTTGGATCCCCAGACCCAGGCAGGGGTGAGCCGAACCGCCGATCTGGCTAAGGCGGATCTGGTCAGTCAGATGGTCTACGAGTTTCCAGAATTGCAGGGGGTGATGGGGGCCGACTATGCCCGCCACAGTCATGAACCGGCGGAGGTGGTGGCCGGGATCCAACAACACTATTGGCCAGTGGGGGCAGGGGCACCGTTGCCCACCCAGTTAACAGGACAGATTGTGGGACTGGCGGATCGGCTGGATACCTTGGTGGGACTGTTTCGGCTGGGCAAAAAGCCGACTGGGTCATCGGATCCGTTTGCGCTGCGGCGGGCGGCCAATGCCCTGTTTTTGATTGTTTGGCGGGCCAATCTCAAACTCAATTGGCTGGAGCTACTTTCGCAAACCTTGACCATCGGTCAGCCCACCGTCACCGGCGGGGATCCCGACCAGGAGGTGCTGCCCAAGCTCAAGGCGTTTTTGATCCAAAGAGTGGTGACCCTGCTCGAAGAAGAGGGCATCGATTCCGACTTGATCGCAGCCGTGGTGGAGGGGACATTTTTGCAGGATAGGGCTTTGCAGGATCCGGTGGCAGCCAAAGCCAAGGCTGAGTTTTTGCAGAGGTTACGGCAGACGGATCGGCTCAGCGGCCTCTATCCCACCCTAAATCGACTGGCCCGGATCTCTCGCCAAGCGGATCTTGAGCCTGAGCAGCGGGATCCCAGTGCTGTGGTGGATCCAAATCTATTGGACAGTGAGGCAGAAGGATCGCTATTTGCGGCGGCGCGGCAGCTCTACAACACTGGGCAAGCTCTGGCGGAACAGGATTATGACGGGCTGGTGACTGCCTTTGAGACCCTTGCCCCGGTGATCACCACTTTTTTTGAGCAGGTGTTGGTGATGGCAGAGGATCCACAGGTAAAGCAAAATCGGCTCAATCTCCTGGCCAGTCTCCATCACAATGCCCTGCAACTGGGGGACTTCAGCCAGGTTGTGATGGTGGGATCCTGAGGGTCAGGGGAAGGTTAACAGCAGCGACTGCCAGCCTTGCCTGGATCGGTTAGAGTGCTGGAGTTGGTCTGTTGTTTGTGGCTTATGTCTGCTCCCCATGGGTTGGATTTCTTGATGGTTGGCACGTTTCGTCCCTGGCCCCGGATCCGGATCGGCGGCGGGATCCTAGTGGGATTGGCCCTTTTTGGGGGGTGGGATCCGGTGGCGGCGCAGGGGTTGTTTTATGCCCCTCGGCCCAATGCTGATCTACTGCAGGCGCAAGGGTTGCAGTTGGCCAGCGATGCCCTGCGATTGGGGCAGTTTGGCCAGCAGGAGGAGGCTCTCAATCGCCTGGTTTTGGCGGCCATTTTGGTGCCCAACTCCGCTGACATCCAGTTTTTGTTGGGGGGATTGCATCTGGAGCTAGAAAACTATCGTCCAGCCCTTGATGCTCTAAAAATCGCCCGCGATCTCGATCCTGAGAATGTGGATATCTTAGTGACTCTGGGATCCGCCTATTTGCGTCAGGGCAGTTATTTTGCCTCCCTGGATGTTTTGCAGCAGGCGGTGGCTCTGAATCCTGAGGATGCAGGCGCGTTTTTTCAGTTGGGCAATGCTCATCTGATGCTGACCCAGTTCGAGCAAGCCGAAGCGGCCTATGATCGCTCTTTAGAGATTGATCCTGAGTTTTGGCCTTCCCTCAACAATATCGGCTTATTGGAATATGAACGGGGCAATTTGGATGCAGCCATCGCCCAATTTGAACAAACCATTGAACTGAATGACACCCTAGCTGAACCCAAGCTAGCTTTGGCCACCGCTCTTTTGATCCAAGGGGAAACAGAGGCAGCAGAGCGGATTGGAGCCGAGGCCGTGGCGTTGGATCCCTCCTACAGTCGGCTCGAAGTTTTGCGGATGAATCTATGGGGGCCTGAGATGATCAGAGATGTACAGATTTTGCTTCGGGCTGAAACGGTTCAAAATGCCCTACGACAGGCGGCTATCGAATCTGCGCAGGATCCTGATCTTTGATTATGAGATGTTTGGGT
>CAZODP010000112.1:3483-6703 GCA_964578595.1 uncultured bacterium
GAAGATGGGAAACCTTGTACAGCCATCCTTAAATTTCGTCCTTACTATAAGGAATCATTAATAGTATGGGATCACCGAAGAAAGCTGCTCAACAAAAGTGTCTCGTGGGTTTTGGCTGCTTTTTTGTTATCTTTTCTTTAGAGTTTAGGGGCCTAAAGGGTCGGATTCTCTGGTGTTAATGGGATCAATAGCTAGAATCTGGGGGATTAAAGATGGGGATCCCGTTGCGTGACAGGATGCAGGCGCTGCCGTTGCTGGGATCCCTCCCGGATGCGGTGCTGGAAGATTTAATCGTTCATGCGTCTCCGCGTCAATTTCCGGCGGGGCAGACGCTGCTCTTGCAGGAGGCTTGGGGGCAGGGGGTTTATTTTTTGCTGGAGGGGTGGGTGCGGATCTCGCGGGCGACAGCAGCGGGCAGTACCACCCTAGCCGTGCTGGGATCCCCGGCATTCTTTGGGGAGATGGCGGTGCTGTTGGAGACCTCGCGGTCGATGGATGTGGCCAGCCTCAGTCCTGTGTCGGTTATTGTGATCCCGGCCCCTACTTTTTTGCAGTGGATGCAGCGGGATCCGGTCTTTTCTCACCAGCTTTCGTTGCAGTTGGCCCTGAGATTACGGCAGACCAACCAGCTTTTGTATCTGCGGCAGCATTCTCCCACTGTGCGCTTGGTGGCGGTCTTGGTCAATTTGGTGGAGCTGTATGGTCAGCCGTGTGGGGAAGGGGTTGCTATTTTTCGGATCCCGGTCAGTGATCTGGCGGATCTGGCCGGCATCCCAGCCGAACAGGCTCAAAAAGTGATCGAACAAATGGAATCTAAACAAGCCCTGACTCAGACTCAAGATCAGTGGATCATTTTGCAATTTGACCAACTTCAACAGGCGGTTCAGCGGGCCTAAATGGCATTATTCTTGGATCCCCGATGAGGGTGTATGGCAGCCAAGATGCTAAGCATTGGATCCCGTTGTTGAGCCAGATTTTTGTAGAGGCTAATTTGACGACGACAGCGGGCCAGGTTATGAGCTTGCCGACTGGAATAACGCTGCGGATCCCAATGCCAATAGCAATCTTCTGCTACATCAATCAAAAAGCGAGTGGCCAATTCGAGGGTGATTAAGCCCATCCCTTGAACCGTCAGCTCAGGATCAAGGGATCCCCCATATCCCTGTAGAGCCGCCGCCACTTTAGTGAGATTAAAGCCAACTGCTTCTGCTCCCCAAGAGCGCAGGGCATCTCCCATTTCGACATACAGATTGTGGTGCATACAGGTATCCCAGTCGAGCACACCTGTCACCTGGCCGTCAGCATCAAACAAAAAATTGGTCAGCTTCAGATCCCCATGAATAATCTGCCGTGGCAAATCGGTGGGCAAAAACATTTGGGGCAGCATTTCTAGCAACCAATCGGCCTCAGGATAATCCCGCAACTGCTCCCGCAGACATTGCAGCCGTTCCCAGACATACAAAGTGTCATGAAAATGAGGGATCCCAAACCGAAAAGGATAATCCCAATTTTGCAAAGCCCTGTGCATTTGGGCCACCACAGATCCGGCGGCTGTCAGGTGGCTCAAATCAGGAGCCTGAGCATAGCTCTTGCCCGGCAAACAGGTCATCACTCGCCACAGTCGGCCCTCTTCTCTCCAGTGAAACCCGCCTGATGTAGTCCGCAAATACTGGGGAGTCGGGATCCCAAATCCTCGTAATCTCTCACAAATGGCGGATCCATCCTCCGTTACCCCCGCCTCAAAAATCGGATGCAACTGCTGGGCAATAAACATCCCCTGCTTGGTCTGCAACCGCCAAGTGGACTGGATCAGGCCCACCTCAATCGGATCTGCTTGAGACAGAGATCCAAGCCCAAAGTTGGTACAGAGCCGGTGTAGAGACTCAAAAACAGCTTGTCCCACGGCGGGCCATGATCGGGAGTAACAGGATTGGGGCTAGCTGACCTGATCTAGATCCAGCCTGGACAGGAGCTTGAGATCGAACATCTGAGCGAGCCTCTAAGTTGGACATATGGACAGACAAAGAGCCACTCAAAGACTCTCTGGCGGTGGATCCATGGAGATGGGACGGCTGGCAATAAAGTCGCTGGGGTTGACGCTTTCTACAAACTTGCGAAACTCCTCCTGCTCCGCCTCATCCGCATCCTGATTCATGGGCAACGATGCCTCAGCAATCACCTCCTCCACCGTCCAGATGGGCACATTGGCCCGAAGGGCAATAGCGATGGCATCACTAGGGCGGCAATCGATCTCTTGCTTTTTCTCCCCTTGGCGAGTGGTCAAAACCGCAAAAAAGGTATTGTCCAACAGGGCATGGATCACGATTCGTTCCACCTCAATGCCCCAGGTCTCCCAAGAACTCAACATCAGATCATGGGTCATGGGACGAACCGGCTTTTGGTCTTCGAGAGCCTGCAAGATGGCGTTGGCCTCCGCTCGCCCCACCCAGATGGGCAAAGCTCTGCGCTCGCTGCCATCCCGCAGGATCACAATGGGGGTTTGGTTGACCGCATCTACCGCAATGCCAGCCACATGCATCTCGATCATGACGCTTGTCCTGATTCAGTGGGTTGATCCTATCCTACCCTGCCTCCATCGGCCCTAGATGCCCCGCCACCAAAGTCGGATCCCTGTCGTAGCAAGCGTCTCATCCGCTCCAGATCGTCCACCATCATCAGCCCCCAGAGGCTATGATCAGACTATAACCATCTCAATTTGATATCAGTTAGGAGGGATCCCCGATGGATATGCGTGTGCTGATCGTAGTTGGACCCATTTTGTTGGCAGTGTCCTGGGCGGCTTTTAATATCCTCAAAGCGGCTTTCAAGGGTGAGGCCAAGCTGTTTGGAGAAGAAAAAGGTAACAATCCTTTCGCCAAAGGTCGCTAAGTCAAGTCTGATCCTACTTGATCGTTGATTGACCTGTGGGGATCCCTTAGCAATCTGAGGGATCCTTGACACCCACTCTTACCCTCACAACCCAGACTGAGCGCATTTGTGCCACAGGAGTCCCTAAGGATGTCGGATCCAAGCCAAGACTTCTCCAATCAAGAGATCAAAGATTTGATCCTGGCTTTAGACAAAAAGCTCGATGTGTTCGACAGAAAATTTGATATTCAGATCATCGAACTCAAAAGCGAGATCCGACTTGTCAAAACTGAACTTGAAGCCAAAATTGATCTGACTAGCAGGGATCTGGAGGCCAAAATTGATTTGAGCC
>CAZODP010000113.1:0-6648 GCA_964578595.1 uncultured bacterium
TCTTGTGATCGGGATGACAGGATTCGAACCTGCGGCCCCTTCGTCCCGAACGAAGTGCGCTACCAAGCTGCGCTACATCCCGCTAACATCCTTAATTTTTCATGGTTTGATTTCTCATGATTTAACTTCTCACAGATAGACACCATAGCACAAACGCTAAAAGTGCTAGTGACCAGGATCCTGACTGTGCCACCCACAAAAAGCGGGATCCCGGTTGTGATCTGAGTCATCACCCCTCTTCTAGCCTCTCAACCCCTTGATCTGTAACCCGCTGATAGAGAACCCGATAGCCTACTCGTAGCTTGGGACTGGCATTGGCTAGCTTATCAACCCGGGTTCGGCCACTGTAAGAACTGAATACCTCAAAAGTGTCGCCCGAAAAGAAAAACGACGACACATCTGAAAGTTCCTCACCACTGACCAAATGCCAGCGATCTTGGCGAAACTCCAGATTGTAATGAGCTTTGTCAACCGTATCGGCAGGGCGGTCAATGACAGCATCGATCACCCCTCGGTAGAGCACATCGGATCCACTGGAAGCATCTGGATCCAGGACTTTAAAGTCGATATCTTTATAGCGACAACCAGGCCGATTACAGAGACGAATCTCCTCCATCTGGGTGGCGATCGCCCCTAGTCGTTCAGCCACCTCAGGACGACCTGGAGAGCGATCTGGATCCGCCTGGGAGGGTGTTGCTAGACCCAAGATTAGGATCCCGGCGCACAACAGTGGCACAAGCCGTTGACAAAGTTGACGGACTAGCAAGCGAAGTGGAGACATAACCATCAATCAGCAAGTAGGCATCGGCAAATGGGCTGCGGTTCTTACCATAGCCTTTTCTCTGTCCACATCTGGGGTGACAATAGGAGAGATGGTTTTGGGGACAGGATCCAATGCTGGCTGGTTTGACTCTCGAGGTGATCCCGTTGTTATCCATTGCGGCGGCGATGGGGCTGGTCTATCTGCCGGCAGGGGTGGTGGGATATGCTCGTGCCCGGATTGGATACGATATCAGTGCCCCCCGTGCCATGTTTGACAAACTGCCTCCCTATGGTCAGCGGGCGACATGGGCACATGCCAATGGCTTTGAGAGCTTGATTACGTTTAGTGCAGCAGCTTTGATGGCTTTTGTAACTCAGCCTCACCCGGAGCCTTGGTATTTTGGTTTATCGGGGGATGAGGGTGTGGCAGTGCTGTGTGGATCCTATTTGATAGCTCGGACTCTGTATAACCTCTGCTACATTGCCGACATTCCTTTGGGTCGCTCCTTCTCTTTTTTTGTGGGGGCGATGTCCACACTGGGGCTATTGCTGATCAGCATCATGCCCCTTTTGCAAGCAGGCTTGGCTTGAAGCCGTTTTATGCAGCTATCAAGATCCTTAAAACTTCCTTAAAACTTAAAAAGGGTACCAACATTTGTCAGCACCCTTGATGGAATTATTAGCTCATGATGAGCTGCTTTTTAGAACCTGGAGTTTGATCATCAGCTCATGGTGGCGTGGCTGCGATCCAGGGTGTCCCGGAAAGTGGGATGAACCTTGCCTTGGATCTTATTCCAGTACTGACCGATGTGGTCATCACTCAGACCCACCTCATGAGCCACCCGGAACAGCATGGATTGCTGACGGATCTTGAGGTTGCGCTGATGCCCCATCAGTAGGGTGCGGGCCAAGGATTCCACTGATCCAGCCGCAGACTCAATGGCTTGAACAGTTAGGACAGGAATACTAGCAGGCACCGCTTCAGGCTGAGTGGTAGCTTCAGCTTGAACCTGGGATCCAGATCCATTCTGGAGTTCGGCCACTGGCAATCCGCGATACAGCATATTCAGGTTGGTGCTCAGCACCGGGGCTTTGGCCAGATGACGAAAGCGCCAGTCTAGGCCGCGATATTTGCCGCCAACTTTGCCAGGAGAGGCTTCGGCAGTGATGTGAAGGGGTTGGACGTAATCAACGCCGCGGTAGGTAAGTGTCATGGTTCGCCTCCAGTATCTCTAACGGATAGTGAATGAATGAGGCGCGTTCCTTCGGGGGATCCCTACTTCCGTCTCTTGAGCCACTCAGCTGTAGAGCCAGACAGAGCTAAAGAGATGAACGTTTTCTGTTCTTTCTGTATTGTAAGCTACGGTTTTGAGATTTGCCCAGTCTTTTTTTGGGATTTTGGCGGATTTTTAGATTCTTCACGAAACGCAATTGAGGTTGGCGGCCTCCACCTCTGCCACCTGGAGCAGGGTTTTGATCAAAGAGTCGGGGTTGAGGCTGATGGAATCGATCCCTTGTTCCACCAAAAACTGGGCGAATTCGGGATAGTCGCTGGGGGCCTGACCGCAGATGCCGATTTTGAGGCCCCGCTGCTTGACGGTCTGGATCGCTTGGGCCACCAGTCGCTTGACGGCTGCATGGCGTTCGTCAAAGAGGTGGGAGACCAGGGCCGAGTCTCGGTCTAGCCCTAGGGTGAGCTGGGTCAGGTCATTGGATCCAATCGAGAAGCCATCAAACACGTCACAGAACAGATCCGCCAGGATGACATTGCTGGGCAGCTCGCACATGACGTAGATTTGCAGGTTGTTTTCCCCTTGCCTGAGGCCAAACTCGGCCATTTTGTCGAGCACCAGCCGGCCTTCTTCGGGGGTGCGACAGAAGGGGATCATCAGGATGACGTTGGTCAGGCCCATTGCCTCCCGCACCCGCCCCATGGCCCGACACTCCAGCTCAAAGCCTTTTTCGTAGCGGGGATCCGTATAGCGGGAGGCTCCTCGCCAGCCGATCATGGGATTTTCTTCGGTGGGTTCAAACCGGGATCCCCCCAGCAAATTGGCGTACTCGTTGCTCTTGAAATCGGACATCCGCACCACCACCGGCTTGGGATAAAAGGCCGCTGCGATGGTGCCCACCCCCTGAGCCAGTTTGTCCACAAAGTATTCGGTCTTGTCGTCGTAAAGGGCCGTTAACTCAGCGATCCGAGGCTCGTCCATCACCACTTCGTCGAAGTGAATCAGGGCCAAGGGATGGATCTGGATGCTGTTGGCGATGATGAACTCCATCCGGGCCAAGCCCACCCCATCGCAGGGCAAAGCCGCCAAGCCCAGAGCTTTTTCGGGGTTACCCACATTCATCATCAGTTGAGTGCGAGGCCGGGGTAGATGATCGAGCCGGATCCCGTCATCCTCAAAAGGCAGCCAGCCCGGATAGATGCGGCCCTGCTCTCCTTCTGCACAGGAGACCGTAATCGGCTGGCCAGAGCGCAACACCTGGGTGGCATTTTCGGTGCCCACGATGGCGGGGATCCCCAGTTCGCGGGCGATGATGGCGGAGTGGCAGGTGCGGCCCCCCTGATCGGTGACGATGGCACTGGCCTTTTTCATAATCGGTTCCCAATCGGGATCCGTCTTGTCGGTGATCAACACCTCTCCAGGCTGAAACTGATCCATCTTGTGCAGATCCAAAATGACGCGGGCAGTGCCCTGGCCAATGGCATCCCCCACACTCCGTCCGGTCACCAAGGGATCCGGCAGATGGGGATCGGTGAACCGATAGCTGTGTAGGATCAGATCAGTGCGCTGGGATTGCACCGTTTCTGGACGAGCCTGGACAATATACAGCTCCCCGCTCAGACCATCTTTGGCCCACTCGATATCCATCGGGGTATCGGTACCCCGCGACTGGGAATAGTGCTCCTCAATCAGGCAACCCCACTGGGCCAACTGCAAAATATCAGCGTCCGTCAGGGCGTAGCATTTTTGCTCAGCGGGATCCACCGCCACATTGCGGGTGAGCCGGGATCCACCGGTGTCGTAGATCATTTTTAGGGCCTTGCTGCCCAGCTTTTTATTCAAAATGGGCTGGTGGCCGGTCTTGAGGGTGGGCTTAAACACCAGATATTCATCGGGATTGACCACCCCTTGCACCACATTTTCTCCTAGGCCATAGGCGGCTGTGATCAACACCGTCTGCCGGAAACCCGATTCAGGATCCAGCGTAAACATCACCCCGGAACTGGCCAGATCAGAGCGCACCATTTTTTGCACCCCTATGGATAAGGCCACCTCAAAGTGGTCAAAGCCACGGGCCACCCGATAGGAGATGGCACGGTCGGTAAACAGCGACCCAAAGCAGCGATGGCAGGCATTCAGCACCGCCGGGATCCCACTGACGTTGAGATAGGTCTCCTGCTGTCCGGCAAAGCTGGCATCCGGCAAATCCTCAGCCGTGGCACTGGAGCGCACCGCCACATCTGCGTCAGGGGTTGCATCAGGGATTGTATTGGAGGAGCCGGATCCTGCCCCATACTCCTGGCACATCTGCTGGTAGGCGTCAGAGATGGCGGTTTGCAGCTCCAGCGGAAAGGGGGTGTGCAAGATCAGGGATCGCACGGCGCGCCCGCGATGTTGTAGGTTGCGGACATCCGTAACATCCAGGTCGGCTAGAATCTGGCGCAATTGGGGTTCGAGATCGGCACTGGCTAAAAAATAGCGATAGGCCGCCGCCGTTACCGCAAACCCCCCTGGCACCCGGATCCCTTGGGGCACCAGTTGTTGCAGCATTTCCCCGAGCGAGGCGTTTTTGCCCCCCACCTGAGCCAGATGACTGAGGCCGACCTGTTCGAGTCGGATCACAAACGGAGCACTCACAAACGGATCACTCACAAACGGATCACAATCTGGCGGATCCCCATCTGAGTGGAGTCTTTGATCATCACCCGCAAAAGTGTGCTCAAGCATACCGATGCCTCCTGAGTTCTTGATTCCACTCTAGGCAAGCTCCCTCAGACAATCTGTAGCCTTAACGGTTGGCCCAAGCTCTCCCCAAGCTCTCAAAGCTGGTCACTATCAGGTTTTTTGGCCCGATTGGATCCCAGGCAAATGTACTGTTTCAGCACAATTCTTTGGGATTTGTAGTGATCGATCCCAGCTCAGCAGTCCAGCATCAGTAGATGTAGATGCCCCCATCGGGGTTGATATCCACAACGCGATCCCCTTCCACATCGTCTTTGAGGCCAATGGTCACCGTCACAAGGTTGTCAACGGCTTCGATCTCATAGAGCAAGCTCAAGACATCAAACGGCGGGCGGCTGACCGTGCTGATATTGAGGGAGGCGGGCAACTCAGGGATCCTCAGGCGGGCTTGATCCTCTGGCTCCAGCTCAGCAATGACATACTCATCAGTGGTGAGGCCGTATTCCAGGCTGGCTCCAGAATTGTTGATAATCTTGAGCTGCACGGGCTGCGATGGATCCACCCGGGCCACGGGCTGCCAAAATCCTGGCTGAAAACTATCCTGCGCCAGCACCGGATCCGCTGGATTTAACCCCACCCCACTTAGCAGCAGCGAGGCCAACCCCAACAGCACTTTTGATACAGATGCCATCGTTAACTCCTCAAAATCTCCATTATTTTAGAGGGTAAGAGAACCAGGAGGGCTATCAAGTCTGCGGATCCAGTTTTGGCAATCGGCACTGCACACCTTCACAGGGTGGGGGCCATCTGGAGATCCGAGAGCAGCAAAGCAGGACGGTTGGGGTGAGGCCAAGCAAAAGCATGACGAAAGGCAGCCTCTTGGCAGGCTTGCAATTGCTCGAAGTCGATGATATCCAGGGTCAAGAGATTTTCGTACTCAAACGGCAACCGGACATTGTGCAGGCCCGCATTGTCAGTACAAATGGCAATGTCTACCCCCGCCTCAAAACATCGGTCAAAGACCAGCTTGAGCGGATCCAGGCTTGTCAGTGTGCCGGTTTTTACATAGGTGGTGGGGCAAACCTCCAGACATTGCCGCCGCTGGGCCAATTGTGGCAGTAGTTCGGGGTGCAACAGGGGGATCTGGATGCCGTGGCCGATCCGCATCACGTAGGGCAGCAGTTGCGGATGGCAGCCATCCACCGTTTCGTAGAGGTGGGCAGTGGTTTTGAGGCCCCGGGCCAAGGCGTACTGATAGAGCTGGATCCACTCGTCCATGCGCTCGCCATAGTTGCGATCTCCTCCGGCTAGGTCAATGCCAGAGACATCAGGCGAATCCGCAGCCGCCTCCACGATGGCCCGATTCACCGAGCTGGGCAGCCGCGAGTGCATACACAAAATCTGGGTGGTAATGATCGGGTAATCCACCTGACGGGTCACCTCCCCCACCAAGGCGATCACCTCGCGCATTTGCCGGATCCGGTCGGCTTCTTCGAGGGTGGGATCCGTTCTGAGATAGGGGGTGTAGCGAATTTCCAGGTAGGCCAGATCCTCAAACACATAGGCCCCCCGCAACAGTCGGTAGATAAAGTAGGGCAAAGCCTCTAGGGTCTGAACTTTTTCCACCAGGGTGTGCAGTTCCAGATACTCTTCCAGGGTATTGCGAGGCCGCGTGTAAAAAGCCTCAAAGGAGCTGTAGGTGGGATATTGCTCAGCTAGGGGCAACTGATGTCGGTGAAAATATCGCCACAGAATACGGGGAACAACGGATCCCCCCAGATGTCGATGGAGTTCTGCGTGAAGTGCCATAGGGCAAACCCCTATCGAATGGAGTTTTGTTTAGCCAGCTCACCCGGTACAGGCCAACTCAGGACAAGCAAGGGACAGGAACAGAGTGAACAAGTTGTGACAAATCATAGCTTTTTTGAGAGGATTGTCACCCTGGGTCTTGATCAAACTCCAGCCCTTAACC
>CAZODP010000114.1:0-6625 GCA_964578595.1 uncultured bacterium
CATAGCCACAGGGGGATGGCCTAGATCAGCAAAAATCAAGTGGGTGTGCTGGGCCAGTCATAACTGTTTCAAGGCCGGAGGAGGGGTGCGTCGACAGGTTGAAGCGATAGAGTAGCCAAAGACGAGCCTTTTGCCCCTATGACCCAGTTGACTCTTGACGGACTCGAAAATCCCAATAACGGCGGCATCCTAGATGGGATCGGTCGCGTCATCCCCACAGATTTGTTTGGGGAGATGCAGCGGTCTTATCTGGAATACGCCATGAGCGTGATTGTGGGGCGTGCCCTGCCGGATGTGCGGGATGGCCTCAAGCCTGTGCATCGCCGGATCCTCTATGCCATGCATGAGTTGGGCCTCAGCCCCGATCGCCCCTATCGCAAGTGTGCTCGGGTGGTGGGGGATGTGCTGGGTAAATATCACCCCCATGGGGATCAGTCGGTCTACGATGCTTTGGTGCGGATGGTGCAGAGCTTTTCCAGCCGCTACCCACTGGTGGATGGCCACGGCAATTTTGGCTCTGTGGACGATGATCCGGCGGCGGCGATGCGCTACACCGAATGTCGCTTGGCCGCGGTGGGGGATGCGGCTCTGCTCAGCTCCATCAGTGAGGACATTGTTGAGTTTGGCCCCAACTTTGATGGATCCCAGGCTGAACCGCTGATTTTGCCGGCCCGGCTGCCGATGTTGCTGCTGAATGGATCCTCTGGCATCGCGGTGGGGATGGCCACCAATATCCCGCCCCACAATCTGACTGAGGTGGTGAATGGGCTGCTGCTGTTGATTGATCGGCCTGATTGCAGCCTGGAGGATCTGATCAAAAAGATCCCGGCCCCGGATTTTCCGACGGGGGCACAAATTATCGATACGGCAGGGATCCGGGAGGCTTATGCCACAGGGCGAGGGATCATCCCGATGCGGGGGGTAACCCAAATCGAGGAGATCCAGCCGGGCAAGGGTCGCCATCGGCGCACGGCTCTGATCATCACTGAGTTGCCCTACCAGACCAATAAGTCAGCTCTGATCAAAAAAATTGCCGAACTGGTCAATGACCGCCGCATTGAGGGCATCGCCGACATTGTGGACGAGAGCGACCGGGAGGGGATGCGGATCGTGATCGAACTGAAGCGGGATGCTCAACCCCAAACGGTGCTGAACCAACTGCACAAGCTCACCCCGTTGCAGTCCAGTTTCGGCATGATTTTGCTGACTTTGGTCAATGGCGAACCCCGTCAACTGAGTCTCAAGGAGGCTCTGCAATCTTTTCTGGACTTTCGGGAAGACACCCTCAGCCGCCTGTTTCGGACGGAGCTGGCCCAGACTCAAGGCAAAGCCGAGGATGTGGAGGCGATGTTGTTGGCCCTGCGGGATCTGGATCGGGTGATTGAGTTGCTGCGCCAAGCCCCGGATGGCCCCACCGCTCGTGCTCAACTGCAGACGGCTCTGGGCTGTACCGGATCCCAGGCGGATACGATTTTGGGGATGCCCCTGCGCCGTTTGACGGGGTTAGAACGGCAAAAGCTAGAACAAGAGTTTGCCAGCCTCCAGACGCGGATCACTGAGCTGGAAGGGCTATTGGGGGATCGCGCCCTCCGGTTGAACTATCTCAAAAAAGAACTGCGGGATCTGCGCAAAACCCACGGGGATCCCCGCCGGACTCAGGTGGTGACCCCAGCCCAAGCCGAAGCGGAGATCGAGGCCCTGCCCACCCCGGAGGAGGGATCCCATGTCCCGGTTTTGGTGCAGCTCAGTCGCAAAGGCTATATTCGTCGCCTCACCCTGGCTCGCAAAGGCCGCAAACCCGCCTCGATTCGGGAGTTGTCAGGGGATGACGAGGTGATCCAAGACATCCCGGCTAGCCTTCATCAACAACTGCTGATCCTGACCGGATCCGGCAAAGCCTACAACCTTGATGTGGAGGCGATCCCGCTGGCCACTGGGCAAAGTCGCGGCGTCCCCCTGATCACCCTCCTACCGCAGCCAGAGCCGGTGGCTTCTATCCTAGTGATGGATCCCAGTCAAGTGGATCACCAAGATTTGCTGGTGTTGAGTCGCCAGGGCCGGATCAAACGGTTGGAGGCCCAAGACTTTGCCGGATTGACCAACCGGGGATCCACGGTTCTCAAGCTCAAGGATGAGGATGAGCTGGGCTGGGCCTATCTGGTGGATCGGGATCAAAATCTGAGTGCGATTGTGGCCACCTCCGGCGGGCGGCTGCTGAGGCTAAAAATTGATGACGAGGAGATCCCGCTGATGGGTCGCACCGCGATGGGGAATCAGGCTCTGCGCCTCCATCGCCGCGAGACGAGCGTGGGGCTAGCGGTGGTCAAATCCGGTGAGCTTTTGATCTTGGCATCCCAGCAGGGCTATCTCAAAATCCTTGAATCGCAAGCGGTGGCTTTGGCTCATCGGGGCGCAATTGGCACCCATGCCATGCCCTTCAAGACCAAAATGGACGCTTTGTGCGGGATCCTGGTTTTGAAGGATCATCCTCAAACCGAGGGCTATCAAGTGCTACTTCACCAAACTGAATCCGAGAGTTGTGCCGTTGTGGATGTGATGGAGATCCCGTTGGGGGGACGCACCGATGGGGGCAAGCAACTGTCTAAACCTCCCAAAGGTCAGGGGTTTTTGAATCTATCGCTGCTGGCACCCCAAGATCAACTCCTGGCTTGAAAAATTAGGATCTGTTGAGAATTGGAAGCCGTTGTCTTGCTTGAGGGGAACAAAACCGAGGGATCCGAGCCTACTGGTCTGGATCTGCCTGCTCTGGATCCGGTAGGGGATCCGATGGTGTGATCTGAGTGATCTGACCTGTGAGGGGAGAGCTGGCACTGGCATAGGGCTTGACCGGGATCCGTCCGGCCAGATACGCCAGTCGACCGGCTTCAGCCGCCAGTGCCATGGCCTGTCCCATCGCCGCCGGATCCTGAGCCTGGGCAATGGCGGAATTGATCAGAAGGGCATCTGCTCCCAGCTCCATTGCTTGGGCGGCCTCGGAGGGCACCCCGATCCCAGCATCCACCACCACCGGCACACGGGCCTGTTCCACAATGATCCGGATGGCGGCAGCCGATTGCAGCCCCTGCCCAGACCCAATCGGGGATCCCAGCGGCATCACCGTCGCACAGCCGATCTCCTGGAGGCGCAGCGCCAGTTGAGGATCGGCGTTGATGTAGGGCAACACCGTAAAACCCTCCGCGATCAATTGCTGGGCCGCTTCGTAGGTACCAATCGGATCCGGTAATAGATAGTGAGAATCATCAATCACCTCTAGCTTGACAAAATGGTTGTCGGTTTGGCCCAGCACCGATTGCGCCATCTCCCGGCCCAAGCGGGCCACCCGCACTGCTTCTGCGGCGGTCTTGCAGCCAGCGGTGTTGGGCAACAGCCAGAGCTTTGACCAGTCCAGAGCTTCCATCAGGCCGATGTGCCCTGCCGCTTGAGTCTGGATCCGGCGGATCGCCACCGTAACAATCTCGCAACCACTGGCCTCAATCGCCCCCCGCATCTGCTCCATGGTGCGATATTTGCCGGTGCCCACCATCAACCGTGACCGAAACGCTCGCCCCCCAATCACCAGCGGACGTGGATCCTGATGGGGGCGGAGCAAAGGCAGTGCAGCAGCAGTCTGGGTCATGAAAAAAAGGGGATGGATGAAAAAAAGAGTTTAGAAAACAGGCGGATCCAATCCCAATCGGTCTACAAAACTTTGTGATCTGGGGCAATGCTTGGATCCAGGGGTGACAATAACTCTGAGCATTGAAACTCTAATCTCAGCGTTGAAGCCTTGCCCTTGGTTTCAGAACCCTTTGCTCTCTATTGTAAGCGTCACCTGTGCCTACCCCTGCTCCTGACCTCTCTCTCTGCCTGTCGGTCTTGGAACAGGTGTTTGGGATCCCTTGTGGTTATCCCACCCCAGTGGCTGCTTGGCTGGACGATCTGGTGGGGACGATCCTGTCTCAAAATACCAGCGATATCAACAGTCGGCGGGCCTTTGAGGCTCTCAAGCGCCGTTATCCCACCTGGGAAGACGTGCTCCATGGGGATCCACAAGAGATCGAGGCCACCCTTCGGCCCGGCGGACTGGCGGCCACCAAAAGCCGTCGGATCCTGAGTGTTTTGACCGCCATCCAGGCCCGCGAGGGATCCTTATCTCTGGGGCGATTGGCTCAGCTTTCAGATCGGGAGGCGATGGCCTATTTGCTGGCCCTCAAAGGGGTGGGCCTCAAAACCGCCGCCTGTGTTTTGATGTTTGGCTTGGGTCGGGATCTCTGTCCTGTGGATACCCATGTCCATCGGGTGGCCAATCGCCTGGGTTGGGTCAGAACCCGCCAGATGGATCAGACGTTTGCCGCCTTGCAGCCCCAGATCCCGTCTGGCAAAGCCTACAGCCTTCACATCAATCTGATCCATCTGGGAAAGCATCTCTGCACGGCCCGCCAGCCCCATTGCACCCATTGCCCTTTGTCCATCCATTGCCCTACTGCCGATATTAGTTAGTGATTCGTCAGTGTGCTCTCTCAATCAATCTCTGTGCCCGGAGACTGTGAGCCGGATGAGCCTGACAGATGATTTAAATTAGGCATCGGATCCTGCCCAAACCCATTGGCCTGGTCAAATCGATTGGAGTGACGGGGATTGAGATGTTCAACGGAGCGGGGCAAAATGATCCGACCTTCCAAATTAGAGGTGGGGCGGTGCTCGCCATTACTGGCATGACTGTGGTGACGGCTATCAAAGAACTCTCGGAACCCCTCAGCACTGCGAATATGCAGATCCTGCTGTGGAAACGGGATGGTGATGTTGTGTCGTCGAAAGGCTGACTCGATGGCAAAGTTGAGATCACTTTTCAGCACCCACTGGTCTTGGGGCCGGTTGATCCAGACCAACAGCTCAAAGTTGATGGCCGAATTGCCAAAAGATGTCAGAAACACCTGTGGCTCCGGCGTGCTCAGCACCAGTGGATTTTGCTTGGCCGCCAACAAAAGCGTCTCTTTGACCTCCTGGGCATCGGATCCGTAGGCCACCCCCACCGGAATATGGATCCGGCAGCGGGGATCCCGGTAGCTCCAATTGACCACATTTTTGTCGATAATCTGAGAGTTGGGCACAATCACAAACACCCGATCCAGTGTTCGCACCACGGTTGCTCGCGGATAGATCCGCTCCACCGTTCCCACCAGGGTTTCCACCTCGATCAGATCCCCCACCTGGATCGGCCGCTCAATCAAAATCGCCACATAACTGACATAGTCGGTAAAAACATTTTGCAGACCCAGACCCACCCCCAAGGCCAGTGAACCCACCACCACCGCCAGCGAGCTGAGGTTGAGGCCACTAAAGGGCAACACCAGTAACATTCCCAAAAAGGTGAGACCGTACTTAAAGATGGTGGCGGATGCCTCCTGAGTGCCCAAATCCAGCCCCAACCGGGTCAAAAACCGATCCTTGAGGGCCTGACTGGTGAAGTGAGCCATCCCAAACACCAGCCCCGTCATCACCCCAAACACCAGCAAACTGGCAATAGACAGGGTTGAATTGGGCAAGGGCTGGGTCAGCACCCCAAACGCAGTGCGAAAGATCCCCCCCATCTGGAAATAAACGGTCCGTTGGATCGTCCGCAGGCTGGGGATGGCCGTGATGGCCAAATGGAGAGAGGTCAAGGTGATCACCACCCCAACCCCAAAGCGGCTGAGCAAGGATCCCACATCCACCCAGGTGTGAAAGCCGTCCCCCAGCTTCAGATCCAGCCAGGCTTCTACCAGATGGATCCCCCGTTTGGTCAGCCGCCAGACAAAAAAGCCCACCATCAAAATCGCCGCCGCCGAGATCAGGCTAAACGTCAGCACCACCGGATCCTGGCCCCGCAATTCATCCAGACGAACCTCTCGGTAGCTTTGGATGGCTCGCTCCAGTTGGTCGGCCCACTGGGTGGCCACCTGCCGCACATCCGTTAATCGGGCCTCCGGGATCTCTCGGGCGGCGGCGGCATCCGCATAGGTGACGGTGAACAAGTACTGCCGAGTATTGTCAAAATTGTTGCGCTCACCAATCACCAAGATGTATTGCAGGTTGCTGTCTTGGACGGCCCGAATATCAATTTCGGGGGCATTTTCATTTTCAAAGGCCAAAAAAGGCTCAATCACCGCGGCCACAGACTGGGCCCGCACATCGCTACTGACCTCAGAAGCCTGCAACCGAAACACCGGGATCCCACCCACGATCACATCACTGCCTGGATCCGGCGGAGTTGGACTAATCAGAGGAGAGGGATCCGGTGTTGGTATGGGGGTGAGTTGAGGTTCAGGGGTTGGGGTGACCTCCAATGCCGGAGGATCGGTGGGTAATCCTGACGGCAAAACCGGCCCAACTAGCGGTTGCTCGATCCCTTGAGCAAAGCTCTGGGTAAAAATCGTAGCTGCAAGTCCCCAGGCCACCAGGATCGCGACCCAAGCAGCCATCAGCCTCTGGATCCTCAGCCATCCTCGGTTTGCCCTAGCCATTGCCACCCCTCAGTGCTTAAGTCTCAGATGGGTTCTGCGCTTTGAGACTCGCCCCCCAGCAGTTTCCCCCATCGTGACATAGTTTTTAGATAGGGGTTTTTAGATAGGGACTTTAGGATGGG
>CAZODP010000115.1:0-6555 GCA_964578595.1 uncultured bacterium
GTATCCAGTCTGGAAAAGCTCATCAAGATTGGTCTGTATCTGATCCAGAAGGCATCTTTTAGAAATTGGTTTACCAAATGTTGTTACTGTACTAACTTATAATGAAAGAGATTGCATCGAGGTGGCCGTTAGTTTCGTCAGCGCCTATGAATTATGAAACTGGTTAAGGACGTGCATTTGCTGTATGGATCATTGAGGGTCTTATCTATCTCAGACTACTACTTCTCGTACATCATCTAACGTCAGCCGAAAAAACCGCTGCAGAACAAATAAGCATTGACCACCATCATGCTGAGCAAAAAAACGATGGTGTTGGCATCAATCGCCTGCCAAGCCTGTTCAAGTGCCAGGGATCCCAATCCCACCAGCACTGCTGAGCTAACCAGAGCAACAGTAGCGCGATTCATCCGTAAGCCGGGTACTGTCCCCAGCCCCAAGGCCCCATAGCTCAGCCCCAGCACTGCGATCTGGATCCATTTCAATAAACTCAGTCCATCCACTCAGTATGACCCGATACAACAAGGGGAGCAGAGCTTTCATAGGTTAGCAACATCCCTACACTAGAGGCAGGATCCTCGTCTACCCCCGATGATTTCAGGCCAAAAAACCAGAGCAAACACCCAGAACAAATCCATGGATCCATTGCTTGAGGTTGATGATCTACACATCCAATTTCGCACCCCTGAGGGCATCGTCCGGGCGGTGAATGGGGTCTCATTTGGGATTCAGCGGGGGGAAACCTTGGGCATTGTGGGTGAATCTGGATCCGGCAAAAGCATCACTCTGCTGTCTGTGATGGGATTGATCGCACCAGGCCAAGTGACACAGGGATCGGTTCGCTACCAGGCCCAAAACTTACTCAACCTTTCGCAACGGCAGATGCGCCGGATCCGAGGCAAAGAAATCGCCATGATTTTTCAAGATCCCATGACCTCTCTCAATCCGGTGCTGCGGGTCAGCCAACAGATCACCGAGTCATTACAACTGCATCTTGGTCTGACGGGCACCCAGGCGCGACAACAGGCGATCGAGCTGCTAGAGAAGGTGGGGATCCCTGGAGCCGCCGACCGGGTGGACAACTATCCACACCAGTTTTCGGGGGGGATGCGGCAACGGGTGATGATCGCGATGGGGCTGTCCTGCCATCCACGGGTGCTGATTGCGGATGAACCCACCACGGCACTGGATGTGACCATTCAGGCGCAAATTGTGGAGTTGATCAAGCAGCTCAAGCAGGAGATCGGTATGGCTGTGATCTGGATCACCCATGATTTGGCCCTGCTGGCCGGTCTCGCGGATCGGGTCATGGTGATGTATGCCGGACAGGTGGTGGAAACAGCCCCCCTCAAGGCGCTTTATCATCGGCCTCGTCACCCCTACACCATAGGTCTGTTGCAGAGTCTGCCTCGTCTGGATGCTATGTCAATGGCTCGTCTCCAGCCAATCGAAGGATCCCCGCCGGATCTGCTGCATTATCCGCCCGGTTGTCCCTTTGCTGGCCGCTGCCGTTATGCCGAAGACCGTTGCCACACTCAGGATCCAGAGTTGGAATTGGTGGGATCCGCCCATCAAGTGGCCTGCTGGGTCAAACCAGAGGGATCCCAACTGTAGGAGTCAAGCTTTAGAGACCTAGATCGAGACTATCTGGATCGATGCCCAGCTCCCGCAGGCCAGCAGCCAGCCGATCCGCCCGTTGTTGAGCCTGATCTATTCTGCTAGCTAGCTGATGAAAATTAAGCGGATCCCAATCCCTGTCCATCTAGCACCTTCAGGATTGCTTCACTGGCTCGCTCCAACACCCCCACCGATCCTAAGGCTTGGCGCATGGTGACATAGTCCTGTTGCAGTTGGGCCTGTCGCTGCGGATCCGTCAGAAGGGTGGCGGCGGTTTGAGCCAGGATGGGGGGCTGAGCCTGGTGTTGCAAAAACTCCGGCACAATCCCTCGCATCACCACCAGATTGGGGGGAGACATAAACGGGATCCGGACTTTGAGGATGTGCTTGCCCAGCCAGTAGGTGATGGGATTGAGTTTATAGATCACCACCTGCGGGATCCCTAGAATGGCCGTTTCCAAATTGACAGTACCGGATTTGGCCAGCACCAGATCCGAGGCCGCCAAAACCAGGTGTTGGTTAAGTGACTCCGACAACAGGGTTACCTCCAACCCGTGACGATGGCGAAACCGCTTGACCTGACGCTCAATGGCAGGCCGCAACCGGGCTGAGGCCACCGGCAACACAAACCGGATCCCAGGGATCTGTTGACTGAGCAGATGGGCTGTTTTCAGGAGGGTGGGCAGGATCAACCGGACCTCCTGGGGGCGAGAGGCGGGCACCAACAGCACCTGCAAAGTACCAGGCGGGATCCCTAGCCTGTGTCGAGCCTGATCCCGATGGGGCACGGTTTGCAAAATATCTAACAAAGGATGCCCCACCCAACGGACATTGCCCCCAGCCGCCTGGTAATGGCGGGCCTCCGCCGCAAAGATCGCCAAGATCAACCGGGTGTGTTGGGCCAACTGATAGGACAGAGCACGATTGGACTGCCAGACCCACTCCTGAGGGGCAATGTAGTAAATGGACGGGATCCCGATTTGGTGTAAATGCTTGCTAACACCGCTATTGATGCCGACATAGTCCACCAAGATGGCCAGATCAGGGGGATCCTGTTGCAAAAAACGACGAATGTTGTGCAGGGTCCAGAGGGCTGCCCCCACAAAGGGCAAGGCTTCAACCAGTCCTATCGAAGACATGGCGGTGGTATCTCGGAGCAGTTTGGCCCCGGCTGCCGCCATCCGCTCTCCTCCAATAGCTGTGATGGTCAGATCAGGCCGCTTTTGCAGCAGGGTGCGGATCAGATGGCTAGCCTGGAGATCCCCTGATACTTCACCAGTACAGATAAACACATGGGGCATCGGTCAAACTGAAAAATAGGTCAGTATGGGTGGGATCCGGTCAGTCAATGGGGCGATCAGCCCATAATAGTGACCAGATGTCACTGGGCTGATACTAGATCAAGCCAGCACCACAAGCCAGCACCAGAGGATAGCTTAGCCCGCTCCAGCCCTACTCTTGTCGAGCCAGCCCCTACTCTTGTGGAGCCAGTATGACGGATCCAGACGATCAATTGCGACAGTTTCGGATGGCTCAACGGGCACAGTTCGGCCATCCCCGCGCTGTCACCCAAGCTCTGACCCAGGCTCTGAGCCAACAGGGGATCCCAGCTCAAGTGGATATCCAAGGGGATCTGCTGCGGATCAAGGTGGATGCAACCCGACTCTCCAAAGGATCCTTGGGGCAGGCGCGGGTGTATGTGACGATGCAGGAGTTGCGGATCCCAGGCCCTCTTCGGGTGAAGCTGTTTGGGGTGGATGGCAACCGGATCCGATGGCAGCGAGAGTTTGATCTAAAAGCAAAACAGACCGCCGCCTGGAATCGCTTTGGGTTTGATCATCCCTGGCTCAATCTGACCGCTTTGCCCCTGTCTATTTTGGTCGCCCTGATTGTTAATTGGGTGGGGCCACTGCAACTGCTGCACCTGCCCCTGCACATCTGGATCCATGAGTTTGGCCATGCGATTCCGGCTTGGCTCTGTGGTCGGCGGGCGCTCCCGCTGCCCTTTGGCATCACCTTTACCTCCCTGGATCGAGAGCTTTTTGTCTACATCGGGATCCTGTTTTTGCTGGGGGTGGTGTTTTTTAGGGCTTGGCAAGAGCGGTTGCGGGGGCTGATGGTGGCTTTGGGGCTGGTGGCCGGGCTGCAATTTTGGATGACCTGGGTTTGGGGCTATCAGCAGTTTGATTTTTGGGTCACCTTTGGGGGCGTGGGGGGAGAATTTGTGCTGAGCACGCTGCTGATGGCGGCTTTTTATCTGCAATTGCCGGATCGGTGGCGATGGGATGCCTGGCGGTTTGGGATCCTGGCCATTGCTGCCAGTTCCTTTTGGAAAAGCTACTGGATGTGGCACCATATCGCCCGTGGTCAAGCCCAGATCCCCTGGGGAACCCTGTTTGGGGGCCAAGGGGATACCGGCGGTGATATGAATCGGCTTAATCTCAATTACGGCTGGAGTCCCGACCAGATCATTGCCGCCTACAGCACGCTGGGATCCCTCTGCTTGGTGGGTCTAGTGGTGATCTATGTCTTCTTTGCCATCAAGCTCAACCCTTCGATCTGGTTTGGCCTCAGGCAACGATGGATCCTGTGGTTATACAAAATCGTAGGGTAATCAAACCTGATCCAACCTAATCAAATCAATGTCTTAGTGGGGCAACTTTAGTGAGGTGAGGATGGCCGCTGAGGATCATAGATTTCTAGCCGCAGAGTTTGCTCCGCTAGGCGTGCCGCCGTCGTCATCACCTGCCGGATGGCCTGCAAAGTCCGTCCCCCTCGACCAAACACCCGTCCCCGATCTTGAGCATCAAAAGACAGCCGCACCCAAACCCGCTTGCCTCCACCTGTGGACTCGATATCCACCCGCAAAGACTGTTGGTCTTCAATCAGCGGCTCAACTAAATATCGGACAAGAGTGCGGTAGTCGGGCTTCATACAGGGGTCTCAGCCTCATCCGGCGCCATAGCAGGGATCCCTTCGACCACAGCCTCAACCTCTGCCGTCCCTTCCGCAACAGTTTCGGGAATAGCTTCAGGCGAAAGCTCCGATTGAGTCTCCGTCTCTTCAGACTCTTTAGAAATTTGCCCTTCAGGGGCTTGCTCTGGTGTCACCTCAGTTGAGGGTGCGGCTGCTTCTGCCGAAATACCCGCTTCTTCACCCACAGGAGCTTCTGTAATCTCTGCCTCTGGAGTGGCTGTCCCTGAGCTGTCTACTTCTAAGGTTTCTACCTCTGAAGTTTCTGCCTCTGCAGTCTCTGGAGATTCAGGCTCTTCCTCTTCGATCACCGGCAAAACTTTGGCGATCGCCGGGATCCGCAGGGTTCCGGTGCCATCTTCGCCGCCGACGTTGCCAGCCTTCAGCATTTCCAGGATCCCAGCCTTGCGCAGAATCGATTCCAAGGTCTCAGTGGGCTGTGCCCCTTGCCGCAACCACTTCAGGATCCCGGCGGTCTCCAAAACAGTCTCTTTGGTGCGGGGGTTGTAGAAGCCCAGCTCCTCCAATGGACGAGCCTGACGGCGGGTACGGCTTTCGATGGCAATGATGCGGTAACTTGGCTCGCGTTTTTTGCCGTATCGCTTCAACCGCAGCTTCAACATGTCAAACAAATCTCCTGTTTACGAAAAGGGGGCACAAAGTGGGGGGATAATCATGCTGCACTAGCCATCAGAGCCTACAGCCTAACTAGTATACCGCAACCCTTAGGCGTCACAACCTGATTTTTCTAATTTGACCAACGGGATCCAGCCCAGATGGCGGTGCCAAGTGATATGATTGTGTGTGCAAAAAATGCTGATGTAGCTCAGTTGGTAGAGCAGCTCACTCGTAATGAGCAGGTCGCGTGTTCGAGTCACGTCATCAGCTTTAAGTTCTAACGTCTCAAACCAGCTCCCAGGCTCATTTCTCGCGAGCTGCTCTACCAGCCGAGCTACATCAGCTTGGGTCATCTACTTTAGCTAGAGGGTTTACAGCGGCAAGATCTTGTATCAAACTTGTATCAAGCTAGAGGTGATACAAGGTGATACAAGAACTCAATCGAACCAGTGTCATAGATAAAGTAGGCAGAGTGACTGTAGAACGCTTCAGAGGTAGTGTCAGGATCCGGTTTACTCTGAAGGGAACCACCTACAACCACACGGTTGGTAAAGAATCTTCCAAAATCCTTAAGGCGGCACGAAAGACCGCTGAAGACATCGACAACTCCATCGCTCTAGGGCTGTTTGACGACTACTGGCATAATCTCAAGAGCCAAGGGACAGGTGCAGCATCCCTAAGACTTGTATCTAAGGATGATGTTGATACAACTATCAACATCAACTTGATGGAGCTTTGGGATCGATACATAGAGTTCAAGCGTCCGGGGGTAAGCCCCAACACCTATCAGAAGACCTACATACGATGTGTAAAGAACACACTCAAGCGATGTGGGGTTGACACACTTAATGAAGCTCAAGCCTTGAGAGACTGGTTAGCAGCCAACACACCGCCATATACAGCCAAGCGGATACTCGTTCAATTAAACGCCTGTACTGAGTGGGGGATCCGATCTAACTTACTTACCTCTAACCCCTTTGAGGGGATGGCTAAAGACATCACGATACCCAAGTCAGATAAGGGTAAGGACAGACAAGAGTTTGACATTAAAGCCTTTGCCAGAGAAGAAAGAGACTTAATTCTGGATACCTTCAGAACTTGGGAACGATACAGCCACTATCATTCCTATGTTTACTTTCTGTTCTTTACAGGCGCTAGACCATCTGAGGTCACAGCATTGCAATGGAAGCATGACAAAGGATCCCATATCCTATTTGAGCAAGGGGTTGTTGATGGTGAGTATGGATTGGAAGTCAGACAAGGACTGAAGACCCAAGAACGTAGGCGATTCCCTGTCAATACAGCTCATTTAACCATTAAGGGGTACGATATAAAGAGTTGATGGAACGA
>CAZODP010000116.1:0-6431 GCA_964578595.1 uncultured bacterium
GCCTCCCGCTCGGCCCGTTGAACGCAATCTCCCAGGGAGACCCCATTGGTGTAGTTGCCGCATAGCCTCAGGCCCGGATCCCCTGCCAATAGCGTTTCGATTCGCTGGATCCGCTGCCGATGACCCAGGGTGTACTGCGGGATCGCCCTTTGCCAAAGCCGATCCCCCAAAACAAAAGGATCCACAGGCCGCTTTAGGAGGATTTTTGAGATGTCACGATGGACGGCTTGGGCGCGCTGCTCTGGGGTCATCTCCACCACAGGCTGCACTCCCCTAGCCCGCACAAACTCAGGATCCGTCGCTCCCCCGATGAAGTTGAGCAAAAGACAGTACCCCGCTGGTGCCCGCCCCGGAAACAAACTGGAGGCCCAGATGGTGCCCAGGGTGCGCAGCCCCTGCGACCGAGGGATCAAATGACCAAAGCCCTCCAGAGTCGGCAAAGCATCCGCCGGATAGGCCAAGCTCACCACCGCCACCGCTGAGTAGGGAATCTCTTGTAAGGTTTCAGAGACCTGGGGCTGATAGTCCCGCAGCACCTCTGCCGCAGCATAGGCCGGGATCCCCAACGCCACGGAGCGAGCATAGAGGGTCTGGGATCCGGATGGGGTCTCAAACCTGACGGCATAACCGGAATCGGTGGCCCTCAGAGACTGAGCACGCCATTCCAGACTGAGGGTGGATCCCAGTTTTTGGGCTAGGGTTTGGGGGATGTGTTGCAGCCCTTGGCGTAGGGATCCCAACTGACCGCGCTTAGGGGCCGGCTGGATGGCTGGCGATAGGGGTGGCTTTGGGGGCCGGGGAGCCTGCCACAGGCCGGCAAAAAGACTGCCATATTGGGCCTCCAGATCCGCCAACCGGGCAAAAGCTGCCGATGCACTTAATTGATCCGCATCCCCGGCATAGACCCCCGACACAAATGGGATCACCAATCGTTCGACTACCTCGGATCCCAATTGCCGGGTAAAAAACTGCCGCACTGTCTCTTCAGATCCAGGCGGATAGCCCACAAATCCCAACAATCCCCGCAAAGCCTGCAACTTGCCCCCCACGCTCAATAGCGGGGATCCGATGGCTGCCGGAGGGCTGAGGGGGATCGGCAGTAACTCCCCTTGCCACCAGACATAACGGGGCAACTTGCCATCCGCCCAAAGCAGATCTTGAGCCAGCCCCAGATCGGCAATCAGGTTGAGCAGAGCCGGAGCCGGGGTAAAGCTATTGGGGCCTTCCTCCCACAGATACCCCTGACGAGATTGGGTAACAATGGATCCGCCCACTTGGGATCCTGCTTCAGCGATGCGAATCGATCGGCCCTTTTGTTGGAGTCGCCAGGCCAATATCAGGCCCGTAATTCCTGCCCCCAAGACCAGCGTATCCAGTGGGCAGTCAGCAGAGGATCCTAAGTCAAGCTCAGTGGCGGCAGAACTATCAGGCATTGAAGCAGTGACGAGTGTGGGTCTAGGGTGATCCTATCCTTTTGCTCGGATCCTTGATATCCGATATTCATACTTATTGTTAGTGTTGAGGCGATGATCTTGAGATACCACAAGGCATTTGCCGCCACAGTAGGCAGAGTATTGGCAGAGCTATATTGGCGGGGCGTTGCTGAACAGTGGCATGAATTCGGTAACTTTTGTATGAGCCTGCAAGGGGTTCACCCACGAGACCATACCCAGAATCAGCAACGCCATTGGCGGATGCAACAGCTCGACCGACCTTTCAATGTTAATTTTCAATGTTGATCTTCTATGATCCCATCCCGCTGGCTTTCTTTTTTGCAACTGATCAGCCCCACCTTGCCAATCGGATCCTATAGCTACTCAGAGGGGATTGAGTGGCTGGTGAACTGCGATCAGATCAAGACTCCCCAAGACCTAGAGCAATGGCTCAGCCAGGAACTCAGCTTTGGATCGATTCGGATTGAGGCGGCGATCATGCTGCGGGCGTGTCAATGTGTTCTCAATCAAGATGCCGGATCCCTACAACGCTGGAATCAGTGGTTTTTGGCCGCCCGCGAGACCGCCGAATTGCGCCATCAAACCTGCCAGATGGGACACTCTTTGGCTCAGCTCCTCTCCATCCTCAAACCGGAGAGCCAACCTTGGATCCGCGCTGTCGAAGGATCCTGCACCTTACCGATCGCATTTGGCATTGCTGTGGCCCTCATGGAACTCCCCCCCGATGTTGCGCTGTTGGGCTACCTCCACAGTTGGTGCAATAATCTGCTCCAGGCTGGGATCCGACTGGGACTGCTCGGCCAAACGCAGGGACAATGGCTACTCCAACAGCTTCAGCCTGGGATCCAACACTGTGCTGACGAGGTCAAACAATTGCCAGATCAGGGGTTGAATAGTTTTAGCCTGGGGTTAAGCCTGGTGAGTATGGCCCACGAAAACCAATACTCCCGACTGTTTCGGAGCTGATCTGGCACTGGGCTGATCTAGCACTGGATATTCCCCCAGCTCAATCGGAGGAACTCAGAGATTGATCACGGTGACAGATATGGTTTGCCCACCGCCACTGAACTTTACCCCTGAACTTTAGAGGTTATTGCCCTGTCTGGTGATCCAACGTCTCAAAATTATCCCCCGACAGCCGAAAGGCCTGACCAAACCCCTGGATCAGGGATCCCTCTTGGGGGGTGATCTGACAAAAATGAAAATCCCCTAACCCCAGCAACATCTCAGCAATCGGGTATTTGGCCCGATACAAATGATCGATCCCCAATTCAGCCGCCTCTTCTCGAAACAGCAGTTGCGCCATCCCCTTCAGGCTCAAACGGGGCAAAGCATGGTTACTACGGGGATCCTGGGGCGAGGGTGGCTGATGGATCAGCAGACTACAGCGGGGATCCGCTCGCAGGGCTTGAGTATGGGAGGATAAATCGCTGACAAACGTAAACAGCCGTAACGGATCCCGCAACACCACAAACGGCACCAGCGATACCGCCGGGGATCCCTGTTCCAAAACCCCCAAACTGGCCACCGGCTGCTGATCCAGCAAAGATCGCAGACACTCCACAGGCGAACTCATCCATCACCTCCCACCCGTCACCACCCCACCCGTCATCACTGGAATCTTGACCCTCTCAAATATCAATCCTAAAAATAGAGCCTCACACCGAGAGATATGAGCATCATGCGGATGGCGAGACTCGAACTCGCAAGGCAAAGCCACACGCCCCTCAAACGTGCGCGTATACCAATTCCGCCACATCCGCAACTATTACAGAACCATCACTATAGCCCCAACCGGATCCTCAGATCAATCCCCAACCCGGATCACCCCAAAAACTCCAGGGTGTAGGCCTTGCGATAGGGCAAGTCTGGCTCAAACAGTCCAGCCTCCACCATGATTTGGTAGGTGTCTTGCCAGCGAGAGTCTGTCATCTGGCCGATCTGGGTCGGATCCGGGCCGAGGATTTGGCGGTCTTTTAGTTGGGTATAACCGTAGGCCAAGAGGTCGTCATCCATCTGGGGATTGGCTTGTTTGATCAGGGCAAAAGCGGGAGCTGGATCCTGAAGGTAGCTCTGCCAGCCCGCAATCGAAGCCTGAACAAATCGGCGGACTGTATCTGGATCGCGCTGGAGCAAATCCTGGTGGGTCTCGAGGGTGGTGACATAGGGGTTGTAGCCATAGTCGGCCAGCCAGATCACCTCCGGATCCAAGCCTGTGGCCTGCCGAAAGCGAAAGGGTTCGGCTGTGATATAGCCCTGCTGAGCCGCTGTGTGATCCAACAAAAATGGGGCCAAACTACCGCCATAAGGTCGCTTTTGCTCGTCAGCAAAGCCATAGCGAGTCCGCAAAAACGGCCAAAACGAAAGATTAGCCCCTGTGGACACAAAGATCGGATGCCCCCGCAACTCCTCCAGGCGGTGGATCCCTGCATCAGCATGAACCAGCAGACACTGAGGATCCTTTTGAAATAAAGCCGCCACCGTCACCAGCGGGATCCCCGCACTCAGGGCACTGAGGGCATCGAGGCTGGATCCCATCGCAAAGTCCACCCCTCGTCCCGCCAATAATTGCAGGATATTGACCCCCGCCCCCCCCATCTGAATCGAGACATCCAGACCGTAATTTTTGTAGAGACCCGTGGCCTGAGCTTGATAAAAGCCCCCATGCTCCGCCTGGGCATACCAGCTTGTGGCAAATGAAACAGCTTTGAGGGATCCGGTCGCGGTAGACGAGGGGCGAGATCCAGCAGGCCAGCCCAATAGGGCCAAGCCCAAGCCCACCGCCTGTCGACGAGACCACAGAAATGAGGATCCAAACGGTTGAGGGTTAATGTCGCTGTTATTTGCGTCGCTATTATTAAAAATCATGGCGGCTCCCACGGCTAAAGACTATTTTAGGGGAGATATCACTGCCAGAGAGGGATCCCATGACCCGTGACCAAGAGGCTGAGGCCATTATTCGTGCTCATGTGCTGTGGGCGATGGGGGCTGGGTTGATCCCGATCCCGTTTGTGGATTTTGCGGCAGTGACGGCTATTCAACTGGATATGCTCAAGGATCTGGCCGCCTGTTATGGGGCCGATTACTCTCGTTCTTCCGGCAAATCCTTTGTCTCTGCCCTGACCGGCACTACTTTTGCCTCAATTGGATCCAGCATTGTCAAGGTGATCCCTGGTTTGGGCAGTGTGCTGGGGGGGGTGTCCATGTCTTTGATGTCGGGGGCATCCACCTATGCGGTGGGGCAGGTGGTGATGACACAACTGGCGGCAGGTCGATCCCTGACGAGCCTTGATTTAGACAGTGCCCGGGAAGCCTACGAGGATGCGTTTCAAAAAGGGAAATCCTATGTCTCGGATCTAAAAGAAGAAAAAGACACCGCTGCCGATCTCTATCAAAGCCTGGAAAAGCTGGGCAAACTGCGGGATCAGGGGATCCTGACTGAAGAGGAGTTTCAGGCCAAAAAGAAAGACCTGCTCAGCCGCCTTTGAAGTGATCCCAGATCAGCCACTAAAAAGATTAAAAACTAGCCCATTATGCTGTGCAATGATTGAGGCCCACAAGGATTTAGCCCCAAAAATCGAGGCAAAGATGATTCGGGACAAATCAAGACAGCCCCACACCCCTGTTGACAAACTCAAGGGTATAGACTTCTGAGATGTCAAAATCTGGGCCAAAATCAAACACCCCCACCTCGGCCATGTCGTTGTAGAAGGTCTGCCAACGCTGATCGGTCATGGCCCCAATCCCTAGGGTTTCGGCTTCGCCGGAGACGATGATGCCATACTCCTCCATTTTTTCAAAGGAGTAGGCCAACTGCTGATCGCTCATCTCTGGGTTATCGATCTTGATCAGCTCATAGGCCGGATCCGGATCCTCCAAAAAGCTATACCAGCCCAGGATCGAGGCATCCACAAACCGCTGGACTAAGTCAGGATCTTCCTCCACCAAGCGGCGGGTGGTCTCGATGGTGGTGGAATACGGCTGAAAGCCCAGATCCGCCAACAAAAACACCTCCGGCACAAAGCCCCCCTCCCGCTCAATCGCAAACGGCTCCGAGGTGAGATAGCCCTGCTGAGCTGAGGTGGGATCCGCTAAAAAGGGGCCAGGGCTAAAGTTGTAGGGGCGAATTTGCTCATCTGTAAAGCCGTAGCGAGCACGTAGGTAGGGCCAGTAGCTGATCAACCCCCCCGTTGAGACATAGATGGGCCGACCGGCCAAGTCTTCAAAGTTGGTGGTGCCGGGGTGGGCCATCAACACCTGTGGATCCTTTTGGAACATGGAGGCCACACAGATCAATGGGATCCCTTCGGCTACAGCGTTGGTGACCCCGGCACTGCCCCCCATGGCAAAGTCTGCCGCCCCCCCCGCCAACACTTGAGTGATATTGATCCCAGGGCCACCCATCTGAATGGTGACATCTAAGCCGTAGTCTTGGTAAATGCCAGCGGCTATGGCTTGATAAAAGCCCCCATGCTCGGCTTGGGCAAACCAGTTGGTGCCATAGGAGACACGGGTCAGTTCCCCTTGAGCCATAACAGTGGGGGATCCATACCGACTGGAAGCCTTGCTACTCAGACCTGAGGCCAGGATCCCGCCACCGACTGCGGCTACCCCACTGACAAGAAGCTGCCGCCGACTGAGAGTGCTGTGGTTGTGATACATGGGTGAGGATCCTCCTGCGAAGAATGCGGTTGCAAAAAGAACTTGATAGCTTGACGAGGAAGCGTTGAGCAGGCCAGCCCCAGACGGGATCCTGGCTAGGCCACCCTAGCGTTATGGATCTTGATTCGTGCGGTTTTGTGTCTTAAAAACCTGCTTTTATTCACGGTACCCCTCCTGGGACGCCAAAGGGCTAGCCCCACTTCATCCTGAGCCATCAAGCTATTCTAAAAATAAAACGGCACTCAGCCTTTTTTGTTCGTATTGAACGCTACGGAAGGACAGGATCCTGAACTATGTCAGGCTGGTTCAGAGTTC
>CAZODP010000117.1:0-6242 GCA_964578595.1 uncultured bacterium
TGATTGCATTGCATTGAGCATTGATTGAATAGCATTGGGGGATCCCCTAGTCCATGTGGCTGGGGGATCCTTCTTTGGTGGTGAATTGAATTGTTTACTCCACTTGTTAGCCCTGAAGTGGCAATAAAAGGAAATTTGAGCCTGGCAGAGGGCAAGGCTCACTAAAAAAATATCAGCCTGCACAGGTCAGACTGATTACAGCGTTATACCTAAAACTATCCCTCTGCCGCCGAGTATCTCCCCTGATACACAGCCCATGATCCAATCTGATGACGGTTCTGATGATCGGTTAATGACTGATCATCCAAGGGCGTCCTCCACTGGGTTGCTGGATCCTGGGTTGTTCTACGGGACGGTCGGTGCTGCGCTGGATCAGCCTTGGCTCTGGGGATGACCGCACTTTGCCCAAGCCAGTAGACAGCACCATCGGAGGAGAGAACACCCGCCGAGCCGGAGCTTCACAACCCTGACAAACCAGTGGATCCGAGGCTTGGGCCAGAGGTCTCCATACCTCAATTGGGCCACAGGTTTCACACTTAAATTCGTATAGGGGCACGGGTGTTTCCTTGAATCAGGGCAAGTATTGGGCGAATCAGAACCGATTGAAAGCCCTATACCGGCAGGATATTTTTGTCAAAAATCTCCGTTGGCAAGGCTAGGGTACAGCAGGCGTTGGGGATATCAACAACACCGCTGATCCGTCCTTCTACGGGGGCACAACTGAGCAGTAGGTAAGCTTGTTCGCCGGTGTAACCGAACTTCTTCAGGTATTCGATGGCATTGATACAGGCACGGCGATAGGCCACATGAGGATCCAGGTAGTATTGGTCACCTGTGAACTCATCGACTGAGATGCCTTCAAACACCAGATACTCGGAATAGCGTGGTTCGACGGGGCCGGGCTTAAAGATGGGATTGACCATGGCATACTTTTCCATGCCACCCTTGATGATGTCCACATGCAAATCAATAAAGCCAGACATCTCAATGGCACCACAGAAGGAGATTTCCCCATCCCCCTGAGAGAAGTGAATATCCCCCATCGAGAGCTTGGCCCCATCCACATAGACCGGGAAGTAGACACGGGATCCGCGAGAGAGGTTTTTGATATCGCAGTTGCCGCCATGCTCGCGCGGAGGGACGGTGCGGGCCGCCTCGGCTGCAATTCGATCAAATTCGGATCCGGTCAGAGTCCCCAACACGGCATAATCGGGATCCGGCAGAGCCGCCAACGGGGGGATCTGGGGTTTCCAGGGCAGAGCCGCAGCATTGCCAGCCTCTACTAGGGCACGCTCCCGCTTGTTCCATTTGGCCAACAACTCGTGAGAAGGGGCGCAGCCGATCAAACCAGGGTGAGTGATCCCCGCAAACCGGATCCCCGGAATGTGGCGGGTGGTGGTGTAGATCCCTTGAAAATCCCAGATTGCCTTAGCGGCTTCGGGGTAATGATCGGTGAGAAAGCCACCGCCATTGTTGCGGTCAAAAATGCCTGTAAACCCCCACTCATCCCCCTGCAACGCGCCGATATCCACAATATCCACCACCAGAATGTCACCTGGCTCGGCTCCATTGACATAGATTGGCCCACTTAAAACGTGCACCACCTTCAAGTTGACATCTCGCACATCGCTGGGATCGTCATTATTTTTGATCTGGCCATCCGTCCAATCTTTACATTCAATCCGAAAATAATCGCCAGGATTGACAGAAACCACCGCCGGGATATCAGGATGCCACCGATTGTGACCTGGCATCTCCTGCTCAGACATGGGCTTGCTCAGATCAATCTTAAATAAAACGTCTGGCATAAACGGTTCACTCCTCCAAAGGGGTTGTAGGCTAGAAAGCTCGCCTAATAGGATCCGACTCACCGCCCACTAAAACGGCGAAGAGTCAGAACTATTTGCACGTTATTTCGACCCATCCAGGATCAATCGTTAAGTCATGGCTTACATATGGCTTAAGTCTTGAACGCAGCTCGGTTGAGTCAATCTTGAGTTGGATCAGTTCAGAGCCAGCTATCGAGAAAAGATAGTTGATACCAGAACCAATGCCTTGAGAAAGTTTTGTGCGAGCGATAAACAATCTATAGGCAATTCATCGCCACTGATCTGTATCAGTCATTACAAAAGTGGAGGGAGAAGGATCCCTGGATTCGTTTATAATTAGAATGATTATCAATGTCTTGGGTATTGAACATTCAGACTTCTAATATCAACCTTATGAAGGTGTAAATTGTTTATGAAATCTGCCCCCCGAACCTATGGATTGAGGGGCAGAAAGTTCATTTGATTCGCTTAAAATGGGATCCAATGATTGAGAGATGACCTACTGGCAGCAGTTAGAGGCCACGCAACACTCGGAGGGATGTTGGTGATCGTGGGTGGCGCAGGCTTCGCTACAATAGAGTCCACCTTCATAATTGAAGCCATCTGTAGAATCAAATTCACAATTGCAGTGTTCGCAAGCGCAGCTCACTTTTTCAAGAGTCAGGGTCATGATTTAGGATCCTTTTACGGGAAGTCTTTGACCTAGGCTAGCTAGCTTTAGGATCCTTAGACTGAACAAGAATCATAATCACTGGATTTCTGTGACCATTCGCATCTATGGCAATCGCCCTTTACAAACGCTGCCGGGATTGGCCACTCGTCCCACCCCTGCTCGTGTGCGGGAGGCGGTGTTTAATATCCTGCAGGGGCGGATCCTGGGCTGTCGGTGGCTGGATCTGTGTAGTGGGGTGGGCACGATGGGGGCGGAGGCACTCTGCCGGGGGGCCTCTGAGGTGGTGGGGATCGAAAAGTCGCGGGCTGCCTGCCGGGTGATTCAGGCCAATTGGAGCCAAGTCCTACCCAAAACGGATCCTACTCCTGGCTTTCGACTGATTCAGGGGGATGTCTGTCAGGTGTTGCGGCGGGATCTTACTTTGGGTCACTTCCAGATCATCTATTTTGATCCGCCTTACGACAGTGGACTGTACGCCAGAGTAATCCCGCTGCTCAGAGCCGTGCTAGCCCTGGACGGAATGTTGATGGTGGAGCATCGCAGCAGTGATTCGTTACCGGAGCGGGTGGATCCGTTTTGGGCCACCAAAACCTATGTCTATGGCAGTACAAGTCTGACCTGTTATGGCTTTGCCCACTAAAGTCTTTGCTCACTAAACCCTTTGCTCACTAAGATAGAGGGGTTCTTGGGCTTGGCAATTGTTTTACGTTTATGACGATAGCTGAATCGAGTCGGAGTTCGGTTAAACCCGCCAGGATCCTATTGGAATCGCCACTGGATCGCCTGTCCTGGCTTGTGTTGGGGGTGGCTTTGCCTCTCTCTGTTCTGGCTGATGGGTTGGCTTGGGATCCTCTGGTGGTGTTTGGCTGTGCGGTGCTAACCCTGCTGCCCTTGGCTCGCCTGATGGGACAAGTGACAGAGGAGTTGGCTCACAGCGTGGGATCCCTGCTGGGGGGACTGCTCAATGCCACCTTTGGTAATGCGGCGGAGCTGATTATCGCCCTGATTGCCCTAAGGGCTGGATTGGTGGAGGTGGTCAAGGCGACAATTACCGGATCGATCATCAGCAATCTGCTCTTGGTGGCGGGGCTGGCGATGTTTTTGGGAGGACTGCGCTACAAAGAACAAACCTTTCAGCCGTTGGTGGCACGGGTCAATGCTTCCACCATGAACCTGGCGGTGGTGGCCTTGATGTTGCCCACGCTGGTGGCGGCGACCGCTCCGGATTTGGGGGAGCTATCCATTCAGAAATTATCGACGGCGGTGGCGATTGTCCTGATTGGGGTTTATGGCCTCACACTGCTGTTTTCTCTCAAAACCCACAACTATCTGTATGGCCTGATGGAGGATGAGACCTCGGTGGGAGAGGAGCCGGAGCCGGATCAACCCAACCCTGTCCTAGAGGCGCGGGGATCCATTCCCCAAAAGCTCAAGATCCCCGAACAGGTGGGATCCTGGGTTTGGATCCTGGTGTTGGTGGGCTTGGCGACCTTAGTAGCGGTGGAGTCTGAGTTTTTGGTGGGCAGCCTCGAAGCAGTGGTCTCAGATCTGGGCATGACGCCGCTGTTTTTGGGGGTGATTCTGCTGCCGATTTTGGGCAATGCCGCCGAACATGGCACCGCTGTCACGGTCGCCCTCAAAAATAAGATGGATCTGTCCCTCTCTGTGGCACTGGGATCCACCTTGCAAATTGCCCTGTTTGTGGCTCCGGTCTTGGTCTTGGTGGGGGATGTGATCCATCAGCCGATGGACTTTGAATTTCGGGTCATGGAGCTGGTGGCGGTGGGGGTGGCCGTATTGCTGGTCAACTCTGTCAGTAGTGATGGCCGCTCTAACTGGCTGGAGGGTTTGTTGTTGCTAGCCACGTACATCATCTTGGCGATCTCATTCTTTTTCTTACCTTAGATTAAAATTTTGATGTCCCCTGGATCCTGATAGCAAAGCAGTCAAAAATTCAAGTCAAGATTTCAAAGATCAAGGGTCAAAATCACCGGTGCATGATCGCTGGGTTTTTCGGCTCGGCGAGGATCCACATCGATCTGACAGGCTTTAACTTTGGACTCAAGAGCTGCGCTGACAAAGTGATGATCGATCCGCCAGCCGCGATTGCGAGCAAACCCCCCAGCTCGATAATCCCACCAGGTAAAGTGGCCCGCATCTGAATGGATCTGACGAAAAGCATCTCGGAGTCCCAGTTCAGCAATGTTTTGTAAAGCCTGTCGTTCAGGATCCGAGGCCATGATGCCGCCGGCTTTTTTAGGATCATAAATATCTTGATTGGTGGGGGCGATATTGTAATCCCCGCACAGCACCAAGGGTAGATCAGGATCCTTGAGAACTTGGGCCAGATAGGTCTGTAAACGCTGGAGCCAACCTAATTTGTACTCGTATTTATCACTGCCCACTTCTGCTCCATTGGGGATATAAACATTGACGATTTCAACCCCAGCCAGGGATCCTTTGATCAGCCGTTTTTGGTCATCCCAATTGCCCTCAGATCCCAAGACCGGCCCAAAGCCCAGCATAAGATTGTCCAGAGGTTCTCGACTGATCAAAGCCACGCCGTTGTAGGACTTTTGGCCAAATATCGCCACCCGATAGCCCAGATCCTCAAATGCTGTTGTGGGAAATTGATCATCACTGACTTTGGTTTCTTGCAAACAGAGTACGTCAATCGGGGATCCGCTCTGCTGCTGGGTTTGTAGCCACATCACCACCTGCTCTAGCCGTGTCCGAATCGAGTTGACATTCCAGGTGACAATACGCAGCACGATCAGGGATCCTCTCCATCAAAAAGTCGAAACAGATTTCGTTACCAATCACTTTCTCACAGGACAAAAGTTAGAAGGGAGTGAACGCTGTATTAGATAGTCGCTGAACAGGCTGTAAAAGCCTGAGTATTATTTTGCTAGACGCCCCTGGTTGCGTGATTTTCTTAATTCTGCCATCAAAGGTGCTTTTGTATGTAAAGCTACACTGCTGCTCAGCCTGATTGGTGTGTTGGGGACTACATCTATTGTCGGATGTGGACAATCAGGATCCCAAGTTGCTTCATCGATAGTGTCGGTTCAGGATCCGGCTGAGTCTGGAGAGGTGGTCACCCTCTATTTTGACGGCAATCCCCAGACTTTTTCAATCAATGACCTGGCTGTGGCCCTGGCTTTGTTTCTAAATCCCACTGCTTCCACACCTCAGTTCAGCAGGTGGCAAGAGATATTTTCGGGTTGTCGCTGACCCCAGCTCAGATCACAGGAGCAGGGCCGAATCCGTTTGGGGATCCTTTTTTGCTCAGATTACGCCGGTTACTTTTACAAATCACTTTTACAAATCAGTAGAGCTGGCTAACTGTTGGATCCGTTCAAGGGATAGCTCGGTCAATTCAGCCACTTGCTCGATCGGGATCCCTTTTCACAATATCGTCATCACCACCTGCTGGATCCCTTCTTGCTTAATCTCTTCATACCAAGGGGACTCTCTCAGTACCGCCATATCCCACCTCATAATTTGCGCAACAACCTCGCTTGACAACACAAACCTAGCAAAAAACGCCAGCAACGATTCCATCTCCCTGAGCACGGGATCCCGCTGCAAAATTTGCAAAGCTTGCCGGATCACCCCCTCTTGCTGTCCTCCCTGCATAATGGGCACAAACGGCAGCAATGTTGACAAGGGCTGAGAAAACACAACCTCAGCATCCACTTCACTCAGTTGGATCACTTTGTAGTCTTGACGCGCTTCTA
>CAZODP010000118.1:0-6105 GCA_964578595.1 uncultured bacterium
TCAGTCCGAGATGGAGGGTCAGTCCGGGGCAGAAGGCCATCTGATGGCGGGTCAACTGCCGGATGGCACCCTGTTTGTGCTCTTTAATACCGGATCCTCTCAGCAACAGATCCAGCAGATGCAGCACCGTTTGCTGATGACGCTTACAGCTCTGCGCTAGTCTTGCCAACGATTTTGTCTTCTTTCACCCTCATCCCCATGTCCAAATCTCAACTCACCTCCCTCGACAAAGCCCGCCAACTGATCAACAGCCTACTGGTGGCGAATGTGATGGTGGTGGCCTTTGGCTTCTTGTGGTTTGTCGTTGCGGTATCCGGCGCCCTGATCGGCAGTCCCTTGGGCTATCAGCTTTGGATCCGACTCTGGCTGCCTCTATTTCAGCCTGCTTTGGGGATCCTGATGGCGGGTGCGCTGGTGAGTGGAGCTTGGGGTTGGTGGGCTAAGCGGCGATCCTCTTGAGGGTTGAGACTGAGACTGCTGAAATCGCGGTGGTTCGGATCCTATGACCCTTCAACCCCTCAGCCATACGTTACATCGGATTGAACGGGATCCCCGCTGGGCCAATTACCGTTCTTTGCAGATGTTGCAGCAGATTTGGACAGAAGCGGTGGGCGCAACGGTGGCTCAGCACACGGCTCCCATCAGTCTTCAGCGAGGGATCCTTAAAGTGGCCACCTCCACCGGATCCTGGGCGCAAAATCTGGGCTTTCAAAAACACCTGATCGTCTCCAAGCTCAACCCCCATCTGGCCACTCCTTTGGCAGATATCCGTTTTTTGCCCGGAGAGTGGTATCGCCGCCACCTCGCCGACCAGCCGGGATCCAGCTCTGTTGCCTATCTGGGTCAGGCCCTCTTTTTGGGTGCTCAAACCCACCGCCCCCAATCCCCCCAAGACGCCCTAGAACGATGGCATCAGCGGATCCTAGAGCAGCACCGTCAGATGCCCCGTTGTCCCCAATGTGGCCAGGTGACGACCCCTCAAGAGTTAACCCGCTGGCGTCGGTGTGGCTACTGTTGGATCCAGTCCCTCAATCCTGCTGCCGACAGGGGCTATTCCCTCTGATCACTGGTTTGAGTAGTGGTTTGAACACTTGAGCGGGCGGCGAGATGTTTGACAAAATCTTGATGTTGAACAGACTGGATCCCAGCTTGTAAAACCTCCAAAACCAGCAGCATCTCCCCCCTTAACAAAGCCGACGCATCCAACCACAAGCCTGGATAAAGCTGTGATTTGAGGATCCCATCGGGGTCAGGTTGGAGTGAAATGTAATCACCCTCCCGGAGGATGAACCACTCTAAGGCTTGTTCCATCACCTTCCAAACCAAGTATTCCTGTACCCCGTGGCGACGATAGACATTTTTTTTGTCCCCCAGGTCATAGGAGGCACTGCTAGCTGTAATCTCAGCGATCCATTCCGGCGCCCCTTCGATATAGTCATCTGGAGAAATGTTCACCTGCCCCCCCCGATCGGGATCCACAAACAGAGCAATATCCGGCTGCGGCTCATTGTCAAAATCCAGGCGAACAGTGGGATTATCTGCCAAAATCAGCCCCGGCGTAGCCACACAGTAGTTTCCCAGCCAGAGCAGCAGATTGGCATGAGGCTGGGCGTGACTGCGAAGGCGGAGCGCAGCGGCCATATAAACTTTTCCTTCGATCAGCTCAGCTTTTTTGAGATCGGGCATGGCTTGATAGCGACGCTCAAACTCAGACCGAGCCAGATGATCCCCAGGCTCCAGAGGCAATATCTTGGTGTCAGCTTGCGCCATAGTCATTCCCCCGATTCGCCAAATTAGCTCAACCAACTGGACCGCTGCCTTGAGCCTCGCTATTAATCAAAATCCAGGGATCCTCCCAGCCCCTGAACTAGTACCCGAACCCTGAAGCGGTCAAGCTCAGACCCTAATTCAAGCTCAGACTCTAATTTTTATCTGGGCTGGATCCTCTGCCCCACTAGGCTTGAGGCTCTACCGTGACCTCTGTTGGCGACAATTTGGTCTCGCCACTGATCCCTCGATAGACCAAGGATCCCAGCAAGGCACCGATCAGTGGAGCCACCCAGAACAACCACAGTTGAGCTACCGCCCAATCCCCCACAAACAGGGCTACCCCCGTACTACGGGCTGGATTGACGGAAGTATTGGTCACAGGAATACTGATCAGATGAATTAGGGTCAGGCAAAGACCGATGGCAATGGGAGCAAACCCCTGGGGAGCACGGGCATCAGTGGCACCGAGGATCACCACCAGAAATACCATTGTCATCACCACTTCACAGACTAGGGCGGCCAACAGGGAATATCCCCCCGGAGAATGTGCTCCGTAGCCGTTTGAGGCAAATCCTGCCGAAAGATCAAATCCTGGCTGTCCACTCGCAATCAGAAAAAGAACCCCACCGGCTATCACACCGCCCACCACCTGGGCGGCAATGTAGGGAATTACTTGATAGGTAGGGAAGCGACCACTGGCCCAGAGACCCACAGAAACTGCGGGGTTGAGATGACACCCAGAAATGTGGCCAATTGCGTAGGCCATCGTCAAAACTGTCAGTCCAAAGGCAAGGGAAACCCCAAGCAGTCCAATTCCCACATCTGGAAAAGCAGCCGCCAGGACTGCACTGCCACATCCCCCTAAGACTAGCCAAAAGGTGCCAAAACCTTCGGCAATGTATTTTTTCATGATCGTCTCCTGTGATGATGATCTGGCCAGAGAAGCTACTTTGCAGGTTGTTTTTCTTGCGTCTGAAATGTTACAAAATATCTAAAGAGTCATTCTCTTGAGCTAAGTATCTCAGAAAGATCCCATCTGGATCAGATCAGTATTTAGATTCTTGGTAAATCTTTTTAAGCATCCTCTCACTCTTAGCAAAGCTGTCACATGCAGATTTTTGAATGCCCTTGAGAGACCTTGTGCCGGCTAACAGGTGATCTGGCAGGTGATCTATAGTTTTGAGCTGCCCTTAAAATTGAAGCCTAAATCAGAACTCTCCAGAGTCTAATTCAAAAGGATCCCGATGTTTGCACAAGTCTGGTCAGCCACATTGGTGGGATTAAAAGGCTTAAAGGTGGCGGTCGAAGTGGATATCGGTGGGGGTCTGCCCCAGATGGTGCTGGTGGGTTTGCCCAGTGCCGCTGTGCAGGAGGCTAAAGAGCGGGTGCGAGCTGCCATCAAAAACTCCGGTTTGGCCATGCCCATGCGCAAAACCATCGTCAACATGGCCCCTGCCGATCTCAAAAAAGAAGGCCCCAGCTTTGATCTACCCATCGCTCTGGGGGTTTTGGCGGCGGCTGATCAGATCCAGCCCGGATCCCTGGCTGACACCCTGTTTGTGGGGGAGCTGTCGCTGAATGGGGATCTCAAGCCTGTGGCCGGGATCCTGCCGATTGCTGCCGCCATGCCTGAGATGGGCTGCCATACCCTGGTGGTGCCCCGCAGTAATGCCCTGGAAGGGGCGGTGGTGGAGGGGATCCGGGTCTATGGCTTTGATCGGCTCAGTCAAGTGGTGGACTGGCTGAATGGCACTTACCGGCAGGATCCAGTGGCGGTGCAGCCGCAGGAGATTTTGCGGCAGTCGGCTCGACCCGCGGCTGGGCTAGATCTATCTGAGGTCAAAGGTCAGGACTTGGCCCGCCGTGCCCTCGAAGTCGCTGCCGCCGGCGGCCATAACCTGATCTTGGTGGGCAGCCCCGGTGCGGGCAAAACCATGCTGGCCAAACGGATGCCAGGGATCCTGCCCCCCCTCAGTTGGACAGAGATGCTGGAGATCACCCAGGTCTATTCGGCGGCTGGACTCTTGCGGCAGGGGATCCAGATGGGAGAAGGGGTCAACTTGGTGACCGAGCGACCCTTTCGTGCGCCCCATCACTCGGCGTCAGCGGCGGCTTTGGTGGGGGGCGGATCCTTCCCTAAACCCGGAGAACTATCCCTGGCGTTGCGGGGGGTGCTCTATCTGGACGAGCTGACGGAGTTTCGGCGCGAAGTGCTGGAGGTGCTGCGGCAACCCCTCGAAGACGGGGTGGTGCGGATCTCGCGGGCACGGCAATCGCTGGAGTTTCCGGCCCAATGTACGCTGGTGGCCTCCACCAATCCCTGTCCCTGCGGTTTTTATGGGGATCCGGTGGTGCCCTGCACCTGTAGCCCCACCCAGCGGGATCGCTACTGGTCAAAACTCTCTGGCCCCCTTTTAGATCGCATTGATCTGCACATTCGGGTCAACCGCCTCAAGCCCGAAGAGATCGTCCACCATCAACCGGGCGAAACCTCTGACCAAGTGCGAGAGCGGGTGATCGCCGCCCGCCACCGCCAACTGGAACGCTTTCAGGGGCTGGATCCCCAGATTCGCTGTAATGCCCAAATGCAGCCCGCCCACCTGCGGCAGTGGTGTCAGCTCGATCAAGCCAGCCAAACCCTGCTCGAAAATGCCATCCGCAAACTGGGGCTTTCGGCTCGGGGTAGCGACCGGATCCTCAAGGTGGCCCGCACCATCGCAGACTTGGCCCACCAAGAAACCATTCGCCCCCAGCACATCGCCGAAGCGATTCAATACCGCAGTCTGGATCGCGCCAGCCGCTGATCGCCACCTCTTCCCAATCCCGAAAAGACCCCCAATCCTAAAAAGAGTTGGAAATGATGGGAAATAACCCCAGATCTGGCTTTCTCTAGGCCCCGTGATGTTGACGCAACCGCAACACTTGCAGTAGTCTCCAAGTATCAACACCTGAGCAAAAGCCTCGGGTTCTATCCAAAATTTTTGAGATGTCTGGCCTGTTCTCCTTGTTTTTTTACTTTATCTTTCCCTGGCAAGCGTCAGGGCTGATGGGTAGTGAGCAAGCGGTCAGCTAACCGATTTGTCAATGTCCCCCAGCCCTGAGATCCCTCAGGGTTTTTTTATGTGTTGATGTTTCTGGATTGCCCAACCCTAAGCCCATGACCCCATTTGCTCAAACTGCCAAGGATCCTGTCATGCCTCCTAAAACCGACAACTGTAATGTCATTGAATCGGTACCCCTTGTGGCTCCCCTAGAGATCAAAGCCCGCCGCCCCCTCTCGGATCGTGCCGCTGACACTGTGCTGCACAGCCGCCAAGCTATTCGCAATATCATTCATGGCCGCGATCCCCATCGTCTGGTGGTGATCGTCGGCCCCTGTTCGATTCATGATCCCGCCGCTGGCCTCGAATACGCCCACAAGCTCAAGCAAGTGGCTGATGCCACCCAAGAGCAGCTCCTGATCGTGATGCGCACCTATTTTGAAAAACCCCGCACGACTGTCGGCTGGAAAGGGCTGATCAACGATCCCCATCTGGACGGATCCTGTGATGTGGAAGTGGGCCTGGATCGCGCCCGTCAGCTGCTGTTGGCCGTCAATGAGCTGGGTTTGCCCTGTGCCGTTGAGATGTTGGATCCTGTTACTCCACAGTACATCGCCGATCTGGTCAGTTGGGCGGCTATCGGTGCCCGCACCATCGAGAGCCAAACCCACCGCGAGATGGCCAGTGGTCTATCCATGCCCGTAGGCTTCAAAAATGGCACCGACGGACGGCTCCAAATTGCCCTCAATGCCATCGTCTCCGCCAGCCATCCCCACAGTTTTTTGGGCATCAACCAAGAGGGCATGACCGCCGTGGTCAAAACCGCTGGTAACCCCGACCGCCATATCGTTTTGAGAGGAGGCGGTGGCAGCACCAACTACGATGCCAGTAGCGTTGCCGATGCCGCTGCTCTGATGGCCGAACAAGGGATCCAAAGACCGGTGATGGTGGACTGCTCCCACGGCAACTCCAACAAAGACTACACCCGTCAAGGATCCGTCTGTCAGGAGGTGGTGCGCCAGTATATCCAGGGGCAAAATGCCCTGATGGGGATCATGATCGAGAGTAACCTTAACCCCGGTCGCCAAGATTGGCATCAAGGTTGCACCCTCCAGCACGGGGTCTCCATCACCGACGCCTGTATTGGCTGGGCCGAAACCGCAGACCTGCTGACCCAGATGGCCCACACGATCGCCAGCCACCGCCAGTTGGCACACAATCGGCAGCAGGGATCCCTGGCCTATCGCCCCTAATCGGTTGCTCTCCATCAGGATTGAGATACAGCTTGTTGATA
>CAZODP010000119.1:0-5898 GCA_964578595.1 uncultured bacterium
ACTCCACTTTTGACCACCTCCACTCCTTGGGCTGAGACCTATGACGAGATCATCGATGTGCGCTCTCCCGGAGAATATGCCCTAGACCATTGGCCAGGATCTCTCAATTTGCCGGTGCTAAGTGACCCTGAGCGAGCGGAGGTGGGCACCCTCTACCAACAGGTGGATCCGTTTGTGGCCCGCAAGCGGGGGGCCGCTCTGGTGTCTGGCAATATCGCCCATCACCTTCAGACCCACTTTGCAAGTAAAGATCGGGATTATCATCCCCTGATCCATTGCTGGCGGGGGGGACAGCGGTCTAACAGTATGGCTTTGGTGCTGGCGCAGGTGGGCTGGCGGGTCACAGTCCTGACGGGTGGCTACAAAACCTATCGAGCCTGGGTGCGGGATCAGCTCTTGGATCTGCCGCCACAACTGACCTTGATTATCTTGTCGGGTGCCACCGGATCCGGAAAAACTCAACTGCTTCAGCGTCTGCGAGCACGTGGATCCCAAGTGTTGGATCTGGAGGGTTTGGCCCATCATCGTGGCTCCCTGTTGGGTCAAGAGTGGCAGCAGTCGCAACCTAGCCAAAAGTATTTTGAGAGTTTGCTGCTGGCGGCCCTGCGGGATCTCGATCCGACGCGCCCGATTTGGGTGGAGTCAGAAAGCACCCGGATTGGGGAGGTGCATATCCCCCCTGCCCTCTGGAAACAGATGAAAGGATCCGTTTGTGTGGAGATTGAACGGCCTCTCCCGGATCGGGTGGATTGGATCATCCAGACCTATCCCCATCTGATCGAACATCCCGATAGCCTCAAATCCAAGCTGGATCCCCTCAAAAAACGCTATAGCAAAGCAGTTCTTGAGCAGTGGTTTGAATGGATCGATGCGGGCAAATGGCCTCAACTGGTGGAGACCCTGCTCAAAGAGCACTATGATCCCACCTATGATCACGGACTCAACCGAGATTACGGATCCCATCGTCTAGCCACCATCGAGATTCCCAGCTCTAAACCAGAAGACGAAGCTGTTGTCCTCAATCGCCTGCTTGAGATCGAACAGCAGATTCAACTGCAAATATCGGGGTAGATGCGGAGGCGGCGATTGGGTTCTTCCCCAAAACTTTCGGCCCGCAGGCGGTAGTGCTCCACCAACTCGTGCTGACGGCGGCGAATGATCGAGGGGCGGGGCAATAGCTCCACAGTCTGGGACTTGGGGATGACAATTTGTTCGACCGCAAGGCGGGCCTCTTCCAGGGCTTCTGACTCATCAGCAGCAGCGGCCTGTATAAATAAATCCATCTCCATATCGTTGGATCCACTGGGATCAAGGTTGAGCAGTCGGCGCAGAGCACGGGTCAGATCCAAAAGCGTATTGGCCTTGACGGTGTGAATCGGGATCTGACGGGCCTGAGCCAATTGCTGGATCTTGGAGCGGCTGCGAACTTGACTGCGCAGAGCCAGCACCACATCGGCTTCATCCAGATTTTTGATCACCTCCACCTCTAGCCCCAGGGTTTGGGCCACCTGTTCGATGTGCTGACGACTGACCCCATAGGGATAAATGCTCAACGTCCCCTCGCCGGGATCCATGGCATAGACCCCATCGGCAAAGGGATCTTGATCCCCATCCCAATAATCTTCTTCTGGCAAGCCCAGATTACGGGCAATTTTGGCGCCTGAGGGTGGATCCAAGGCCGGGATCGGCATGGGACGGGCCTTGAGGGATTCTCGACGATCAACGGGGTTAAAGGGCAAAGCCTCCATCTGGCCACTGCGCCGCCACCCCCTAGCGCCACCGGAGGATCCGCTGGGGGGCCATTGCGGGCCAGCCGGTTCAGAGCGGGTGACAATCAGCTCCCCCTGAGGATCCAGGCTGCGCACCTGCACCGGCGGCTCCTGCCCCCGCAACAGCCGATCCACCGTCAGGGCCACGTTTTCATGGATCACCCAACGGGTACGCTCCAGCATCTCCACCGCGATATCAAAGGTGGGCGGGGCTTTGCGTTCCAGCACGCTCTTTTGGCTGCCCCGCCGGCGGGCCTCATCATCCCCCAAGGTGACCGACTGGATCCCCCCCACCAGATCCGAAAGGGTGGGATTTTTGAGCAGGTTATCGATCTGGTTGCCGTGGGCCGTTGCCACCAACATTACCCCCCGTTCGGCAATGGTGCGGGAGGCGGTGGCTTCCAGTTCCGTGCCAATCTCGTCAATCACCACCACCTCCGGCATATGGTTCTCCACCGCCTCGATCATGGTTTTGTGTTGCAGTTCGGGGGTGGCCACCTGCATCCTGCGGGCGCGACCAATGCCGGGGTGAGGCACATCCCCATCCCCAGCAATCTCATTTGAAGTATCAATAATAACCACTCGCTTATGAAAATCATCCGCCAGCACTCTGGCAATCTCCCGTAGAGCTGTGGTTTTGCCCACCCCAGGCCGCCCCAAGAGCAGGATCGACTTACCCTGTTCCACCAGGTCTTGGATGATGCTGATCACCCCGATCACACAGCGACCCACCCGACAGGTGAGGCCAATAATCGATCCCTGGCGGTTGCGAATGGCACTGATCCGATGCAGGGTGGACTCAATCCCAGCCCGGTTATCGCTGCTAAAAGCCCCCACTTTGCTGATGGTGGCATCCAAGTCCTGCTGGCTGACCACAGCTTCAGACAGATCCTGCGCTCGTCCCGGAAAGCGGGCCTCCGGCTTCCGTCCCAGATCCATCACCACCTCCACCAACCGATCCAGCTCAGGATGATGGATCAGAGCCTCCCGAATTGGATCCGGCAAAATGGCCAAGAGTTTCTCCAGATCGTCCGTCATCTGGGTTTGAAACGGCCATTGATCGGATTGTGAGTCTGACTTTGATTCTGGCTGCGATGAGGGGTGGGGGGACGTGCTCATCGGCGTTGACGGAGAAACAGGAAAATCAGCGTTCATGGCCGTGCATCTAACGGGACGATCAGACAGTCTAAAAAGCTCAAAAGTTAGCCCTGGGCAGCAACCGGATCCCGGATCCGTAGGGGGGGACGGCTCTTAATTTGAGAAACCAGGGATCGGGCTAGCTCTACCCCAGCGATCAGAGACTCAAGGTGCTGAGGATCCCCGTGATCCAATCGGGTGCGATCCAATGGGTTGCGATCCAATGGGTTGCGATCCAGTGGGATGTTTGAGTTGTGGGTGGACTGGAGGGATAAGCATTCCAGCACTGAGGCGACCTGCTGGCGGGCATAGCTACCATAGGCCACCCCCGCAATGGCTAGCTGCGGATCCAGCTTTGAGACCGTGACACCGTTGGTACCCCCCGCCAGTTGCACATAACCCGGCAAGCCCCAGCTCAGGACTTTTTGGGCTAGCCGCAGGGTCAGTCCGGTGGTGCCTATCCCCAGATCCCCACTCATGGGCCGTCCATCCGTCTGCCAGATTAACTGCTTGGGCCTGGGATCCATGATCTCAATCAAATGGCGCAAATAAGCCTCCAACCCCGGCCCATCATTAAAACTGACGGAAACCAGCTCCAAATTTTGCAGCCAAGGGGTTAGCTCCTTCCACACCCGCCCAAAAGACGCTGTGCGACCGATCTGAGTATGAATCTCAATCGCCTGGATCCCCAGCTCCATTAGCTCTGGCAACAGCTCTCCTGCGGATCTCTGGTGGCCCCGGGTCTGAATTAGCCCATGAGGACAGACCGGCTCACATCGTCCACATCCATAGCACAGGGCCTGATCGATCTGAACCTGACCGGCCCAATCATAGGTGGCCCAATCGATAGCATGAGGGGGACAGACCTGCAGACAGGGCTGAGGGCAATCCACCGGGCAGCGGGATCCCGCCACCACCTGCGCCTTGCGAAAATGAGGATCCTCGCCATCATTAAAGCTGACCATCAGCCATGGGATCTGGCAGTGGGGTTGATAAGCTCTAGCCCCAGCGATCCCCGCTTGAACCGCTCGAACAACCGCCGGATCAGCCGCCATATCAACACAGTCAGCCCCAGCCAAGGTGTACAAAAAGGCCAGATCCCGAACAGACGTGAGATGCTGAAAGCTGGCACCGCAAATCAGCTTAAACCATGTCCCGTGTTGCAGAGCCGTGGAGGGTGAAGGGTCAAATGGCAGGGTCACTAGTAGGGATACCCTTAGGGTCACAAATAGGAGTAGCAAATTGCCAGGGCCGCCAGACACCGCATAGCCCAGTGGATCCCTTCCACAAACTTAACCTGCCCAATCCGCACACACAACGCACACACAATAAGGTCAGTGATTAGCAGGCTGTGTTTGCAAGCTGTGAACAGGACTGTTTGGGTTGAGTCATTGGGTGGGACGCCGCCGCCGTAAAAACTCTGGGATATCTAAACTCGGCTCCGTAGGTTGGGCCGGAGCTTGGGGTTTGGGAGAGATAGAGGCCGGCGTGGGTCGCACTGGTGCAGGTTTGCGGGCAGCAGCTTTGGACACCCCGACTTTGGCTGCCACCGGCTTGGGATCAAAACCCGTGGCAATCACGGTGATTCGCACTTCCCCTTGCATCCGCTCATCCAAAACAGCTCCGAAGATGATGTTGGCATCGGGATCCACCGCATCAGCGATGATCTCGGCGGCCGCCGTCACCTCGTGCAGGGTCAAATCCGCACCGCCCGTCACATTGAGCAAAACCCCCTTGGCTCCATCGATGGAGGTTTCGAGCAACGGGGAAGAAATGGCGGTGACAGCGGCTTCTCGGGCCCGGGACTTACCGGATCCCATCCCAATCCCCATCAGGGCGGATCCGGCATCAGCCATTACACTGCGCACATCGGCAAAATCCACATTGATCATGCCAGGGATCACGATGATGTCAGAGATCCCCTGCACCCCCTGTCGCAGCACATCATCCGCCACCCGAAATGCCTCTTGGACAGGCGTTTGCTCTGAGATCACCGTGAGCAATTGATCATTGGGGATCACAATCAAGGTATCGACCGCATCCTGAAGAGCAGCGATCCCCTCTTCCGCCTGCTTGGTGCGACGACGGCCCTCAAAGGTAAAGGGACGGGTCACCACCCCCACCGTTAAGGCCCCGGTTTCTTTGGCAATTTGGGCTACCACAGGCGCCGCTCCCGTTCCAGTGCCACCTCCCATCCCAGCCGCAATAAAGACCAGATCCGCCCCTTCTAGGGCATTGGCAATTTCTTCGCTGGATTCTTCAGCCGCTTTGTGGCCCACCGCAGGGTTGCCGCCTGCCCCCAGCCCCCGGGTCAATTTTTGGCCAATCTGTAATCGCTGGATCCCGGCAGATTGCACCAAAGCTTGGGCATCTGTATTAACGCTCCAAAACTCTACCCCTATTAAGTGGCTGATGGCCATCCGGTTAACGGCATTGCCACCCCCACCCCCAACCCCGACCACTTTAATCTTGGCAGCACTGCTGGGCACGATACCCTCCAACGAAGTACCCTCCAGGTGAGTAGTAGTGGGCTGCGGGTGCGACCCATTTCTGCTGTAGTCCGTACCGTAGTTCAGCCGAGAATCGCCTTTAGGATCCCCGCCATAGGTCTCGCTGAGGTAGCGATGGGAGCCAAACACCTCACTGTCTCGATTGCTATCTCGATTGGAGGAGGTACTCTGGGTTGGGTTATCAGACCAATTTGACGACATCAGTATCCTAGGGTAGCTTGCTGAGGGCAGATATTAACGAACTGCTTTGTAATCCAGGCTGCTTAAATATAGGACAAACCTCGAAGATTGCCAATCAAGCTAATCATCCCACGAAGCAACACGATCTGAAACCTAGTCAGGCTTGGCTGCTCAGCTTTTTTAACAACAATGGGAGTCAATTTATTTTAGAGTTTTGGTAAGGCTGATGCCCGGAAAGGCTGTACGGAACGCTACTACCATTAACTACTGGCATTAACTACTGGCATTGGCTATCGGCATTG
>CAZODP010000120.1:0-5883 GCA_964578595.1 uncultured bacterium
CATGGGAGTCAAAGCCAGGATCCAATGAACATCTAACCCAATGAACATCCAACTAACCGATCAGGCAGATCAGGCCAGCCTGTGAGCGCAAAACGGTTAGTCACTGTGTTAATCACTGTTGCGCGAACCGGATCCCTAGGATCACAGTCTGATAGCCTAGATGAGCCATGCCACGTTGATTATGACCAGCCGCACCCTTCATATCGGATCCCGCAAAAGCGATCTGGCTTTGGTTCAAACCCACTGGGTTGAGGGCCAACTGCGATCCCATCACCCCGACCGCAGCTTTGAGATCCACACCATGTCCACCCAGGGGGACAACATTTTGGATGTGGCCCTTTCTAAAATTGGCGATAAGGGGCTGTTTACCAAAGAGCTGGAGGTGGGGCTGCTGCAAAAGTCAACGGATCTGGCGGTTCACAGCCTCAAAGATATGCCCACCCATCTGCCGGAGGGTTTGATCCTGGGGGCGATCACGCAACGGGAAAACCCTGCCGATGCCTTGGTGGTTCACGGATCCCATCAATCCTACCAACTGCATACCCTGCCGGAGGGAACGGTGGTGGGCACCTCCTCACTACGCCGGCTGGCCCAATTGCGGCACGCCTTCCCCCATTTGGTCTTTAAGGATGTGCGGGGCAACCTCAATACCCGTCTGGCCAAGCTGGACAACGGCGACTACGATGCCCTGATCTTAGCGGTGGCGGGCTTGGAGCGTCTGGGCCTGCAAGATCGGATCCATCAGGCGATTGATCCTGCTATCTCTCTGTATGCGGTGGGGCAAGGTGCTCTGGGCATTGAATGCCGGGCCGACGATGATGAGACCCTGGCCCTGTTGCAGCCGCTGATCCACCCTGAGACCCAATACCGCTGCTGGGCGGAGCGGGCTTTTTTGCGGGAGCTGGAGGGGGGCTGTCAGGTGCCCATTGGGGTTCACAGCACGGTCGAGGGTGATCAACTCACCCTAGAGGGGATGGTGGCCAAACTGGACGGATCCCTGCTGATTCGAGATCAGATCAGTGGATCCACTGCCGAGGCCGAACAGGTGGGCATCCAGTTGGCTCTCAAGCTCAAAGCACAAGGGGCCAGCGAGATCCTGGCGGAGATCATTGCCACAGCCCGGGCCTGATGGGATGGGCCTGATGGGGCTAAAACCTGGAGCCAGAGATTTTGCCGAAACCTCTCGGTTGCTATAGTCAAGATTCTGACCTTCTGTGCTGATGCAGGAACCAACTGTCTGTGCTACCGCGTGCTGAATTGCTGCAAGGATCCGAGTACCGCGAGACCCTAGCCCGCCTGCTGGATCTGGGGGAGCAAGCCCTCAAAACCTGGGAGGTCACAGTCTCAGATTTTTTATCGCCACCCGAATTGGCGGCAGGATTGCGCTGCTTTCAGCCCTTGACAGAGCTGATGGCGGTGAGTTGGGGGGGCTATCCCCAAGCCGAGCGACAACGATTGGCCATTGCCCGCACCACCCTCAATCCGGATCCTGAATCCGTACCGCTGGCCTCGATTGAGATCCGGGGCAACTTTTTGTTTGATACCGCTACCCACCGAGATTTTTTGGGGGCCATGCTGGGAACCGGCCTGGTACGGGACAAGGTCGGCGATGTGCTGGTGTTGGGAGAACAGGGATCCCAGGCGATTGTGGTGCCGGAGCTGGTGGACTTTTTGAAGTTACATCTGACTCAGGTGCGCTCTGTGCCTGTCAAGGTGATCGAGATCCCGCCGGATCAGCTCAAGATTCGTCCCCCTCGCACCAAGGAGATCACCAGTGTCGAGGCCTCATTGCGTCTTGATGCGGTAGCCTCAGCTGGATTTAGCATGTCCCGCAGCAAGATGGTGGATCAAATCTCTGCTGGAGACGTTCAGGTGAACTGGAAAGTGGTGACCCAATCCAGCTCAACCCTGCAAACTGGAGATCTGATCACCGTCCGCGGACGAGGCCGCCTGCAAATCGAAGAGGTGATGGAAACCAAGAAGGGCCGTTATCGAGTCCAAATGACCCGTTTTATGTAGGTCTGGAAACATCAAAAAATCTTAAAAGACACGTTCCCCGCAAGTTTCTGGCCTGTTCTAGTCCAGCAGGGCAGAAAAAGACCTACCTTTCTGAGGGGGTGACAGAGGAGCTAGAAAGCCTGCCTGATAAGCTCTGCTGGGTTCTGTCCACTCTTCTTTATATCGTACCCCTTAATGGTTAAATGAGCTGTACCTCAGTAGAATGATAAACGCTGTAAGCTCATGACTGATTGATCAAAGATGTAATTCAGCCAGATCTTGACCAACAATTGGATGTTCATCACCGAATCATCATGGCTGGGAAGATGGCTGGGAAGTTAGATAATAGAGACTTGACGATGCCGGGGAGAGAACGTAGATTAGCCATTGCTAAATACTTTGTTTGTAGGGACTAGGTTGCTAGGTTTAGTCCTTTTTTGTCGTCTTTAAGCTATCGTGCAACACTTGTGGCCCAACACTTGTGGCAATGGAGCAAAATCTAGCAGTTTGCTACGGCATTGCTTAAGATTAGGCTAGAAGATTTATTCTGGTTGGAGCCTCCCTGTATGCAGATGAGAGCAGCCGCGCTGATCACCGCTGGGATCCTGGCCAGCCTTGGGCTGGGGTTTTATGGGTTCAATCAATTCAGCGCCCGCCTGCTGGCTCAAAGTCAAGAGTTGGAAGGTGACGCAACTGATTCCGAGGTTGCTCCTGTATCGGTGCAGGCGACTCATGTGGGGGCGTTGGGTCGAATTGAACCCTCTGGCGAGGTGGTGTCAGTGGGGGGCATTGCCGGTGAGCGGATTGGGGAACTGCTGGTTACAGAAGGTCAACGGGTTAATGCTGGGGATCCATTGGCCCGATTAGAAAGTTTTGTGGAGCGGCAGGCAGAACGGGATCTTGCCGCCAGTCAACTGGCCGAGGCTCGACTGCGCCTACAGGCTGAGATCAGCTTTGCGGAAAGCCAGATTATGGAAGCCCAAACTCGGATCCAGCAGATCGATCAACCCCAAGCGGCCCAGATTGAATCCCAGCAAGCGCAGGTGCGGCAGTTGGAGATTGAATTAGAGGATGCCCAGCGTAATCTGGAGCGATTTCGGAGTTTGTTTGCCGATGGGGCTGTTTCACAGGTGGAGCTAGATCAAAGGCAATTAGCGGTTCAGCAGGCCCAAGAAGCCCTCTATGCTGCGAGAGCTAATCTCAATCAAATTGAGCAATCTCGTACCCTTGATTTGGTCAATGCTGAGGCCCAACTGCGTAGTGCTGAGGCTAACCTGCAACGGGCACAGACCAGTGCTCAGGTTCAGTCTCTCAGCCGCAATCTCGAACTGGCGGAGGCTAGGCTGGAGCGCACCATTATCCGTGCCCCCCAATCAGGCCAAGTGTTGCGGATCGATACCCGTGCTGGAGAAACTATTGATGGCGGCATCATACAGCTGGCCAATACGGATCAGATGATGGTGGTGGCCGAGATCTATGAGACTGATATTGGCCGAGTGCAACTGGGTCAATCGGCACAAATCACCAGCAGTAGCCTCAATCAATCCCTATCGGGAGTGGTGGATCATGTGGGCCTCCAAATTGGCAAGCGAGACGTGTTAAACGCGGATCCTGCCGCAGATGTGGATGTGCGGGTGGTGGAAGTCAAAATCCGACTCGATCAGCACAGTAGTCAGCAGGTGGCATCCCTGACCAATATGCAGGTGAATGTGGCGATTGAGCTGTAGAGTCATCATTTTGATCAGGCCAAATCACAGACTGAAGGACGTGTCATGATCGCCAGTGCATGGATAGGATTGATTGGCTTTGTGGGGTTGGTCAAAACAGTGGCCCAATCGGTGGGCAGAGGTCTCAATCCGGCCTCCTATTTCCGGATCCCGGTGGCGTGGTTGCAGTTGAGTCGAGAGAAAATTCGCCTCTCGGTGGCTCTAGCCGGGATCAGTTTTGCCTGCATTTTAATGTTCATGCAATTGGGATTTCAAGATGCCCTATTTGATAGCGCGACCCTATTTCACCGCAGCCTCAGGGGAGACATTTTTTTGGTCAGTCCTCAGTCCAATGCGCTGATCGCCATGTCTACCTTTTCACAGCGGCGACTCTATCAGGCCTTGCAATTTGATACGGTTGAGTCGGTTAGTCCCCTCTATCTGGGCTTTGCCCTCTGGAAAAATCCTGCCACGGGTCGCACACGCGCTATTTTTGTGATGGGGATCGATCCGGCTTACGATCTGATTGATCTGCCGGAACTGACCGCTGAAGATTTGGATCTCATCAAAAAAAGTGATGTGGTTTTGTTCGACCGCGCCTCCCGCGCCGAGTTTGGCCCCATCTCTGCAATGTTTGAGCAAGGGGATCCCGTGCAAACTGAAGTGGGAGGACGTCGTGTGACGGTGGGAGGTTTGTTTACTATGGGGGCCACCTTTGGGGCAGATGGCAATATCCTGACTAGCGATCTCAATTTCTTGCGGATCTTTAATGAGCGCCAACAAGGGATCATCGAAGCGGGCAGTATCACCCTCAAACCTGGGGCAGACCTAGAAGCTACACTAGCCGCCATGCGAGAGACCTTTCCGGCTGATGTAATGGTTTATTCAAAGGCTGAGTTTATTGAGATGGAGCGGAGTTATTGGGCCGACAGTACTGCCATTGGTTTCATTTTTACTTTAGGGACTGCAATGGGATTTGTGGTTGGTTTGATTATTGTCTATCAGATTTTGTATACGGACGTCACTGACCATTTGGCGGAATATGCCACCCTCAAAGCAATGGGTTATACCGATGGCTATTTGCTGGGGGTTGTTTTTCAAGAGGCTCTCTTTTTGGCGGTCTTGGGCTACATCCCGAGTTTTGCATTGGCAACAATACTCTACGATTTGACGCGAGGAGCAACGCTCTTGCCAGTTGGCATGACAATTGCGAGGGCATTGTTTGTTTTCTCACTAGCGATGGCCATGTGCTTTGGCTCTGGGGCCATTGCGGTGAGAAAATTGCGATCAGCGGATCCGGCTGATATTTTTTAGATGGGTGCTCCTAATGCAAATCGACACTTTAGTCCCGCAGCATATTGTTGCCGATCCTAAACCGGATCCTCTGATTGAGATTCGGAATGTGAATCACTTTTTTGGCAGCGGATCCCTGCGCAAACAAGTGCTATTTGATATCGATCTCAATGTTTATCCCGGCGAGATCGTCTTGATGACAGGGCCATCAGGATCAGGCAAAACCACGCTATTGACCCTAATGGGTGCCCTGAGATCTGTTCAGATCGGTAGTCTTAAGATTTTAGGCGAACAATTGTACGGGGCTTCAACTGGCAAACTCACCCGGATCCGGCGCAATATCGGCTATATTTTTCAGGCTCACAATTTGCTGCGCTTTTTGACAGCAACTCAGAATGTTCAAATGTCGCTGGAATTGCATCGGCTCCCGCCCCATCGGGCCAAAGCTCAAGCTCAGGCGATGTTGACCTCAGTTGGATTGGGGGATCACCTCAACTTTTTCCCTGAAAAAATGTCTGGCGGGCAAAAGCAACGGGTGGCCATTGCCAGAGCCTTGGCCAGCCAACCCAAGCTAGTTTTGGCGGATGAACCGACCGCAGCTCTCGACAGCAAATCAGGCCGTGAGGTGGTCAATCTGATGCAGACTCTGGCCCGTGAGCAGGGTTGCGCCATCCTGATGGTGACCCATGACAATCGGATCCTGGATGTTGCCGATCGCATTATCAATATGGAAGATGGTCGCTTGAGTTAACCAGTCTTCTTCTCAGAAAATTCTTAAAAAAAAAGAGTTTTTCAAACAAGTCTGCCCATTGGCTGTCTTAAAGTCTTGCTTAAACGCTCTACTCGATCTGTGCTTACGCCTTTGCATAGAGCAAAGATCCCTCGA
>CAZODP010000121.1:0-4432 GCA_964578595.1 uncultured bacterium
CCAAACCGTTGCAGGATCCCGATCTGCAGGGTGGGATTGATCGATGTCATCGCTGCTGCCCTCGCCACTGAGGCTGAGGGATCCAAATCCAATGATGAAATTGATGAAATAACGGATGAAATATCCGTGGTCTGAGAGGATTCTGTCTCTGAAGGTAACGGTGCCGTCAACGGCGTGGTTTCCAGGGCAAAGCCAAGGGCCGTCAACCCACCTGCCACACCACTCACTAGGGCCAAAGTCCAGGATTTGATCATCACACCCTCCACCAATACCCACTAATACCAGGGACATCACTCAGATAGTCTGGCTGGATCAAACTGCTGTAGATTTTACCCAAGTTCTCAGGCCTGTCTGAGACGGGAGAAAGCATCCCTTGCAGCTCTGACTGGCACCATCCGACAATTTCCAGAAAGTCTTAAGAAGTCTAAAGATTTTGTAGCTATTCATTGATGGTGCGACTTCGGATCCAGCCCAGCCCCCCGCAGCCAAAAGGTCAGCAGCCAGTCCCAATCCTCTTGAGTTGACCCCAGTGGGGCGGATCCCGTCGTCACCTGCACAACGGCGGATCCCAAGATCAGCAAATGCAACAGAGCTGAAGCCCGCTCCAGATCTTGATCTGAGGGCATACCTGCAGAGGCGGGATCCCCAGACTGAGCCAGAAACTCCGCCAGTTGCTGTTGGGCCTGGGCAAAGCCTCTCTGCAAAGCGGCGCGATGCTGATCCGAGTAGAGACCCGCTTCCCCCACCACCGAGCGCACCAGCTCAGGGTTGGTCACCAACGCCTGATAGCACTGCCAAATATAAGCCATCAAAACAGGATGAATCGCCTGAGCCGGATCCAATCCCAGATCTCCAATGCCATCAAATATCCCCAGATCGGCAAATGCCGCCAACAGCAGTCCTTGTTTGGTGCCAAAATGCCGGAAGAGTGTGACCTCATTCACCCCCGCTTCATCCGCAATCTGACGGGTTGTAGTTTGAGTAATCCCCTGGCGAACAAAGAGTTCTTTGGCGGTTGTCAAGAGTCGCTGACGGGTCGACTGCTGGGATGAAGACATGCAGGGTGCAAGTAAAGCTTGCATTAACCGTGGAAGATCGTTAGGCTAAATGTCAAGCAAGAGGCACTTGCATTGACTTGGTTAGTATTCCCGATCATTTTCTCTGACACACCACTGAGTGACACAGTTAGAGGGATAACTGGGGGCGATAACTGGGGTTTGTCTGCCAGCAGCTTTCTTGCTCTCCGGGTCGGTCTGTCGGTACAGTTACCTAGGGTCGCACCCCATATCTAAGGCTTCTGACAAGGCCAGACTCTGTCCAGACTCCAGGCTTCCTGAGTACAGCTTCCTGAGTACGTTGGTCTAGCTGTTTGTCAGCTCACCTAACCCCCCGTCAACCCTACCTGTTAAGAGGTTCGATTTATCCATGACTGTTTCTGTTGCATCCAAGCCCCCCCAACAGCCTGAGGCCAAGCCTTTGCGTCTCGCCTGGGATCATGTGGTTTTCTTTGGGATTTTTCATGCCATCGCGCTGGGGGCGTTGGTGTTTGATTTTTCTTGGTCGGGACTGGGTGTGGCTCTACTGCTCCATTGGTGCTTTGGTAGCCTAGGCATCTGCTTGGGATACCACCGCCTGCTCAGCCATCGCAGCTTTCAGGTGCCCCAGTGGCTGGAGCGGATCTTTGCTCTGTTTGGTGCTCTGGCGATCCAGGGTGGCCCCATTTTTTGGGTAGCCTCTCATCGCCAGCATCATGCCTACACCGAACATGAAGAAAAGGATCCCTATTCGGCTCGGCGTGGCTTTTGGTGGAGCCATATCATGTGGCTGATCTATCAGCGGGATGAGGTCTTTAATCCGGCCAACAATGCTCGTTTGGCTCCCGATATTTCCCGGGATCCCTTTTACCGCTGGCTTGATCGCAATCACTTGGTGCCTCAGTTTATTTTGGGCCTGCTGCTCTACGCGCTGGGGGGCTGGACCTTTGTGACCTATGGCATTTTTGTCCGGGCTGTGACGCTGTGGCATTGCACCTGGCTGATCAACTCTGCCAGCCACTTTTGGGGTTATCGTCGCTTTGAAGATAGCGATGACAATGCTCGCAATCTTTGGTGGGCTGCAATTTTGGCCTACGGCGAAGGCTGGCACAACAACCACCATGCGGATCCCAAATGTGTCAAAGCAGGTCTGACTTGGTGGGAGATTGATATGACCTTCTGGGCCATTTGGATCCTGGAGCGAGTGGGCTTGGCCCGCAAGTTGCATCGCCCTGCGAAACATGGTTAGTATTTCAACCTAAGATCAATTTAGACCAGATCAATTCAGAAGAATATGACATGTGGGTAGGCAGGTTTTGAGGATCTGACCTACCTGCTTTTTGATCCTTCTTTTTGTAATCCCTGCCACTGGGACAGGATGAATGGCTAAGATTCTGGTGATGACAGCTCGTTAGAATTGATCACAAAGTTGCTGTACATCCCCCATTCTGTAAGATGCCAAACTCTCCGCCTCCCATTGTCTATATCGTATTGGTGCTGGGTTTAGCGGGTGGAGGATGGTATTTGTATCGATCCGGACGGATCCCCATCCCAGGTAACACCGCCCAGGCCCCGACTACGGATCCCGTGTCAGCCCCAGTTCCAAACCAGGCCACGCCTGTGCCAGCCTCCGGATCCGCTACATCGTCATCTGATGAACTGCTGATGAGCGCAGGGGATCAGGTGCTCTTTGATGCTCCCCAAAATCCCAACAAAGCCGCAGCGGTGGATTTGATTCAACTGGGCCGACTGGATACAGCGATTCCACTGCTGGAGTTGGCCATCCAAACGGATCGCAATGATCCAGAATCACTGATCTATCTCAATAATGTTCGTGCTAGGCAGCAGGGGGAGCCGCTGGTTTTGGCGGTGGTGGTGCCGGTTTCCAGTAACCCGAATCGAGCCAAAGAAACGTTGCGGGGGGTGGCGGTGGCCCAGGAGCAGTTTCGGCAAGAGGGGGGGCTGAGGGGGCGACTGTTGCAGATTTTGATCGTGGATGATGGGGATGACCCGGAGCGTGCCCGCAGGGTGGCGGATCACCTGATCGCTCGCCCGGAGGTGTTGGGTGTGGTGGGACACAATTCCAGCGGGGCCACCCTGTCTGCCGGAGAACGCTATCAGGCGGCGGGTTTGCCCCTGATCTCCAGCACCAGCACCAGTACGGCCATCAGCAGCTTGGGCAATGCCATCTTTCGGGTGGTGCCCTCCGATCAGATTGCAGGCACACAGTTGGCTCGCTTTGCCCTCAATCAACTGCAAGCCCGGCGGGCGGTGATCTTTTACAACCCCAACAGCGCATACAGCACCAGCCTGCGCACAGCCTTTTCGACCACCATCAACACGGAAGGAGGATCCATCCTCACAGAAGTGGATCTATCCAGCCCCAGCCTGGATCCGAGCGGGATCATCCGGCAGATGGTTGACCAGGGGGCAGATGTAATCTTTTTAGCTCCTGACAACGCTACGGCCCCCCAAGCCCGACAGGTGATGGGGGTCAATCGCGGTCTGGCTCAGCCCATGGCGATGTTAGGGGGGGATGTTTTATTTAGCTTTGCCACCCTCCAATCCGGATCCGATACCCAAAACCTGGTGGTGGCGATCCCGTGGCATCCATCGATCCCAGCCCATCAGAGCTATGCCCAAGCTGCCGAGCGGCAATGGGGCGGTCAGGTCAGTTGGCGGACGGCATTGGGGGACGATGCAACACGGGCTTTTTTAGCCGCTTTGACCTCAAACCCCAGTCGAACCGGGATCCGACTGGCCCTGTCAGATCCCAATTTTGGCCTCGACAATGGCGCATCGGGCCGGATCCGGTTTTTGCCCTCCGGCGACCGGGATGCCCCCAACGTGTTGGTCAAGGTAGAGCCGGGATCCCGTTCTGGCACGGGGTTTGATTTTGTCCCAGCCTCACCCTAAACCGAGGCCAAATCACAAGTCGTTGACGAGGGGTTGGTTGATAACGGTGCGATCAATCGGCTGACCAGAGTTTGTAGATCCCTGGACTCGGCGTGTCCAGCCCTGCCCAGGCACAAAGACAAAATTACTGTTGGTCTGGGATCCGCCTATCACCTGTCCTGAATCGTTGGTGACGGTGGTGGATCGCTGGAGTTGATTGGAGCCAGCGGGGGTGATGGTGGAGTCAATCGTGGTGGGTCGACCGTTGGGGCCACTCAGGGTGGTGCTGGTCTGGGCACCGGTGGGGTTGAGGGTGGTGGATCCGCTGCCGGTGCCCACGACTTTGCCCTCAGCATTGGTGACCGTGGTGCTGCGGGTTTGTTGTAATCCCTCCTCTTCGATATAGGTGGTGGTGCGATTGTGATCCAGATCAAAGGTGCGGCCTTCGGATGTGGTCACGGTTGTGGTGCTGGTTTGCTCTAGCCCCTGTCCAGATGTTCGGG
>CAZODP010000121.1:4532-5854 GCA_964578595.1 uncultured bacterium
GTGCGGCTGCCGGATCCCGAAAAGCTGCCGGAGCGAGCATTGCCATCAGGGGTGGTGGTGGTATGGGTGCCGGACTGATTGAAGGTGCCGTTGCCGCTGGGCTGCACTTGGCGAGTAGAGGAAACGGATCCGCCCCCCTGTCCAGCAACAGTGCGTTGGCGACCTTGGGCCAAGGCGAAATTAGAGCTGGAGAGCGATAGAGTAATGGACAAGGCTACCAAAGAGCACAGTCGGATCGAGTTCATGGTGATCTCCTGGTGGGCTAACCAAAGGTTCTGCAAGGATGATTTTGTAATCCTCAACGGCTTAGACTGATCCCGGATCCTCTAGGTTCAATTCAAGACCCAACCCAACCTGTACAAGTTTGAAACTTTTGTGTGAGACTTTTGAGCCTTACCGTTTTTGGTATTGCTGGGATCCGAACAGAACTTGCTTGGCTTGCTCATCCATTGGCCCTGACTGCCGCAGATCCGCCATCAGTTGTAGCCCTGTTTGGACGGCGGGCCGTTGCTCAATCGCCTCATACCACCGCTTGACATGGGGATATTGTTCTAAGTCCTGGCCTTGATTGCCATAACCCCGAATCCAGGGATAAGTGGCAATATCAGCAATGGAATAGTCTCCGGCTAGGTAGCTGACCTCGCCCAAGCGGCGGTCTAGCACCCCGTAGAGACGGCCAGCCTCATGGGTATAGCGATTGATGGCATATGGCACCTGTTCGGGAGCATATTGCCGGAAGTGATGGGCCTGTCCCAACATGGGGCCAATCCCCCCCATCTGAAACATCAGCCACTCCATCACTCGATAGCGGGATCCCATCTCTGAGGGCATCAATCGACCGGATTTTTCGGCCAGATACATCAAAATTGCCCCTGATTCAAACAGCGAAAAAGGCTTCCCATTGGGTCCTTCTGGATCCACGATGGCGGGCATTTTGTTGTTGGGACTGATCTTGAGAAACTCGGGTTTGAACTGATCTCTTCGGCCAATGTTGACCGGGATGGGGTTGTAGGGGATCCCGATCTCTTCCAGCATGATGGAGATTTTGTAGCCGTTGGGGGTAGGCCAAGCATAGAGGTCAATCATGCGGGATCCTTGAGAGGCGGCGACCCAATCTTGGCATACTTGATGGCTCTCAGCAGCAGGGATCCGGCTAGGTTATCGAGAGTTGGGTCGAAATGTTCCGGATCCCAGCGGGCAAAGAGGCCAAAAAAAATCCCCCTGAGGAGGGAGACTTTTAGATTCAAAGATTCAAAAGCTGGTTAACATCATCGGGTTGAAATCATCTAGCCCAGATTAGAGGGCATTGCCCCGAGGCAGCA
>CAZODP010000122.1:0-5837 GCA_964578595.1 uncultured bacterium
TAAAGCGCATATCCAGATCACCATCAGGATCCAGAGAGGGGGTCTGTGATTTTTCCACCTTGCATTTTGCTTGAGAAAAGCATCAGATGGACACAGCGTTTCTAGGTCCTATGAGGTACAGACCTCAGCTATAGCAATCTGTCGTCATTTGTGAGTGGACTGTGTACACTGAACACTTTTCTACCCCCAGATCTGGCAGGAAGCTATCTTATGAATCATTTCTGATTGCTATAGAATCCTTGTCGTCCAAAAACTAGAGCTATCTCACCTGAATGGAAAACGCTATAGTTGTTAGCCCCACGCAAGTCATGGCTCACTATTGTTGCCACTGTATCAACTTATTATGAAAGAGGCTGTAGTTATCACAATAGGCTATTACTTTTGTAGGACTACCAGCAATGGTATCTTCTGGTTCCTTTGAACAGCGGTTGGACAACGCTGCCCTGACCCGATCCATGGGGTTGCTCTGGCTGCTATCGGCAGGGCTGATTGCATTAGACGGGTTTGATTTTTTTGTGATCGGGGTTGCCCTTCCGTTCCTGAAGCGAGATTTCGGCCTGGATGCCACCACCCTTGGAGCGGTGGCTACGGCAGCAGTGGTGGGTTCCCTAGTGGGATCCCTTACTCTGGGGCCGATCACTGACCGGGTAGGGCGCAAGCCGATGTTGATTGCCGATGTGGTGCTGTTTGTGGTGGCGACGGCGGGTACGGCCCTGGCCTGGAATGCCGCCTCGCTGATTGCTTTTCGCTTTTTGGTTGGGGTAGCGATCGGGGCCGACTATCCGATCAGCGTCGCCTACATCACCGAAAATGTGCCCGCTCGCTACCGGGGGCGATTGGTGATCGGAGCCTTTACCTTTCAGGCGGTGGGGGCCATGCTGGGATCCCTCACCGGGGTGGTGGTACTGCATCTTTTCCAAGTGTTCTATGCCGACCCAGAACCGCTGGCGGTGCAGTATGCCTGGCGCTGGATGCTGGGGGTGGGGGTGATATTGGCGATTCTAGTGGCGGTGGTGCGGCTGAGCGTTCAGCTAGAAAGCCCCCGTTACTACATCAGTCGGGGCGAGTATGAGGCCGCTTCGGCAGCCGCCAGTCAGCTTTTGGGAGAGGACATCGTCATTACCGCTGACTGTGAGCCACCTCCAGATCAAGAGCCTGCGACCCTAGCCACGCTGTTTACCCCGCTCCATCGCCGCAGTACATTGCTGGCCTCGCTGCCTTGGTTTTTGCAGGACATTGCCACCTACGGCATTGGCATTTTTACCCCAGCTATTCTTGCGATGCTCGCCTTTTCTAAGGAAACCAACTTCATGGCGCGGGAAATAAACTCCGCCAAGGGGTCGGCACTGGTGGATGTTTTTTTGATTATTGGGTTTCTCTGTGCCGTGGTTCTCGTGGAACAACTGGGGCGGATTCGCCTCCAACTCATTGGCTTTGGGGGCATGGCCGTGGGGCTACTGCTCCTGGCCGCCTCTAGTCTGGTCGAGCCGGGTCAGGCGACCGAAACCGGGCTAGTGTTGGCCGGTTTTTTAATGTTTAACCTGATGATGAATGCTGGCCCCAATGCCACCACTTTTTTGCTGTCGGGGGAGGTGTTTCCCACTCACCTGCGGGCCACGGGAGCCGGATTTGCAGCGGCCTTTGCTAAGGCAGGGGCGGTGCTGGGCACCTTTGTGTTGCCCATTGTGGCCAAAACCTGGGGGATTGCGCCTTTGCTGGTGGGGTTGGCACTGGTCTGTGGGCTAGCGGCAGTGCTGACCTATCGCTTCCTGATTGAAACCACCGGCCAATCCCTAGAACCAGTGCAGGATTGGGAGCAAACCCAGGCTACCCCGCTACCCCTCACCCCATCCCCCCCAGGGCCATGGTCTGGCTAGAAGCCCTTGAGCACCCCTCCTTTGCCCTTGCAACCCTGAGCGAAACCCTGTTGAAATTCATGCGTTTTCCACTCAGGCGAGATACCTCTAGTTCATGGCTGGTCAGGATCCTGGCTGAGGTTTGTACCTCACAGGGCTTAAAAACGCTGTAAGAGTCTGTTGTACGTTGACGAGTCAGAGTTTGAGCAGAATCCAACCTGTCCCTATGGCTGGGCTAGAGGAGGGAAAACAATCTATGGAAATAGACTAAGCAAGAGAACTCAACGAGAGAACTGAGTGGCAACTAGAAGGAATCAGAAAAAGAGCCTGATTGAGCCAATGATATTCAACTGAAACCCATATCCAGAGATAGTTTCCGTCTTTGCGCTGTATCTCTCTTGAGGCAGGAATAAGCTGTAGCTCTTCTGTACACCCCCCCAAAAAAGACCCCTCAGCAAAGCCAAGGGATCCCAAACATTTTGATTGTTAGATATTAAACCAGCCTCAGAGCCAGCTTACACATCGTAGTAGAGGGAGAACTCGTAGGGATGGGGGCGCAGGCGCATCGGGTTGATCTCGTTGTCGATCTTGTATTCGATCCAAGTCTCGATCAGATCCTCCGTGAAGACCCCACCCTCCAGCAAAAAGGCGTGATCCTGGCGCAGAGCCTCCAGAGCTTCCAGCAGGGATCCGGGTGTAGAAGGGATCTTGGCCAATGCTTCGGGGGACAAATCATAGATATCCACATCCAGCGGGCCACCCGGATCGATCTGATTTTTGATGCCATCGATCCCGGCCATCAGCATGGCAGAGAAGGCCAGATAAGGATTAGAAGACGCATCTGGGCAGCGGAACTCCAGTCGCTTGGCCTTGGGATTGGTGCCCGACACCGGGATCCGCACCGAGGCAGAGCGGTTGCCCGATGAATAAGCCAGGTTGACCGGAGCCTCAAATCCAGGCACCAAACGCTTGTAGGAATTGGTGGAGGGATTGCTCAAGGCCAAAATTGCCGGGGCATGCTTTAACAGACCCCCGATATACCAGAGGGCCATCTGGCTGAGGTTGGCATACTGATCCCCAAAGAACAAGGGCTGGCCGTTGCTCCACAGCGACTGGTGGGTGTGCATGCCGCTGCCGTTGTCATTAAAAATGGGCTTGGGCATGAAGGTAACCGACTTGCCATGCTTGCGAGCCACATTTTTGATCACATACTTATAGGTCATCAGGTAGTCGGCAGCGCTGATCAGATCCGCAAACCGGAAGCCCAATTCCGCTTGGCCGCCGGAGGCCACCTCATGGTGATGCTTTTCAATGGGGACGCCACACTTGGCCATGGTCAACAACATCTCGGTGCGGATGTCCTGCTGAGTATCGGTGGGGGGCACCGGGAAGTAACCCTCTTTGTAGCGGGGCTTGTAGGCAAGGTTACCACCGGCTTCCTCACGGCCTGAGTTCCACCGACCCTCAATCGAATCCACATAGTAGTAGCCGCTGTGCTGAGTCTGGTCAAAGCGGACATCATCAAACAGGAAAAACTCGGCCTCAGGCCCAAAGTAGGCGGTGTCGGCAATCCCTGTGCCGGCCAGATAATCCACCGCGCGGGCGGCCAAGCTCCGGGGGCAACGGCTGTAGGGCTGACCGGTACGAGGCTCGCTGATGCTGCAGGTCATGCTGAGGGTGGGCACCTCGCAGAAGGGCTCAATCCAGGCGGTTTTAGGATCCGGCACCTTGAGCATATCGGACTCGTTGATGGTCTTCCAGCCCCGAATACTGGATCCGTCAAAGGGCATCCCTGTGGTGAAGGTGTCTTCATCAATCTGACTGATGTGATAAGAGCAGTGCTGCCAGATACCGGGCAAATCGATAAACTTCAAATCAACGATTTGGACATCATAGTCCTTGATCATCTGCATTACATCTTGAGGGGTTGATGGCATACTGCTCTCCTTTCTGTTCTCGGGTCTAATGGGGTTTCAACAACTGGCCTGATTCGGGACTGGCCTGAGCGGGACTGGACTAGGTTTGCAGCCATACCCTCAGCCAAAAGGTCATTTTGCTCCACACATCCTAGAAAGGCAGCGATCCACAAATTGTTCTTTAGGATACATTTTTGAGGCGCTCGGATGCCAGGATCTTCGATGGGGTGAGATCCGGTTAAAACTGCCGATCTAACCGTCTCGACCCAAGGTGGGATTCGCAAAGCCGATCTGGCTTAATCTGATCTGGCCTGAAGGTCGATCTCAGCCAGCAGACTTGACTGGATTACTCTGTTAAAGGTCTATCGGTGGTCTCTTCCCATGAACCTTGAACTCAGGCAGATCAGCAAAGCCTTTGGATCCGTACAGGCCAATCAGGATATTTCCCTCAAGGTGGCGGCGGGCAGTATTCAGGGGTTACTGGGAGAAAATGGCGCGGGCAAAAGTACCCTGGTCAAGATTTTGAGTGGGTTTATCCGTCGAGATAGCGGATCCATCCTGCTCAATGATCAGCCGGTGGAGATTCGCACCCCTGCCGAGGCGATTGGGATGGGGATCGGGATGGTGCACCAGGATCCGATGGATTTCCCGTCATTGTCGGTGATCGAAAATCTGCTGGTGGGTTGGCCGGCCAAGACGATCTTTGACTTGCCCCAAAAACAGGCTCGCCAGCACCTCCAACGGTGGGGGCATGAGCTGGGGTTTTCGCTGCGGCTGGAGGCAGAGGTGGGATCTTTGACGGTGGGAGAACGGCAGCAGTTGGAAATCCTGCGGCTCCTGTCTTTGGGGGTCAAGACTCTGATTTTAGATGAACCCACCACGGGTATCTCTGAGGGCCAAAAACACAGCCTTTTTCGTGCCCTCAAGCATTTGGCTGACCAAGGCTGTTCGGTGATTTTTGTGTCCCACAAGCTGGAGGATGTGGAGGTTTTGTGTGATCGAGTTACCGTGCTGCGGCAGGGTCAGGTGGCCGGTGATCGGGATATGCCGCGTCCATTGCCAGAGTTGGTGGAGCTGATGTTTGGGCAGGCTATTTCCCTCACCCCCAAGCCCCCCACCCAGCAGTCGGATCCTTTGCTGCATTGGCAAGGGCTGGAGTTGGCAGATAGTCGCCTGCGGATCCAAGTGCCGGATTTGACACTTGATCGGGGGGAGGTTCTGGGCCTAGCGGGGCTGGAGGGCAGTGGTCAACGGTTACTGCTGCTGCTGTGTGCTGGTCTGCTCAAACCTGTGGCAGGATCCCTGGTGCTTAAGGATCAGGATTTGAGTCAGGCAGATTACGAAACCCATTGCCAACTGGGGGTGGCCTATCTGCCTGCGGATCGGTTGCGAGAGGGGCTGATCCGGGGATTATCAATTCGGGATCATGTGGCTCTCAAGCGGGGGACAGGGCTGTGGAGCCGACCTCAACAGGTGAACAGCATGGCCCAAACCCTGATCAAAACCTTTCGGATCCGGGGCCAAAGCCTCAGCTTGGTGGATCGACTGTCAGGGGGCAATCAACAGCGCACCCAATTGGCCCTATTGCCGGAACAGGTGAACCTGCTTTTGATGGAACACCCAACGCGGGGATTGGATATTGAGTCAGCTTTGTGGGTTTGGCAACAATTGACAGAACGATGCCAGACAGGTACCGGGATCCTATTTTTTTCCACTGATCTGGAAGAATTGCTCGGGTACAGTGACCGGATCCTGGTGTTTAGCGGGGGCAAGATCAGCCCACCGGTCAGAACTTCAGGACTCAGTGTGACAGATTTGGGGCATTTAATCGGGGGAAACTTTGATTTGATGGGTCAGATTAGTGATCGCTAAATCAAGTTCCAAAGGTTCGGGGGTGTTGCTGAACAGTGGCCTGAATTCGTTAATTTTTACATGGGCCTGCCAGTGGTTCACCCACAAGACCATATCCAGAATCAGCAATGCCGGATCGGGCACCTGGATTAATTACTTTTCACCTCTGAGGTGCTCTCTGAGAGCCTGATGATCTGTTTTATTATTCTCATTA
>CAZODP010000123.1:0-5729 GCA_964578595.1 uncultured bacterium
CGGAGTGGATAACCGCTGAAAGCATCTAAGTGGGAAGCCCACCTCAAGATGAGTACTCTTTGGTCACGGGAAGAACACCCGTTAATAGGCTCTAGGTGGAAGCGCAGCGATGTGCGAAGCCGAGGAGTACTAATAGACCTCAGACTTGACCATTCCAATTCATTGTAATTACTGACGTTGTTATGCAGCTTTCAGGGCGCGGTCTGCCTGTCAGCTTTCCTGGTGCCTATGGCTTAGTGGAACCACTCCGATCCATCCCGAACTCGGCTGTGAAACACTAATGCGGCGAAAATACTCTGGGGGTAGCCCCTTGGGAAAATAGCTCGGTGCCAGGTTTATATTCAGTGCACAAGGGATCCCCTCTCGGTGAGCGGGATCCTTTTGCGTTTTTGGAACTAATTTCTAGGTATGGCTTGTCCAGCCTCTTCTAAGGCACGATCACGGGCAGCACCACGAGGATCCTGAGGAAGTGTATCTAAAGTGCTGGAGATGCCAATGTTAAGGGTGCGTAGGATCCCGTTTCGCACAGCTGTACTGGCTTGTCCATAGGGGGGGCGCAAAAACTGGTCTCCGATAGCGACGTAGACCATCCCTAGCAAAATGAGGAATGGAACTAAGCCCTTGAACCGTGGCTTTTCTTTGCGAATTTTTTGGGTGACTTGAGCCATGATGTTGACTCCTGAGGTTTAGTTTGAGTAGGTGACTGGTTGAACTTGAGCAAATTAGCTTGATGAACTTTGTGAATCAGATATGGCAGAGAAAGGTACCTTGTTTGGGGTGAGTGTTGGGGTTGGTGATCCCGAAGGACTGACTTTGCAGGCGATTCGGGTGCTGCAATCTGTACCTGTGATTACTTTGCCCAATAATCCGCAACGGGGATCCAGTCGGGCCTGGGAGATTATTCAGCGTTGGATCCCGGCCCAATGGTTTAAGGAGGACGAGCAGCAGCCGACTCTAGGGATCCAGTCCCAAAAAGTGATTGGGTTGGATTTACCTTTTGTGCAAGATTTAGAGACTTTGGAGCAAGCTTGGGGGGCGGCGGCAACTTTGATCTGGGACTACCTCCATCAAGGAGAAGATGTGGCGTTTGCTTGTGAGGGAGATGTGGGCCTCTATAGTACCTTTGGCCATTTGGAGAATGCCGTTAGACAACGGGATCCAGATTGCCGGATTGAGCGGATCCCTGGTGTGTGTTCGCCTTTGGCGGCCGCGGCGGCTCTAGGTATATCGTTGGGGGTGGTGGATGAAAAAATTGCGATTTTGCCAGCGATGTATCAGGTGAATGAGCTAGTTGCAGCATTGGACTGGGCGGAGGTGGTGGTGTTGATGAAGGTAAGGGCGGTCTATCAACAGGTATGGGATCTTTTGAATCAGCGGGATCTGTTGGCTCAAACGGTACTGGCGGTGGAGATTGGCGGAGTTAAACAACAGGTATGGCGAGGTTTAGAGGGATTGCGGGAACTACAGGTGCCTTATTTTGCTGTTTTGATCATTCACACCACCCGGCGGAGATCTGAAAACGAGACACAATGAGGATATGACTATCGAGCACCTATTATCCCTTTTGAGTGGAGACTGAGCCTGTGTCTTCTCCCGTATCTTCTGATGATTTTGAGACATTCGGATCCTGGACTGATCTGGTGAGTGCGCTTGATTTAGAGCTGGATCCAGGGGCTGGGGGTAAGGGATTTGATCAACATCATCCGCCGGATCCTGAGCTGATCGATGCTTGTGTTCATTGTGGGTTTTGTTTGAGTACGTGCCCCAGTTACCGAGTGATTGGGACGGAGATGGATTCACCCCGCGGACGGATCTATCAGATGGATGCCATTAACCAGGGATCCAGTGCGCTGACAGCGGCGACGGTGAGCCATTTTGACAGTTGCTTGGGATGTCTAGCTTGTGTGAGTGCCTGCCCGTCGGGGGTGCGCTATGACCAGTTGATTGAGGCCACCCGCGCTCAGGTGCAGAGAAATCATCCCCGTTCCAGGTGGGAAAAGCTATTGCGATCGGCGATCTATGGCTTGTTTCCCTACCCGGATCGGTTGCGGCCTTTGATGGCAGGAGCTTGGCTCTATCAAAAGCTGGGATTAGATCGGCTGATGCGAGCCACAGGGGTACTAAACCAGTTGGCCCCACCGCTAGCAGCGATGACGGAGCTTTTGCCATCGCTGACCTTGAAGATGCTCCAGCCAGATCGCTATCCGACTCGGATCCCGGCTTTGGGGGAGCGGCGTTATCGAGTGGGGCTGTTGTTGGGGTGTGTGCAGCGGATTTTTGCCCCGGAGATCAACTGGGCCACGATTGAGGTGTTGACGGCGAACGGATGTGAGGTGATCATTCCGCCCGATCAGGGCTGTTGTGGTGCGCTGCCCCATCACCAAGGGGAAACTCGCCAGGCGCAAACCTTGGCACGGGATCTGATCACACAGTTTGAGCTGAGGTCATCTGATAATTCCTCTGACAATGCTGTTGATGTGGTTGTTACCAATGCGTCGGGCTGTGGGCATACCCTCAAAACCTACGGTAGTTTGCTGGCGGGGGATCCAGATTGGGCTGAGGTGGGTCAGCAGTTTGCTACCCAGGTCAGGGATGTACAGGAGTTTTTAGCTGAGGTGGGATTGGTGGCAGCATTACAGCCATTGCGGGAGCAGCCGCTGGTCTTGGCTTACCAGGATGCTTGCCACCAGTTGCATGGGCAAAAGATTCAGGCTCAACCGCGACAACTGCTGGGGCAAATTCCGGGGTTGACCCTACGGGATCCGGTGGATGCAGCGTTGTGCTGTGGGAGTGCGGGGGTCTACAACCTGCTGCAGCCGGAGGTGGCGAACGAATTGGGTCAGCAAAAAGTGTCTCATCTGTTGGCAACAGGGGCTGAAGGGATTGTTTCCGCCAATATCGGTTGTCGGATGCAATTGCTCAAACATCTTGGCCGTCAAGGGCAGGCGGGGATCCCGGTTTATCATCCGATGGAGTTGCTGCATCTATCCCAGTCTGGGACGCAGATCCTGTGCCCCAAGGGCTGAGCTGGATCTTGACTTGGATCCGTTGTTTGGCCTGTTCTGCCTCGTCAGGGGTGTTGACATTGGTTAGTTCTACTAAATCGACTGGGTTCAATAGATTGAGTGACGGCTGATCCAGAGATTGCAGGATCCTGACGGGTGAGACCACCCCCGATTGGATCCCGGACTGAAGCAGAGGGCGTGCGGCGGGGGTGTAGAGGGTGCAGAGGGGTTCTGGGATCCTGAGGTCTGGGTTGAGATAACAGGTGATGGCAGCCTCTGGATGATGGGAACAGACTAAATTCAGTAGCGTTTCAAGACTGAGGTGGGGTAGATCACAGGCCGTCACCAGCCAATTAACCTGAGGGTGAGTGCTCATGGCCGTTAGGATGCCGTTCAAAGGCCCGGGGCAAATGTTTTGATCGGGAATGGACGGCAAGTGCTCCAGCGGGGATCCCTGCCATTGCCCTGGTTGAGTAGACAGAAACACCTGTTGGCAGCAGCTTTTGAGGAGGTCAAAGATCAACCCGGCCTGGGGCTGATCTCGATAGGTGATCAGGGCTTTGGGGGTCTGCATCCTCCGACTTTGGCCGCCGGTCAGCACCAGGCCATAGAGGGGAAACAGGGGATCAGGACTTTTGCTCAAGGGTTTGATCAGGGCTGAATACTGGGACGGATCCGGCTCAAGCCTGTCTCTGTCAATATCACCCAACTGCCATCGGTGTCGGGGGCGAGGTCAACTAGGGCTGGCACCTGGGGGGAGGGGCTAGAACCTCCGGGCGGTAATAGATCCAGAGAGCTGAGACGGTTTTGGCCACTTAGGCGGCGGATGCGCTGATTGCCCTGATCCACAATCCAAAGGGTGCCACCGGGATCTACGGCCAGTGTGGTGGGCTGACGGAGGAGCGCTTGATCAAGAGGGCCATCAGCTAGGCCAGCCTCGCTACCCACCGCCGTCACTAGGATATTCTCGCGGGTGAGACGACGAATGCGGTGATTGCCGGTATCGCTGATCCAAAGGCTTTGACGACCGGGATCCCAGGCGAGGGCGGTGGGCTGGTTGAGCTGGGATTCATCGGGGGAGCCATCGGCTTCGCCAGGGTCTTCGCCGCCCGCTAGGGTTGTGACTGTGCCCTCTGGGGTGAGGCGGCGGATTCGATGGTTGCCAGTATCGGCGATGTAGAGGATCCCCTCTGGGGTCAGGGCTAGCCCTTGGGGGGAGCGAAACTGAGCCATGGCAGCCACCCCATCTTGCCAACCAGGCTGCCCGGATCCGGCTACAGTTTCCACCTGACCCTCACGGGTGAGGCGGCGAATGCGGTGATTACCCTGATCCACCACCAAAAGTTGTCCTTCCAGATCCCAAGCCAGACTGACCGGTTGATTAAACTGAGCCTCAGCCCAGGAACCATCTCGATCTCCGGCGACGCCGTTACCCGCCACCCGCTGCAATCGACCTTCAGGATCCCGACGTAAAATCTGATGACGCTGTTGGTCAGCAATATAGATCGATCCATCGGGGGCCACCACGATTGCTTGGGGATTGAGCCAGGATCCTGTGGTGCCCTCGTTGATCGTCAGAGGTAAAATCCGCCAGTCTGGGCGCACGGGCGTCGGGGTGGGGGACGGTGGGGCGGTTGGACTTGGGGTCGGGGTGCTGGGCATCTGCCAGGTGAGCATCAGGGCACCCAGCCCTAACCCTTTAGAGTCCACCACCATCACAATGCTGTTGCGTTCCAATGGGCGGGGAGGCTGAATCCGGAGACGGGTGGAGGATGACTCCAAGATCTCGTCGCGACTGGTGACAACAGGATCCGCGCCGGTGGAGGACAGCCATAGGATCCGATCGGCTCTATCAAAGTTTTGGCCCAGCAGGGTCAGGTCTTGATTGGGGTTGAGGCTGTCGGCCACCCGTCCAGAAGCAGTGGGGGTGGGAATCTGGCCTGAGCTGAGGCGGATCCCCTGCAAAACCGGCACTTGCGTCTGGTTGAGGATAATCAGCCGCTGCTCGGAACTATTGTTGGCTGTAGGAGTATTGGCTGCAATTGTCCCCCCTCCGGTGGCGGCGACCGTGGTGGAGCCTGAGAGGGCAAACTCAGTGGATCCCTCGGCCAAGGTTTCAGGGCCATAAAAGGCCACCGCCTGAAATCGAGCTTGCCCGGATGAGGGTACTCCCGAAAATGTAAAGACTGCGCTTTGGTCAGCTCGCAATTGGGCCGTAGCGGTCTGTCGATAGCTGCCCACCGTCAAATTGACATCAATCCATTCCACGCCAGTACCTTTTTCACGGGCGAGCCAGCGGTTGACATGGGTGGCAGGTAAAGTAGCAACCCAATCGGATCCGCGCCTATCCAAGGTCAGGGCCAATTCATCTGACGGTAGTGGGGCTGGTAGGCTGACAGGCAGTGGCGGCGGGGTGCGGGGGGCTGGGGTGGGGACAACCAGTAAATTGGGAGAGATCAGCGTGGTGTCTGTGGTGGTGGGAATTGCGCCGCAAGAGCTTGTGATGAGCAGCAGTGCTGCCCATCTGACCCATCCGGTGGCAGGATCCCATTTCATCCGAGTCTGTATACCCCTCACCCAAGGCGAGTGTGCCCCTCACTCCGTCGATCATACTCTTTTGACTGAGTGCAATGAACAGAATGCCGAATGATTTGGGGAGGATGAGCTGAGAGTTTGGATGGGTTTGGCGATGGCTGGATCCCTGAGGCAGTGGAATCCCACCAA
>CAZODP010000124.1:0-4966 GCA_964578595.1 uncultured bacterium
TGGGGATCCCATTGCCTGACTGGGATCAGGTTACAGGGCTGGCGATTTTGTCTCGCGCCCCCAGTGGTCGGATCCAACAGTTTCAGGTCACCCTCCACACCCCGATGGGATCCCACCCCTTTGTCCTGGAAAAAGATCAGGTGAGGCTGGCCTTTCCCTCGTTGCTTAGTACCCTCTTTGAGCTGGAGCCAATCCTGCAGGGGGAGGTGCTGACCGGCTATCGCTTTGTGGGCGGCGGCTTTGGGCACGGGGTGGGCATGAGCCAGTACGGATCCTATGGCTTGGCCCGGAGGGGGTTTACGGCAGCTCAGATCCTGGAGTTTTATTACCCCGGCACCGCTTTGACCCACTTGGGGGCACTCTCGCAAGGGATCCCACAGGAGTGATCACCTGTGATTTTTTCTGGGAGTTCTATTTTGTAGAATTCTGTAGCGTTCACTTTTGTCACTGAACTTTTGTCACCGATCTTTGGGGCCAGACTTGAACCAGACTTGAAGCTGATATCAAGCCAAGGCTCTAGGCCAGCACCCCAACCGGCCCGAAGCTATCCCCCAAGATCCCGATGGGATCCACCCCTAAACCTTGCGCCAGTACCTCGGCATAGAGGCTGCGAAAATCCACCTGCATGGGCAAATTGCTACTGACCAGGCTATCCAAGGCCGGATCTCCCCCATACCAACCCCCCTGCACCCCTCGGCCCAGCAGGATCACCGGCCCAGCCGTGCCATGATCGGTTCCTCCGGATCCATTTTGGGCGGGGCGGCGGCCAAACTCGCTCTGCACCATGACCAGCACCTGCTGATCCAGACCTTTTTCCTGTAGATCCCGATGGTAGGCCGATAGCCCTGGCCCCAGTTGCTCCAATAGCCGCTGGTGACGCCCCGCCTGATTGACATGGGTATCCCAGCCCCCAATGGTGAGATAGATGACCCGCGCCCCCGATTCCACCAGCCGAGCGGCCAAGGCCAGTTGCCGACCCACCGGCCCCTGGGGATAGCCCTGCTGAGCCACCCGTTGCTCTAAATCTCGGGAGAATGTCCTCACCGCTGCGGTACTCTCCACCACCAACTGCCGCACCTGCTCTGCTAACGGATCCCTGTGGGGGATGCCGTAGACAGCCTGGATCGCCTGCCCCAGTTGTCCCTCTGCCGGTGTAGTCAACTGTGGGGCCAAATGCAAGTAGCGGCTCTCATCACCGGTCAAGGCCAGCGGATATTCCTCCCCTAGCGCAACGCCAGCGGGGGTGGGGGCCTGGGTTACGGCCAGGTAACGGGCTAGCCAACCGCTATCGGGACTGCCCAGCGAGGCACTCTGCCAGATCTCTTTGGAACGAAAGTGGGACAGATCCGGATTGGGATAGCCCACATTCTGAATCACTGCCATCGATCCCTGCTCCAGCAGTTCAGCCCAAGATGCCAGGGCCGGGTGAAGGGCAACCGTATCTGTGACCGGGATCCCGTCTCGAATGGCCAGATCCGGGCGCAGCCGCAGATAGTTAGGATCCCGATAGGGAATAAAGGTATTGAGACCATCATTGCCCCCTGCCAGCTCAATCAACACAAGGGTCGAGGATTGCCCTGAAGCGGGATCCTGGGCGGCAGTAGGGCGATGGAGGGCCAAGAGGGTGGCAGCAGCAGAAAAACTCGAGATAAATTGGCGGCGGTGCATAAAAATTCTCCTGGTTTGACTCAAAGACTACTCAAAGTTTGAACCGTAAAGTCTGGAAAGAGGGTGCATGGGGACTAGGTCAGAGCAGTCCTCAAGCCACCTGAAAGCTGGGGGAAGCCAGGATAAGGGCAGTCGCCTCCCGGAGACCCAATCCCTGAAGCTGAGTTCTCAATGGCTCTGGGGGATCCCCATCCAGCAACAGTCGGGCGAGGTCTGCTGTCGTCAAGGAGGGATCATAGACAAAGCCGGTTTCACCGCCGTAGTCACCCACCATCTGCTGGGCCAGGTTGAGCCGCCCCACGAATGCCATGCTGGTGAGCCATCCCTGTCCCTGTGGCCAGCCTTTCACAGTCGGAGCGGTGTAGGGCAGGTGACCCAGGGATCTGAGATGGCCTAGGATCGCACCATAGTTCGCCTCAAGTTGCAATTGCCGAATGGATCCCAACACAAAGGACTGGGGGCTTTTGATCTGGCTGCGATAGGCTCGGTCGCTATAAAACTCAGGGCTGCTAAAAACGGCCTCCACCACGGCAGCAATGGATCGCTGCTGCTGCTGATACACATTAGCCAGTCGGTCGATGATGGCTGGCTCTGGATCCGGATAGACCAAGCGACTCCACAGCACCTGTCCCACAGTGCGGGCGGTGGCAGGATGATTGGCTAGGATCTCCACCACATCCTCGGCGGTGAGGGGGCCGGTCTGGCCCAAAAAGGTTTTGGATCCACTGTCATGGCGGCGGGGGACAAAGCGGGATCCGACGGCTCCAGTCTGGCGAAGTCTTGGCCCATCGACGGTCCAACCGGTCAAAGCCCTAGCCCCTTCCTGGACATCCGCCTCGGTGTAATGGTCACGCCCCAGTGTAAAGAGTTCCATCAGCTCTCGGCTGTAGTTCTCATTGAGCTGTCCAGTTCGATTGCGCTGGTTGTCCAGATAAAACAGCATGGCGGGGCTGGTGGTGGCACTCCACAACAACTCCCGGTAATCCCCCAAGGCATGCTGGCGCAACCGTAGGTCGTAATCCAGTACAAATGAAGGTAAATTGAACTTTTTGAACGATACCACCAGATGATCCCGCCAGATATCGGTGATGGTTTCGTGCAGAGGATTGCTGGCCTCCACCCGCTGCTGTAACAGCCAGCTTCCCAAGGCCAGAATACGGGTACGGTTTTCTTGGCGGGCCTGCCGACGAATGTCTGGATCAGGGGAACGGGGATCCCAACGGGGGGGGCTTGTCCAGTGAGGGGGCGGGGCCGGTTGAGGCTGTGGATCCTGAAGCCAGGTTTGAAGGAGGTCTTGGGGAGTAGAGTTAGAGTCCAGCTCAGCCAAGGTGGCACCGAGGCTAACCCGACGGAAGAAGTGAGCTTTTTGGCGGTCGATGTCCATAGCAGTGGCCAAGGCAGTGATCCAAAATGTGGTTTGCTGTCTTAGACGGTTGACTAGCGGCATCGGTTCAACCCTGGCCAATGGTCGCTCTGTTTGGGCGGACTGTTTGGGCGGATGTTTGATCGGACTTTTGGAATTGCCGCCTACCCCCAAGATTGGGATCCTGCCTCAGTCATAAAAACTGAGTAGCAAAAAGCCCCCGCAGGTGCAGGGGCAAAACAAGGGTTAATAACCCAGTTAACCAATGGACAGACAATCAGCTTTGCTCATTGTCCTTAGGTATCAAACACTTAGATGAAGATACTCAACTGACAGTCAAGACTGAGACCCTAGCGCAGTTCCTTCATCCGGTAGACTGGCTCATTTTCACGGCTCAGGCCTTTCTCAAAGCCAGCAGCAGCAGCACGGGCGCGGCCCGCATGCCACAGGTGACCAATGAAGAACAAGAAGCCCAAGATAAAGTTGTGAGCGGCCAACCAAGTCCGAGGGCTGGTGAAGTTCACAGAGTTAACCTCAGTGGCCACCCCACCCACAGAGTTGAGGGATCCCAAGGGCGCATGGGTCATGTATTCCACCGCTCGACGGGCTTGCCAAGGCTGAATGTCGTTTTTGAGCTTATCGATATCCAAGCCGTTGGGGCCAAGCAGGGGAGACTTCCAGGGAGCCTGCACATCCCAGAAGCGCATGGTCTCACCCCCAAAGATGATCTCCCCAGTCGGAGAGCGCATCAGGTACTTACCCAAACCGGTGGGGCCTTGGGCCTGACCGATATTGGCACCCAAGCGTTGGTCACGCACCACAAAGGTGAGAGCCTGAGCTTGAGAGGCCTCGGGGCCGGTGGGACCATAGAACTCACTGGGGTAAGCGGTGTTGTTAAACCAAATGAAGCACACCGCAATGAAACTCATCAGCGATACAGCCGCCAAGCTATAGGAGAGGTAGGCTTCACCCGACCAGACCAGGGCGCGACGGGCCCACCCAAAGGGCTTGGTCAAGATGTGCCAAATTCCACCGGCGATGCAGATGATGCCCACATAGATGTGGCCGCCAATGATGTCTTCCATGTTGTCCACACCGACGATCCAACCGGAGCCGCCGAAGGGAGAACTGAGCAGGTAGCCAAAGATCACACTAGGATCCAAGGTTGGATTGGTGATCACTCGGACATCTCCACCACCGGGTGCCCAAGTATCGTAGACCCCACCCAAGAACATGGATTTGATCACCAACAGCAGTGCACCACACCCCAGCAGCACCAGGTGGATGCCAATGATGGTGGTCATTTTGTTCTTGTCTTTCCAGTCGTAGCCAAAGAAGGGGGAGGATTGCTCCAAGGTTTCAGGGCCACGCACCGCATGGTAGATGCCCCCAAATCCCAACACAGCACTTGAGATCAGGTGCAGTACCCCCACCACAAAGAAGGGAAAAGTATCGATAATCTCGCCACCCGGGCCAACGCCATAACCCAGCGTCGCCACGTGGGGCATCAAAATCAGCCCTTGCTCATACATGGGCTTATCCGGCACAAAGTGGGCCACCTCAAACAGGATCATGGCCCCGGCCCAGAACACGATCAAACCAGCGTGGGCCACATGAGCACCCAGCAGGCGACCCGAAAGGTTAATCAAGCGAGCATTACCGGCCCACCAGGCGAAACCGCCCATGGAACGATCTTGCATCGCTGCGGATCCACTGGATCCAAAAGTAGTCGATGTCACAGAGGAAAGCCTCCTGTCAAATCAGTTCAATACGGTTGCTTGTCAAACTATCTTACCGAGTCTAAAGCGGTTGCTCAGCTTTTTCTCAGGTCTCAATCAATTCAGGATCCCATAGGCCAGAAGTTAGCTGAGGGATCCTAAATCATCGGGTTGAAATCATCTAGCCCAGATTAGAGGGCATTGCCCCGAGGCAGCA
>CAZODP010000125.1:0-4616 GCA_964578595.1 uncultured bacterium
ACAGTCCAGTTGCAGCCAAACGAGTTACGGTCACACCCAGTCGGGATTGGATCCTGCCCCAGCCCCTAACAAGCCGCTCAAAGATGAACGGATCAAAGCCAAATAGCCAAAGCTGGCTCAAAAGGCTTCGATCAAAGCATCAGGGGAAGCATACTGATGGCTATGGGCCGCTTCGCCACAGGTGCGGGGGCTGGGAAAGATTTTGCCGGGATTGGCCAGATGATTTGGATCCCAAGCCTTGCGGACGTTGGTCATGGTTTCTAGATCCACCGGCGAGAACATCTCTGGCATATAGCAGCGTTTGTCAGCCCCGATGCCGTGCTCACCCGAAATGCTGCCCCCCACTTGGACACAGAGCTTGAGGATCTCCCCCCCCAACTGCTCGACTTTTTCTAGGGATCCGGGATCCGATCCGTTATACAAAATCAGCGGGTGCAGATTGCCATCCCCAGCATGAAACACATTGGCCACCGGATAGCCGTGTTTTTGACTGAGAAGTTCGATTTGCTTGAGCACAGCGGGCAGTTGGCTGCGGGGGATCACCCCATCTTGGACGTAATAGTTGGGGCTGAGCTTGCCCATGGCGGCAAAAGCAGCCTTGCGCCCTTTCCAGAGCCGCAGTCGATCTTGAGCATCTGTGGCGGATTGAACTTGGCGCGCCCCCTGAGCCAGGCAAATGGCCCGGATCTGTTGGGCACTCTGCTCCACTTCTGCTGCCAGCCCATCTATCTCAATCAGCAAAATCGCCCCAGCATCGCGGGGATAGCAGCCCGTTTGCACCACATCTTCCACCGCATTGATGCTGAAGTTGTCCATAATTTCCATACCCGCTGGCAGGATCCCCGCCGCAATGATCGCAGATACTGTGGATCCGGCCTGTTCCACCTGCTCAAAATCCGCCAACAGCACCTGGATTTGTTCGGGGGTTTTGACCAAGTTGAGGGTGATCTCGGTGGCGATGCCCAACGTGCCTTCGGATCCCACAAACAGGCCCAGCAGATCGTAGCCCGGCGCTTCGGGCATGGATCCCCCCAGCTTGATCACTTCCCCATCCGGCAGCACCACCGTCAGCCCCAACACATGATTGGTGGTGACCCCATATTTGAGACAATGCACCCCGCCGGAGTTTTCGGCCACATTACCCCCCACCGTACAGACCGTCTGGCTGGAGGGATCCGGGGCATAGAAATAGCCCGCCCCACTCACCGCCTGCGTTACCCAAGTGTTAATCACCCCGGGCTGGACCGTAATGCAGTGATTATCCAGATCCACCCTCACAATCTGCTTCATCAGGGTAGTTGCAATAACCACACAGCCCTGCACCGGCAAGGCCCCCCCCGACAGACCGGTACCGGATCCACGGGCCACAAACGGGATCCGATGCTGTTGGCAGAGTTTGACGATGGCGGCAACTTCTGCAGTAGAGCGGGGCAAGACCACAATGGCGGGCATCTGTCGATAGGCCGCCAAGCCATCGCACTCATAGACCCGCAACTCTTCGGGATTTACCACCACTCGCTTAGGATCCAGAGCCTTCTGGAAATCTGCAATCGCCGCCGCTAAGGGGTGCTGATGACGAATTCGACGGGCAAAAAACTGCACCATACGGGGGGATCCTGGGTTGCGAAAGTGAAGGGTTAAAGAACTAGGCGGGGGCTATCGTGTTGTCATTTTATCGAGATTTGATTGGGAATTTGATTGGGAGCTTGGCCAAGGCTGGCCTGAAACTGCGTATTGAGCTGACCGCAGGCGGCATCTTTGTCCATCCCACGGGTCTGGCGGATGCTGGCGGTGATGCGCTGATTCTCTAGCTCCTGCAAAAACCGCTGCACCATGCCGCTATGGGGTCGCTGATAGTCAGCCAAAGAGATGGGATTGTAGGGGATCAGGTTGACATGAGCTAGTAATCCCTGGGGCCGATAACGCCGTAGTAACGCCGCCAATGTCTGGGCATGACGGGGCTGATCATTGACCCCCGCCAGTAGGGTGTATTCAAAGCTGATCCGGCGACCTGTGGTCTGCACATAGCCACAGCAATCCGCCATCAGTTGATCCAGGGTGTAGTGGCGGGCCGAGGGGATCAGTTGTTCCCGCAAATCTTGACTGGGGGCGTGCAGGCTCACCGCCAAGGTCACCTGCAAATTGTCCTGAGCCAGAGCCGCAATCTGCTGAGGCACCCCCACGGTCGAAACCGTTATGTGTCGCTGACTGATGCCGATATCGGTGTTAAAGCACTGCACCGACTGCACCACAGCCGCCCGATTCAGGAGTGGTTCTCCCATGCCCATATAGACGATGTGGCTGACCCGTCGATCCATCACCTCTTGTAGAGTCAGCACTTGGTCTACGATCTCGTGGGCCTCCAGGTTGCGGCGCAGGCCCATTTTGCCGGTGGCACAAAAATCACAGGCCATCGGACAGCCCACCTGTGACGACACACAAGCGGTCAATCGCTCTGACGTGGGGATCCCCACGGTTTCGAGGGTCAGGCCATCTTGGAGCCGCAACAGCAGCTTGGTGGTTTTGTCGGGGGCAACAGTGATATGGGCAATCTCTGAGCGACCCACCCAGGTTTCAGCGATCTCAGTCCGCCAGGATTTGGGCAACACCGTAACCTCCGCCAGAGACCGGATCCCTTTGTGATAGATCCAGTTATGAATCTGTTGGCCCCGGTAGGCGGGTTGGTGGTGGGTTTCGGCCCAGGCTTTGAGGTCTGCCAATGATTGTCCCAGCAGTGGCTTGGGACTGGCGTCAACAGGGGATTTCGGCACAGAAGTATTCACTAGGATATTGATTGATCCGGATCCATTGTGGCCCAACGGGTCTACCTGAGAGCTGAGAGTCTGGGATCCCCAATTCAGAGCTATGCCTGCCGACTTAAAAGCGTAATCAACTAGACCCACTGCCGCAGGCGAGAGTGCCCCAGAATTGTGGCTTTTTGAGGATCAAATTAGGTTTGATAGAGATAGGAGATTTGAACTGGCCAAACGGGGATTTGAGTGGCCCCACCTCAGATTGAGCAGACTGGCTAAGCTAGACAGTGATTAAACTTGGAATCCTGGGAGTGTGTGACGTGAAAAGTAATATGAAAAGCGTTGTTTCGAGGGTGATGGCCGGGATCCTGGTGGCCGTGCCGACGTTGATGCAATCCATGACCCAACCGGCTCTGGCTCAGGCTTCACTGCCCCCAGGCGAAGGTTGGATCCCGGTTTCTCCGGCCCAGCCCCAGCCGGTACAACCCTTGCCGCCCCCACAGCCGATCCAATCATTTCCGGCTCAATCGTTTCCTCAGGCCCAGCCGATCCAGCAGCAGCCGTTTGAGCTACAAACAACGCTTCTCTTGCGCTCTGGGGATTTGATTGTGGCCAGCTATGCCTCATCCGATCGGCTCTATGTGGCCCCTGGCGAGACTCGCCCCCTCAATGTGGTGCTGGATACGCCGCTGCGGGATGCTCAGGGCAATGTGGTGGTGCCCGCTGGATCCCTTTTGGAAGGGCAGTTTCAACCGGTGAGCGGGGGGACACAGTTTGTCAGTCGGGCGGTGACGGTGAACGGCCTGTCTTACCCCCTCTATGCCCAGAGTGCCGTGATTCCATTGCAGCGGGATCCGCGTCAGACCTCCGGCGAAGCGATTGCCCAGGATGCCCTGATTGGAGCGGCAGCGGGGGCACTGTTGAGCGGTATTTTTGGCTCACGGGTGATCTCGACAGAACGGGTTTTGGGTGGTGCGGCAGCAGGAGCGGTGATCGGCAATGTGACCGCCCCTGATATATCGGTGATCGAACCCGGTACCCCCCTCAATCTGACGGTTTTGCAAGACTTTCAGCCGGCGGTGCGCTGATATGGCCCACCTAGCTCGCTAAGTTGACTGATTTTCTGGATCCTAAGTGTGGTGAACACGATGAAACATGCATCCACTCAAGTCATGGCTCTGGCGATGGGCTTGATGGCAAGCGGCCTTGTCATGGCTGGCTCTGCCCAGGCAGAGGAATCCCGCCGGATCCCACCGGATCCCAATGTCAAGTTACAGGGCTTTATTTGCCGCAATGTCAATCCCTACAACGAAGAGACCCCAGTGATCTGCCGGGGACGGGCCAATCGCAATGATGTGCGCTACTTTTATGCGTTTCGGGGAGCAGGAGGATCCCTATTTTACCGAGATAGCGTCACCGGCCAAATCTTGGCGGCAGGATCTGAAGGCACCAATCTGTTGACCCCCGGGATCCCTGGCATCAGTATCCAAGTCCCCCCTTATACTTCTGGTGGTGGCATCCAAATCAGACCGGAGGGATCAACTGGCATCCAGGTGCTGCCCAGTACTCCCAGCCAAGGGGGCGGCATTCAGATCAGACCGGATCACTCAGGATCCATCAACACCCAACCAGGGCAAGGGGTAATCATCATCAAACCTAGCCGTTGATCCTCAGTGATTCTCCCAGGTGCCGATTTCAAGTTACAACCTCTTTCGCCAACACATAGAGCATATAGATTTGACGCTCTGCCATGACTTGCTACTCACTTGACATGCGATACAAAGTTGTCCAAGCCTACTCTCAAGGCAAGTGATCCATCCGTATCCCTGCGACAACGCAATTTGAGACATTCTTTGGGATCCC
>CAZODP010000126.1:0-4514 GCA_964578595.1 uncultured bacterium
TCTAGGATTAAATTGGGCATTTCCTGTTTTATTTTCTCTAGAATATCCTTTCTCTTATGAATGCTAGAATTGGCCAAGATGATGACAATCTTAGGGCCTATTTTTTCAAAGTCATCTATATCCCTACAGCTCGTTGGATAATTAAGGTATACAGTAGCAGCACTTGGAGAACCAGTTTCTGAAGAACGATTTGTTGATGGTCAAAAAGAATGTTTTCAGAACAAGATGAATAGCTGGCAAAAACACCAACATACTTGCATCACCCAGCCCACATAATCTGCACCCCCCTACCCTCCATCCACCCAAATAGGCATCAGGTGTGGGAATTGCTGCTCTTGATGCACTCGTTTGAGAAACTGCTTGGCTCCCTTTTATTCCAGCCCACTGGTTGCTAAGACGTCTACGGCTAGGAGCTGTCCTAGGGTGTCCACCAGGGTAAAACACTTCCGGCCTTTGAGCTTTTTGGCCCCGTAATAACCCAGCACCATGACTGCACTGGGAACGGTCTGGGAATCCAGACTGGCGGCTGTGCCAGATGATGACCGAACAGGCTGTGGTGAGTCATGACTTGCGTTGAGCTTTATTTGCGGGCCTGCTTAATCATGGCAATCAGGGTGTGATGGGCATCTTCAGAATCTTGTAGTCTGTGGTCAAACGGGATCCGCACCTCAATCGGATCCGAGTGTTGATCAATCCGGGCGCGTAGATCCATTCCCTCAGGGTCAATCGCCATCATCTCGGCAGACAGTGCTGTCTCAAATGGACTGTAAGCTCGAACATACAGAGCCACCGCATCCGCATGGTCATCGTTCATGTGCTTGCAGATGCGGTTACTAACAGCGGGAGTCAGGGAATCAGCCATGATAGGTACTAAATCACTACAACTGGGATGGGGATATAAGGATCCTAGCTTGTCCTTGCGCTATACTGTTGAATCCCTAGGGTGAAATCCTAAGGGTTGATTCAATTGTTCGAGCGGGTGTAATTCAGTGGTAGAATGTCAGCTTCCCAAGCTGAACGTCGTGGGTTCGAGTCCCATCGCCCGCTTTTTCATATTGAGCTTTTCATATCAAGCCTTTTTGGCTCAGCGGCCTTGTTTCAGCCCAAGGATCCTGACTCAGGCTTTGGTGGCTGCCCAGTAGTGGCTGACGTAGTGGGTTGACTCAGACTGCAAAGTTAAGCCTGCATCACGGAGTCGGATCCCCAAGTCATCCCGAATGTAGTCGCGGTAGTAGGGTTCGTGGAAGGTTTTGACAAAGGCCTCCATCGACTCGATTAGATCCGGTGAATCAAACATTTGTACTGAGTCACAGATCACCAGGATCCCACCGGGCTTCAGCACCCGTGCCGCCTCGTTGATCACATTTTGACGAGCTGGGGCGGGCAACTCATGGAAGAGAAATACGCAGGTGATGGCATCAAACAGATTGTCGGTGTAAGGCAACTCCTCGCTGTTGGCCTGGAGCAGTTGTGGCAATTCGCCTGGGATCTCGTTGAGCACTTGATTGGCTTTGCGCAAATAGGCCGGTGACAGATCTGTGCCAAACAGAGACACCTCCGGCAAGGCCCCCCGCAACATCCGCAAGGTGCGACCTGTGCCACAGGCCAGATCCAGGATCCGGGTGGAGCGATCTAGCAACCCCGTCTGGGCCAGATGATCTTTGAGGGGCCGAATCACCCGCCGCCGCATGGCATCCGCGCTACCCCCAAACAGCAGCTCCACCTGTAGATCGTAGAGATTGGCAGACTGCTCACTCAGGTAGCCATCGGTCTGGTAGTGAAAGTTTTGCAGATAGTAACGGGGGTAACCTGTGGTGTCGATCCCATCCTGAAAGAGCTGGTATTGCCGCTGATTGACCCGCTGGCTAATTAAAGGCAAATCCAGCCAGACCTGTGGATAGTAGAGGGCAAAGTCCACCCACGGGTTATCAAATAGCAAACTTTGAGGATAGTAGCCCTGCTCGGCCTCTTGCCAGTCAGTTGCCAGCAGGCTCTCATAACGATCCCGCACTATCTGTAGGGTTGTCTCGGTGATCTTGATCTCAGGCCGGGATCCAATGGATCCACCGGATGTTGCCACCAGAACATCCTCCATCAGTCGCACAGCTTGAGTGGAAAGGGCTTTGTGGGCAAACCCAAAGGTGTTTTTACCCCACTGAAAGGCACGATAGGCTGTCTCAGTTACAGACGAGACCAAGTTATCAGGAGCGGGAAGATTAGCCTGCATGGTTCAAGTGCTTAACGTTTATTCACATAACCATTGATAGCCTGAGCCAGCGGTCAATAGCAACCATTCACCTGAATCTGCCGGATCTCAATGCATCTCTGTTCCATCTCAGCTTTAGGTTCAGCTCTAAGTTCAGCGGTTGATCCAGGCTTGGGTGCGGCGGCGGATCCCTAAGGTGGCAGCACTGTAGAGAGCCTGCACCGCCAAGCTACTGAACACAATTAAGGTAGACATGGCGGCTGCCGAGGCCGTATTGCCCGCATCATCCATATTGACCACAGCAACTGAGGCCAGCCGAAGATCAGGTGGATACAAAAAGATGACTGCCGAGACAGTCACCATCGACATCACAAAAAAGTAAAATCCAATCTGTAACAAAGCCGGTAAGCATAGGGGCGTGGTCACCCGATAAAACGTCCGATAAAATGGCACTCGCATTGAGGCCGCCACCGCTTCAAACTCAGGATCCAGTTGTCGCAATGAGGTGGTGGCAGTCAAGAAACTAACTGTGTAAAAGTGAATCACATTACAGATCACCAGCAGCGACATTGTGTTGTAGAGGCCATGAAAGGGATTGGCCATTTCTAAGCCTCCCCATCGCCAGACCGCCGGATTAAAAAAGAAAATATAGGCCAAACCCAAAACCAATCCTGGCAAGGCCACCGGCAACGTGGAGGCAAAATAGGCCAATTGCCGTAACCGAGGCCAAGGTTTACATTTTTCGATCACATAGGCACTGCAAAATACCACCCCAGTTCCCACTAATGCAGAATAAGTGGACATCCTCAAGCTATTCCAAAAAGCACGATATCCCCCCCCTGCGGCGCGATTGAGATCCCAGTGACGGAGGCTAAATCCCAATCGGTAGGGCCAGACATCGATCACAGAGGCCACTGCCAATGTGACCAAGACTGTGATCATGATCAGAGCTACCACCCCACAAAAAATCAAGAATCCAATGTCCACCAGGCGATGGGGCCGGGGCTGATAGGGCACAATGCGGGATCCCACCATTGGGGTTTGATGTCGCTGGACCAGCCGGTCAATCCCAAAAGCAATCACCGTTGGGATCAGCATCAACACACTGATGGTGGCCCCCATCGTAAAGTTTTGCTGACCAATCACCTGCCGATAGATATCTGTCGCCAAAACGTTGTAGTTTCCCCCCACCACCTTGGGCACCCCAAAGTCGGTAAAGACCAACGTAAAACAGACAAATAAAGCACTGACTAAGCCAAACTTAATCCCTGGTAACGTCACCATCAAAAAGGTTCGCCAAGCAGGAGCACGCAAGGCCAAGCTCGCCTCAAACAGTCGTCCATCCGCCAGCAGCAAAGCCGTTGTCAAGATCAGCACAGCTTGTGGAAAGCAGTACAAACTTTCCCCCAAAATGATCCCTGTGGATCCGTAGAGTCCAATTTGGATCCGGGGTAGCAGGTCAAAAAAGCCAGTTGTAATCAACCCCTGATTGCCAAAAAGATAGATCAGGCCAATGGCATGAGCCAGTGAGGGCAGATACAGCGGCAGCAACGCCAGCAGTCGAAACAGCCCCTTGGCGGGCATACAGGTTCGGGTCAGACCATAGGCGTAGCCAAATGCCAGCCCCACTGAGATCAAGGTACTCACCACCGAGACATAGAGGCTATGCCCAAAGGAGTCTGCTAACCGGGGGGTGCCAAAATACTGTTGATAATTGGCCCAGCCCACCCAGGATCCAGAGTTGTCCACAAAACTACGGCTGAGAATTTGGTATAGAGGCAACCCCACCGACACCAGTAACCATCCGATGATCAACAACACCAAGCCGCGAGCAACCCAGTCTTCTCCTGTGATCACAGGCTGACTAGAAGCTGTAGGGGATCCTGAGTCCGGATCCTGTAGGGGTGAAAGCAGTCGAGGGGTCATACAGGGATCCTTAAGAAATTGAAAATACTGGATGAATCAGCCATTGAGTCGGTCAGTCAGTGGCACTTTTCTCACCATGACTTTCTCACCATGACTTTTTCGCCATGAACGTCTTGGCCATGAACGTCTTGGCCATGAGCAGACTACCCACTCGAAACCACATCACAGCCAAAAATGAGGATCTCTTGATATTTCGTAAGAAAGTCGTTATGACTGAGGTAGTTGCCGGTCTCCACAGGGGATCGGATCCATTGCACTCATATTGACAGCATAAGTTTACAACGCAAGCAATTTTACAATGCAAACACTGATGGGAGGGTTTTGTTTATGACGGTAGCAGTCGGGAGATCGCTAGCAGACCAGCGGGGGGCGTTCGACGTCA
>CAZODP010000127.1:0-4508 GCA_964578595.1 uncultured bacterium
TCAGCACCAATACCACTTGATGCCCCGGTAATTAAGGCTGTATTTGTCATGTTTTATCCATTTCCTCATATGTGGATTGAGATTACGGTTTTTGGTGCATAACGTCTTAACTCCCCCGCCACCCTAAATCAGGGATCCCTGCCCAATAGTCTACCCCAAGGTCGGGTGCAGCGACTTGTTATGTTGGGCTACCCATCAATCCCAAAAGCACCGGGATCCTCAGTCACCAGACCCAAAGGGATCCTCTCTCCCATCACCGACAATCTATCGGGGCTGGCAACATAACGGTTCAGCTCAGCGGCGCGAATGGAGCTATCGGGAAAACCCACCGTAAGCTGTTGAGCGTCTAAATTGCATAACAGCTTCTGCAAATCCCTTACTGTAAGGCTTTTACAGCAATCGTGCTGGTGTAGTTTAAATGCCTAACAGCTTAGGGTCTAATCTTCACGATATTGGGTGTATTGCTGGATCAGTTTTGCCACTAGACCTGTCCACCCTGTTTGGTGGCTAGCCCCAATGCCTGCCCCATTGTCACCATGGAAGTATTCGTGGAAAAGGATATGGTTCTGCCAGTGAGGATCCTGCTGAAAGATCTCTATCCCCCCATAAACCGGACGTTGACTTGACTCATTCTGTTGGAAGGTACTGATCAGCCGATGCTCAAGGTCTAAGGCCACCTCCCACAACGAGCAAGAGGATCCTGAACCAGTGGGGCAATCCACCTGAAAGCCATCCCCTAGATAATGATGAAATTTCTGTAGGGATTCAATCAGCAGGAAATTAACAGGAAACCAAATCGGGCCTCTCCAGTTAGAATTTCCACCAAACAAACCGGTACTGGACTCAGCAGGCTCATAGCTTACCCGATACTCCTGTCCTCTTGCCTCAAAAATATAGGGTTGCTCCAGATGAAATCGGGAGAGGGCACGGATGCCGTGATCCCCCAGAAACTCGGTTTCATCCAGCATCTTGGCCAAAATTCGGCTGAGTTTCTCGGGTTGCACAATGGCCAGTAGCCGCCGTTTGCCCAGACCCTCCTCTACAAATGAGGCCACATTATGAGCTAATTGGGGACGATTGGTTTCAAACCACTCCAGGCGTTCCTTAAAAGAGGGCAGTTTGTCCAACAGATCGGGATCCAGGGTTTCCACCGCAAAAAGGGGAATCAGGCCCACCATCGATCTGACCTTCAGCCGGATCCGCTCATGGCCAGGCAGATGCAACACATCATAAAAGAAGCCATCCTCGTCATCCCAAAGCTGAGACTTACCGCCGCCAATATGATTCATGGCATCGGCGATATAGATAAAGTGCTCAAAAAACTTAGTGGCCATATCTTCGTAAACAGGATTTTCTCGGGCCAATTCCAGAGATATGGTCAGCATATTCAGGCAGTACATCGCCATCCAACTGGTGCCATCAGACTGTTCGATATAGCCACCGGTGGGCAGGGGGGCGCTGCGGTCAAACACCCCAATGTTGTCGAGGCCCAAAAAACCACCTTCGAAGACGTTGTTCCCCTCGGCATCTTTGCGGTTTACCCACCAGGTGAAGTTCAAGAGCAGCTTTTGAAAGACCCGTTCCAGAAACTGCCGATCTCCTTTGCCCGTCATCTTTTGCTCGATTTTGTACACCCGCCAGGTGGCCCAAGCATGGACAGGCGGATTGACATCCCCAAAGGCCCACTCGTAGGCTGGCATCTGGCCGTTGGGATGCATGTACCATTCCCGCGTCATGATATCTAGCTGGTATTTGGCAAACTCGGGATCCACCATGGCCAAGGGAATGCAGTGAAAGGCCAGATCCCAGGCGGCAAACCAGGGGTATTCCCACTTGTCGGGCATGGACAAAATATCGTCGCTATCGAGGTGGGGCCAGTGGCAGTTGCGCCCCCCTTTGCGGCTATCGGGCGGTATCGGGTGGCCAGGATCCCCTTCCAGCCAGCGGGTGAGATCAAAGCGATAGTACTGTTTACTCCACAACAGTCCCGCCAAAGCCTGCCGTTGGATACTGCCCAGATCTGCGTCCATGGATGCGGGGGCCAGGGTGCGATAAAACTCGTCAGCCTCCTGCAGGCGGGCTTTGAGCACCTGATCAAAATCGGGGCCAAAGGGATCCTGGAGGTGATCTTGGGGAGTAAGCCGCAACCTCACTGTCTTTGATGCCTGGGATCCAATCTGTAAACCATAATGGGCTGCAACCTTGGTGCCCTTTTGCGCCGGATTGACGGCATCCTTTTGGCCCTGAATCACATACTGATGGATCCCGTCTTTGACATAAGGACTGACATTGGGTGCCCCAAACAACCGTTCTAGATTGCTTTCATTTTCTGTGAAGAGGAGGGAAATTGGGCAGGAAGGGCTTGCCGAGCCATGGTCGCAGTAGAGCCACAGATTCCCCAGCTCTGAATGCTGAGCTGAGACAACTGAAAAACCTGACTCTGACTCCCGACCAGCCCTTTCCATCTGAGGTTTTGGTTCCTTCTCTTCCCAAGCCCAGGTATTTCGGAACCAAAGATGAGGCAGCACCTGTACTGTTTTCGTTTCTGGCCCCCGGTTGGTGACGGTGATTTGGATCAGAATATCGTCGGGTGTGGCCTTGGCATACTCCACCACCACATCAAAGTAACGGTTTTCGTCAAAAACCCCGGTATCCAACAGTTCATACTCCCCATCTCGGCGGCCCCGCTGCTGGTTTTTGTCAATCAGGTCTTGGTAAGGGTAGGCAGCGTGGGGATACTTGTACAGCCCTTTCATATAGGAATGAGTGGGGGTGCTGTCCAGATAAAAATAGTATTCCTTGACATCCTCCCCGTGGTTGCCCTGGTTGCCGGTGAGGCCAAACAGACGCTCCTTGAGGATAGGATCCACTTCATTCCAAAGGGCCAGCCCAAAACAGAGCCGTTGTTGATCATCCGAAAAACCCAGCAGTCCATCCTCTCCCCAGCGATAGACGCGAGAACGCGATTGCTCATGAGAAAAGAAATCCCAGGCTTCCCCTGTGGCGCTGTAATCCTCCCGCACTGTTCCCCACTGCCGTTCGCTCAGATAGGGCCCCCATTTTTTCCAGGGGATGTTCTGGGCTTGGGCTTCGTTCAGCCTCTGATGTTCAGCAGTCATGGATATCTCCTTAATGACTCAAGGGTGAAGATTACGGGTGAGCTGATAGGTGCGCAAGACCTCGGCCACAGTCCAAGCCTGGGCAAAAGCACCTCGGGGGAAATGGGGCGGATCCCCGTCAAAAATTTCGCTGAGGCTGCCGACACATCCATTCTGCAGGTGATCCTCCATGGGATCCAAAAAGCTCCGGGCTAGGGCAGCATCCTTGTAAACCTTCAGGTGGGCCTGAACGAAAGGCCCGATCAGCCAACCCCAGACGGGGCCTTGGTGATAAGCACTATCTCGTTAGCTACTCTAACGGTCTGTTCTGCCTGGACGGGCTGTCCCATCAATCCGTTGATCTGGGGATCCCATCGCAGGGTCACATCATCCCGCTGGGGAGAGACTAAGGCGCTATTGGCAGCCGCCATAGATTGAATCGCATAGTCCAATTGCACCCGGCCTGCTTTGAGTTGTTGGGGATCCTTCATGGTGACTCCTAAGCGATGTGTTGAATCAGGTGATCGCCCACCCGCAGGGCATTGGCAATAATGGTCAAGGTGGGGTTAACAGCTCCACTGGAGCAAAAGAAACTGCCATCCACCACATAGAGGTTGTGGATATCGTGGGTGCGACACTGCAAATCCAGCACAGAAGTAGCCGGATCCTCCCCAAATTTACAGGTGCCCACTTGATGGCCTACTCCCTCAACAGGCAGCTTGCCGGTGAAGTAGGTTTTGGCCCCACCCTTGAGAAAATAGGTGCTGTTGGGATGAACCTGCTCAGCACAATCGATCGATTTCAAAATCTCAATCCAGCGCTGCTCTAGGCGGGTATAAGGCTCGGAGTTGTTTTCCCGATAGTCGAGAATCAGCTTTTCTCTCTCCACCCGGATGCAGTTATTGGGATCCGGCAGATCCTCCACCGTCAGCCACCAGTCGATAGAATGGCTGGCCACCTGTTCGGGGCTGAGGGGCGCATAGGCGGCAGCATTGCCCTCCAGCATGTCTTTATTGACTTTGCCCAGCGTCTGAATCTGGCCCATGGGATAGGCATAGTCCCCATCACCCCAGTAGAAGTCATTGATGGATAGGGTCTTTTGAAAGGTGGTGGGATTAGGCTGTTTGCTCACCCCGATCACGGATCCCAGCACATGTTTCATGAAATTTCGACCCACCAAGCCGGAGCTATTCGCTAGCCCCTGTGGGTGCTGATCATTAGCTGAACGCAATAGCAAGGCGGCTGAGTTGACTGCTCCACAAGCCACCACCACGATATCGCCAGAGAACTGTTGACGTTGCCCCTGCACGTCGGCCTCCACCGCTGTGATCTCTCCCCCAGAGGGGATGGTGTGCAGCTTCACCACTTTGGCCTCAGTGATCAGCGTCACCTGATTAGAGTTTAGGGCGG
>CAZODP010000128.1:0-1093 GCA_964578595.1 uncultured bacterium
ATCGCATCAAAACCCCAATCGCATCAAAACATGGATATGATAAATCGTATGACACTTTATCGGTCTGCCGCCATGCCCAGCATCACAGGCAAGCGACGAATCACCGTCACCATCGACTCCCGCCTGATCGACGCTATTGATCAGCTCTCAGACAATCGCTCCGCCGTGTTCGAGGCAGCTCTAAGACTGTGGCAAACCACCCAAATCCAGTCTCAACTGCAACAGTTCTATCAGACCCGCTCCCCTGACGATAGACAAGCTGAGCATGAGTGGGCTGAAGCAACCCAAGACCAAGCCATGCACACCTGGGCAGAGGATCCTGTCTGAGCAGTATGAGCGCCCTCCACTTTCCCCAACAGGGATCCATCTATCTCTCTAAGGCATTGAAGCAGGGAGGAGATACCAAAAAGCGTCCTGTCTTAGTGGTCTCTGTTGATATTCGCAATCAATACAGTCGCACAGTCCTGGTGGTTCCTTTTTCCTCAGATATCAACGCTTCATCGGGTCATCCGGGTCGTGTGGTTGTCAGGGAAGGAGATGGCGGCTTAGAGCGTACTTCCGTGGCATTGTGTGACCTGATCACCACAGTTGAAAAGCACTACCTGGAACCGCAATCCTATGGAGTCATTCAGGCTTCAACCTTCCATCAAGTGCAACAGGGGATCCTGATTGCCATTGGTATCTATGACCAATTGACCTAATCCCCCAACAAAACCCGCATGGCTTTGAGGGCGGCACTGCGTCTGCCATTACTCACTTTGGCAAACCAATAGTGGGACTCCTCGCTGCTCATGGCGGTGATGCCGTTGGCGATACTTTGGATCCGGTCGGGCTTGGAAAGGGGTTGCAGGGTTTGGAAGAGTAAAGCCAAATTCACACCCGTTGCTTCACTGAGGACATAAGGAGTCTGGCGGCTGTGGGAGAGAGTCTTGGGATCGTAGCCATTGGCCTTGAGGCAGGCATAGACAGCATGACGGGCCTGGGCCAGCTGGGATCCCTTGAGTTTGCCGATCCGTTTGGCGGCAGGTCGTTTTTTCTCTCCGGCGCGTTTGTAGGCACACTGGTAGAGTTCGAGGGCAAAGCTGTTGTTGTC
>CAZODP010000128.1:1193-4478 GCA_964578595.1 uncultured bacterium
TCAATAACTCACTTGGGCTTGGAGCCGGAGGCGGTCAACGGGATTACGCACAAGAGCCTGTTGAATGGTAGCGAGTTCTGGGCCGGTGGGGGCGATGGGATCCGCAAAGTGAAAGGTGAGCTTGAGTCGGACAGTGGCTTGTACCCCAGAGCTGCCCAGCAGGGCATTGGTGGGGGTGAGAAAACTTTGGAACCCTTTGTAGTCCCCTTGATATTCCAGGCGGACAAACTGCTGGGCTGGGGTTTGCAGGGTGACCGCTTGGTCAATCAGCAGGGTGAATTTGTTGAGCAGGGGAAAGGCTGTGGAGAGTTTGCGGTAGTCCGTGACCTGATCCACGCTGATGGAGAAAGACGGGATCCCTTGGACTTTATGGTCGCTACAGTCATCTTTGAGCCGTTCTAGGGCGGCATTGGGGCTGCCCTCGGTTTCTAGGATGGTCGGCTGGGCCGCAAACAGGGTGGGGGTGGCTCCATTGGCAGCTCTGGGACTGGGGATGGATCCCGTGGAGTAAGTGGTCAGATTGACCGGAGCTTGAGCTTCGGCTTGCTCACCATTGCCATACTCCGCCACCACCCTAAAGACCGTCGATGACTGGATCTGGACTTCCACCTCATCGGAGGGTAAGAACTCTCGCGGGGTCAGTGGGATCCCGTTTTGGTAGAGGTTGACCCGCAAAGCCCCGGCGGCTCGCCAGCGGATCCGGACGGGTTTATCGGCTGCACTAGCGGGCATCAGTTGGGCACTGAGTTCCACCTCTCTAGGGGTAGGGGGCTGGAGGATGCCGCGTCGGTACAGCTCCATCCGCTCCGAAAACTCGATGCTCTCCGGTAGGCTCACCTGTCCATCGGCAGCTTTGATAAAGACCCGCTCTCCTGCTTTGAGATCCCATTGTTCACTCTGGATCCCAGTGCGGATCGTCTCCCGCAACTTGCTGATTTCAGCATCCAAGAGGATGTTTAACCCCAGGTCTTTGGCAAAGGCTTCCCGCAAGGCTCTGGTTGTCCAGTGGTCGAGTCCAGCGGGCCAAACCTTTTGCAGCAGATAGGCCGGAGCAAAGGGAGCAGCATCTTCGGGGCGGATCTTCTGGCAGTCTTTCAGAGCTTTGAGGATGACATCTTGTTGGTTATTCTTGCCCTTCACATCGCTGGCATCTTGGGCCGGCAAGACATAGTGCATCAGTCCTTTGGGTGCTTTGACGGGATCCTGGGCGGGATAGAACAGGTGGCGGTAAGCGTTGGTCAGGGCAATGCGCACCGCCAAATCCATCTCTCCTTCCCGCTGTTTGAGGGACTTTTGCTGGTTTTCAGACAGATCATCCAGGCGGTTGGGGCTGGCGAGGATGGTGCGAATGGCCCGGTATTCGCGGGCATTGTCGATGGCCCGGTCGAGTTCTTGACGATTGGCACACAAAAAGAGCAGGCGATTGCGGAAGGTGCGGAACTTGCCGGATTCACCTGTGTTGTTAAAAATCTGCTCCAACAGGGGCGGAGCGGCCTCCTGCGAAGAGCTAATCTTGCTCTCATCAAAGTCAATCACACACAAGGCTATTGAGTTAGGGTCATCATCCACATCCTGGGATCCCTCGGGGGCACTGACCAGGTTAAACAGACGGCTGGCAAAGATGGTGTCTCGTCTGGCTCTCAGGTCATCCTTGGCTTGGGTGATGCCGATTTGGTCTTTCTCCTCAGCGATGATCTTGTTGATGGAGGGTTCTTCTTTGAAGCGGGCAATGGTGGTGATGGGATCATTGTCCAGATACCAGGCCACACTGACCAAGCGTTCTAGGGCTTTGTCAATCAGACCCATCTCTAATTGCGGGGTGAGGATGGAGAGATTCAGCTCAGGACGACGGATGCCGCTGGAGATGCCTTGGGTGAGGGAGTGCAGAAAGATAGTCCGCCCCACCCAACTGGAGAAGGGGGGCTTGCCCGCGACTAGCCATTCGCCATCCTGAATCTGGGCGTGAGCCTCTTTGCCATCGGGATTGGAGATGTCCGCTTGGACGGGTAACAACATCAAGGGGCGCTTGATTTTAGAGGTCAGCTCGCTGGTGATATCGGGATCCACGCCAATCGGCACATGATGAGGATGAATCATTGGGATCCAATCCGGTCGCTGCTGCCAGAGATGACGCACCACCAGGGCGAACAACCGTAAGGCTCCACGGGTGCGCTGAAACTCTGGGATAGAGGCCACTTTCTTGGTCAACAAACTAAACAGTTCCGGGTGGAAGGGATAGCTGGATTCGATTTGCTGGGCGTAATGAGATTCTTTGGATCCCTCGGGTAAGCTGAGGCGGCTGGCCCGAATGCTGCTGAGATAGTCACGGGCGGCATTCTGAGCGGCAACAACACTGACACTTTGAAACAGTCTTTGTTTGACGATGTTGTAGATTTCCACATCCGAGCTGGGGGTGAGCACCCGCTCTTGACGGGCAGAGGTTTGGATCAGTTCGTTCACATCTTTCTGCACCATTGCCTTCAGCTCTTTGTCGAGGTCGCTGGTCTCTTCGGCAAAGGTATCGGCAGCAGAGGCGAGACTGTAGACAAACACCAGCGTAGTGCTGCTGGCGGCTAAGTCCATTAACGAGAACAAAAAGGCAACCACCTGGGCGGATAGATCACTATTACTGACAGCGGTAGCTTTGGCGGCTCGCATGTAACGGGCAATCTCATCTAGGGCAATGAGGGTGGGCTGCCCTTGGGTCAGGCGTTCCAGCACCGATGTACCGGGACTGACCCGCTGCTCATCGGATCCTTTCAGCAGTTGATAGCCGCTGATACCCCCAATTTGATAGGCAATTTCTCCCCAGAGAGTGTAAGTGGTGATGCCTGTTTCTGGATGAAAGATGCCATTGACGGGATCCAGGTCTCGCCCATCCACCGCTGCCACCTGGATGGTTTGAGCTGGGATCTGGCTCAGATCTGGCACAAAGCGTTCCAATCCACTGATAGCTCGCCCCTGTTTGGCGATATGCCACAGGGCAATCAGGTCATGGGTCTTTCCCCCTCCAAAGCTGGTTTCTAAACGGATAACAGGGGATCCAACTGTGACTTGGGCCAAGCGGCCAAAGACTTCTGAGAGCAGCAGTTTTAGCCCACTGGTGGGGTAGGTATTGGCAAAAAAGGCGGAAGGATCCTGGTAGACCTGGGGGGCACGACCCTCCACCACAAGTCGGAGTTTGGCGGCAAATAGATCCAAGGACAGATCCCCGGACACGATCTCGTCACGGGGAACGCAGGTGTCAAAGATGGAGGGCAGCATCACATAGACCAAGCACTGCCT
>CAZODP010000129.1:0-4193 GCA_964578595.1 uncultured bacterium
GCCCGACAGTGGCGGTGTCGCTGGGGAGAGCTGGATGTGGTGGCCCACAAGGGATCCACGCTGGCCTTTGTGGAGGTCAAAACCCGCTCTTTGAATGCTCGTTGGGGTGACTGGGATCCCATCGGACTGGAGGCAGTGGGATCCGCCAAACAAAAGCGACTGATCCGAGCGGCGGCACTTTTTTTAAGCCAAAATCCGCAGCTAGAACATCTGAATGGCCGTTTTGATGTGGCCTTGGTGCAGTCGGTACAGCGACAGTCATCGGGTCTCAAGCCTGATCGCCATCCTGAGCCGTGGAGACTGTATCGCTATATCCCGGCGGCATTTGAACCGGGTCACTGAGATCCATTGAATTGAGCACAGGAGTGGTGAGACAGATGGCTAGGCTGCAACCCGGATCCCGGATGGAGGGCCATACGTGGGCGATTTTGGCGGTGTCGCTGCTGTTTTGGGCTTCCGCCTTTGCTGGGATCCGGGCTGGGTTGGAGGCTTATCCGCCGGGGGCATTGGCATTGTTGCGCTATCTAGTGGCTTCGGTTGCTTTTGCCATCTACGGGATCTTGACCCGGATGCCTTGGCCCAAACGTCAGGATTGGCCGATTATGGCCCTGCTGGGGCTGTTGGGGGTGACGGTTTATCATGTGGCCCTTAGTTACGGCCAGCTCACCGTCACAGCCGGATCCGCCAGCTTATTGATTGGATCCGCGCCGATGTTTACAGCAGTGTTGGCGGTGCTGACCCTGGGGGAACGGCTGACCCTGTGGGGCTGGGGGGGGATCGCCGTCAGTTTTAGTGGCATTGTGCTGATTGCTTTCGGGGAGGGGGGCGAGTTTCGGTTTGAGGGCGGGGCGGCCTTGGTGCTGCTGGCTGCCATCTCTGCCAGTCTCTACATGGTGCTGCAAAAGCCGTATTTGCAGCGTTACAGCCCCCTTCAGATCACCGCCTATGCCGCTTGGGTGGGTACGGCTCTGATGCTGGTGTTTTTGCCCGATGTGGCCCGCACCTTACCCACTGCCCCACTCTCTGCGACATTGCCCATTGTCTATCTGGGCCTCTGTCCCACAGCAGTGGCCTACACCGGTTGGAGTTGGGTGTTATCACGGGTTCCAGCCTCCGTCACCGCTAGCTTTTTGTATCTCTCGCCGCCTTTGGCCATCTTGATTGCATGGCTGTGGTTGGGGGAGATTCCCAGTTTGCTTTCATTGACCGGTGGGATCCTGGCCTTGGCGGGGGTGGTGGTGGTGAATCGCTGGGGGAAGCTGGCTCTTTGAGGGAATGTAACTTGAGTGAATTGATCTAGCGCTAAATGTTGCTGATGACTTTGAATTACTACCAGATACTGGAAGTGGATCCGGGTGCAGATCCAGCCCAGATCAAAGCGGCGTTTTATCACTTGGCACGGCGATATCATCCTGATGTGGCAGGAGCGGCGGCAACCGATAGATTTCAGCAGATTTGTGCAGCCTATCAAGTCCTCAAGGATCCAGAGCGGCGGCAACAGTATGATGCAGGTCTAAAACCCCCCAATCGATCCGGCCCAGCTCAGATTTGGGATCCGCCCGTGGTGGTGCGAACTCAGCCCTCGCCGCCCCCTCAGGCCCAACCTCAAGATCGGGCCAACCCAGCGACAAAGTTGCGAACCTTGATCAAGTCGCGCAAACTCGCCCAAGCGGTGGCCCAAGCCCAAGCCTGGGTTGAGGCAGAGCCGGGTCAGCCTGAGGCCATTCATTTGCTAGCGTTGGCCTATCATCGGCTGGGGAGTGAGCTGCGGCTACGGGGGGATCCTCAAGCCCGCCATTATCTCACCTTGGCCCTTACAACTGAACCAGACAATCGAGAGCTGGCCTTTGAGATCCGGTTAGAGCTGGATCAGTTGCCCTGAGCGGTTGTGTCTAAAATAGCTGGCTGCTTCAAACCCCACAGGATCCCGCCCGTCAGGGCCAAAAACAGGATCCCCATCACCCCTGCCAATGGATTGCCATCAAGGCCGGTGATCCAGGTAGGCACACGGTCGGTGTAACGGATCCAGTCCAGATGATTGACCCAGGTGATGCCCGCCACCCAGCCCCCATGCAAACCGATCGGCCAACTCAGCCGCTCTTGTTCGATGGCATAGCTCAGGATCCAGCCCATCAGCACCAATCCCAAAAATTGGGGCCAGGTCTGTAAGATCACCTCCCACGGCTTGAGATAATGAGCCACCCCAAACACCACCGCCGTGCCCCAGCCGGATCCAGGGATGCCGTAATCCACCTGCCATTCTCGTCGTAGCCAGCCCCGAAACAGCAGCTCTTCCACCAGGGCCACCGCTAGCCCGAGCACCAGGCCATTGAGTAATCCCACCCCTATCGCTCCCAACGGCACCGATCGCCACGCCAACCAGCCCAGGATCCCTTCTAGCCCAAACAACAGCAGCAAGCCCCCCAGCCCCAGGCCAAATCCCCAGATCAGCTCACGGCCAAAGGTCGGAGTTGGCACCAGGCCATAGTAGGCCAGTGGATCCGACTGTTGGCGTGTGCGGGATCCCCAGGCTCGGATCCCCCAGAGCAGTACCCCATACAGCGGCACCCAAGCCAGCTCAAAGGATCCACTGATCAGCCCCACCAGCAGCGCAAACGGTATCGTCGCTACCACCAGTAGCCCCAGAAACCAGCCCACCCGCAGTGGCAAGGGCCAGGAGCGGGGCCAAGTCCAAGCCACGGATCCCCAGGTTCTCGGGGCTGTTTTCAACGCTCTGGCTCGATGGTGCTGGTCAGGCCATACATCTTGAGCTGCTCGCAATAAAACTCAGCGTGCTCCAGTGGCACCACAATCACCACCGCCATGCCATTGTTGTGGGCTTCGAGCATGATGTCGGTGGCTTGGGAGGGTTGCATCCCAGGAATAGTTTTGATCAATACTTCCACAACCCGCTCCATCGAGTTGAAGTCGTCATTGTGGAGCAATACCCGATACATGGGCATGTATTTGGGCGAAACAGATGGTTTTGCCAGCGTTTCAGTAGCCACGGCGACACAGTCCTCAAAACAACAGGTTTACAACAATCAGCAAGGCAAGCCACAAGATTGAATAGACCAGGCCCACTAGACCTAGCAGATTTGATCCAAGATTCAACGGGCTTCTATCTGTACAGCCTAGACTGATCTTGGACTTTACCTAACTTAGCAATTCAACTCAACACCTTAATCTGATCCTCTGACCGCCTATTATCTGCAATCGGATCCCTTGACGGCAAGGTGCTGATCAGGCTAGCCCTATCTCTCTAGGCGTTTCTCTAGGGGGTCGGGATGGCGGTATCAGCCCGGTCGGGATCCGGGATATTCCAGGGATCCGGGTGACTGATCACCCGCCGCAGCACCCCATTGATAAAGGTGGGGGACTGATCGGATCCGTATTGTTTGGCCAGCTCGATCGCCTCATTGATGGCAACCTTATCGGGAACCGATCGGAGCATCAGCATCTCAGCCACCGCAATCCGCAAGATATCCCGGTCGATGCGAGCCAAGCGGTTGAGCTGCCAGCCCACCAGGGTTTTTTCGAGCAGGGTGTCAATCTCTGGCTTGTGGGCCTGAATGCTGGTCAGCAACTCTAGGGCATAGGCTTGCACCGGATCCGTCTGAGCAGTCCGCAAAAACTCCGGTAGCGTCAGGGATCCACCCACTCGATTGATGGCACTTTCGGTCAAGCTGACGGACTCATTCAGGGTTTGGCGCACCGATTGCAGCCGCTGTTCGGTTTGCTCAAATTGGTCTTTGGCCTGAGAGAGCAAGGTTTTGAGCTGTTGACTAAAGCCCAGCAGCTCCTGCTGCATCAGACGGGCATCACTGGTGGTGCTGATGGCACGGCTGATCCGTTGTAACTGCCGTTGCAGTTGGCCCACTTTTTGCAATGCTTGCTGGGTTTCCGTTTCAACTTGTGAACTGGGATCTGCTACCGGAAACTCCACCAAACTGCCCTGCAACAGGCGATGGCTGCGGCGGACTTCATCCCCAGCGGTGGTGAGGGCATCTTGGGCCTCTTCACTCAGGGCACGGATCGCCGCCAGAACAATGTCTTCGAGGGATTTTTCTTGCAGCTTGGCGGGGGTGGCGGGCAGTTGATTGAGTCCGAGCAAGGCCAATTCACGCGCAACGCGGCGAGGTTGCATAAACAATGTCAAGGAACAGCTTTGCCATCCTAACAGTCCAGTTGCA
>CAZODP010000130.1:0-4181 GCA_964578595.1 uncultured bacterium
GAACACGCGACCAAGGGCTTATGAGTCCCCTGCTCTACCACTGAGCTACTGAGCCAATTCATGCAAAGTATTGAATGATTACCAACGTCAAGGGATCGTTATATTAAGCCAAGAGTGGATTTGAAAGCAAGCCGTGGATTCACTCAGATGGATCCCTCTAGCCTCCCAAGAACAGCTCCAAAACTTCTGGGTTAGTGAGCAAGTTGGGGCCACTGTCCTGAAAGCGATTTTCTCCCATAGCCAGGACATAGCCGCGATGGGCCATTTTGAGAGCCTGTTTGGCATTTTGCTCCACCATCAAGATGCTGATCCCCAGTTGATTGACATCCTGAACAATCTTAAAGATTTGGTCTACAAACAGCGGTGATAGCCCTGCGGTTGGTTCATCCAACAACAACACCTTTGGATCCACCATCAGAGCGCGTCCCATTGCCACCATCTGTCGCTGTCCACCTGACAAGGATCCTGCTGGTTGACGGCGTTTTTCTTTGAGAGGGGGAAACAGGGTATAAACTTTTTCTAGGGCTGCCGCAAAACTATCTCGGCGAGTAAAGGCTCCCATCTCCAGATTTTCTTCGACACTGAGAGAAGGAAACACATTGCCTGTCTGGGGGACAAAACAGATGCCCCGTTGCACCAACTGACTGGTTTTGAGATGGGTGATATCTTGGTTTTCAAACCATACGGATCCGGCTCGGATGGTGGCCAGCCCAAACAGAGACTTCAAAACCGTAGACTTGCCCGCTCCGTTGGGGCCGATAATCACCACCATCTCACCCGCCGCCACCTCAATATGGATCCCTTTGAGAATATCCACCCCTCGGTAGCCGCTGTAGATATCACGCAAGGCTAAAAGGCTCATCGGGCTTGCTCCATAGGGGGGGCTTGCTCCATGGGGGGGGCTTGCTCCACGGGGGGGAGCGAATCCTGCAAATCCATTGCCCCCAGATACGCCTCACGAACGGTTGGATCCTGCTTAACCTCTGCCATAGTGCCCTGGGTTAGAACAGTCCCTTGGGCCATCACCACCACAGGGTTACAGAGACGAGCCACCAGCTCCAAATCATGCTCGATGATGCAAAAGGTACAGCCCTGCTCCCGGTTCAGATCCTCAATGAAGCTGGCCAGATGGCCCAGTAGAGTGCGATTGACACCGGCGGCTGGCTCATCCAGCAGGATCACCTTGGCCTCAGTCATCATGGTGCGGCCCAATTCCAGCAGTTTTTTTTGTCCCCCCGACAGGCTGGCGGCCAATTGATCCCGCATATGAATCAAGTTGAGCCGCTCCAACACCTTCTCTGCCCGTTGGCGCAAGTCCTGCTCTTGGTGTCTGACTCGGCCCCAGCCAAACCAAGAGGTCAAAAGATCTTCGCCCACCTGTTGTGCAGGCACCAGCATCAGATTTTCCAGCACCGTCAACCGGCCTAGCTCACGAGGAATTTGAAAAGTGCGCACCAATCCTCGATGAAAAAGTTGCTGGGGTGGCAATCCGGCCACATCAGTCCCATCCAGCAGGATCCGGCCCGATGTGGGTCGAATAAAACCAGCGAGCATATTAAAAAGGGTGGTTTTGCCCGCTCCATTGGGGCCAATCAGTCCTGTGATCTGCCCCGTCTCGATCCGAAACGAACAGTCATAGACCGCCTGGATCCCGCCGAATTGTTTGGATAAAGCCTCAATTTCGATCACAAACTTTCTCTATCTGTTGCCTGATTATGGCCTGATCTGATTAGGGTCTGGGTAGAACTATTGTGACAGAGGTGGGTCACTTGTGACAATTTCAAGATGACTGAAAAGCTGTGGTTGGCCCATACCCTGATCGCCTTCTGTTAGGGTTTTCTAACCTGCTGTTGTTCAATGGCATCAAAAAGAGCCTGAAAATTGGTTTCCCCAAAGCCTTGAGCTTGATTTCGCCGTTGGATTATCTCAAAAAAGAAAGTCGGATCCCCAAAGATGGGCTGGGTAAAAATCTGTAGCACCTCTCGATTGGGCTGCGCCGGATCCGGACGGTCTACCAAGATCCCCAATCTCCGCAACTGAGGATCCAGACCTGATATCAGTTCAGATGAGGGCAAAAACCGGATCCCTCGCTGTTGCAGATCCTCGACGGTCCTGACAATATCAGCCGTAGCCAGAGCCAAATGTTGGATCCCAGAGCCGCCATTGGCCTGCAAAAACTGCTGAATTTGGGAGCTGTGGCCCACCGGCTCATTGATGGCCCACTGCATCGACCGCTCTGGATCCCCCACCACCACACTGACCAACCCAGAATCAGCGGATCCCACCCGATAGCGATAGAGGGGCTGCCAGCCCATCACCTGTTCATACCAGAGCTGCATGGGTTGCAAAGATCCCACCGGCACATTCAGCACCACATGATCGATCCCTGTCCATTGATTGAGAGGGTTGAGGGGGTTGAGGGCCGCAGATGAAGAGATGGGTTCAAACCCCTGCCGGATCCCCTGGTGCACCAGTGTATGTCGGAAGCCCTGTTCACCCCCCGGCAGTGATACTTGCAGGGTATCCACCCCCAACACCGGATCCGGTTGCCCAATAAAAGGGATCCTCAATCGCTCCAGATGGGCCGCCGCCGCCCCATAACTGCTCACCCGCAAGGCCACATCCGCCACCCCCTGAGCAAATCGGGCCAAGTAGCCTGCCACTGGACTCTGGTCACGGAGGGCCTGGGAGACCAAAAACTGTAGGGATCCCTGCTCCAGCCCATAGGTCAGCGTCTCTGGATCCCGCCGAATCCCCCAACACCGCAAGCCCCAGTGCTGCTCAAACCGCTGCCGCCACAGCTCGGCATCCGCCACAAAAAAGTGAATGTGATCGATCCCCAAGCAAGTCAGCCCCAATCCCATTAACTCCGGCCCCATTTGCCCCGAACCCATTTGCCCCGAATGCGTCAACATGTGTGAACATCCCCGCAACCGCTCCATTCCAGAGTATCGTCAGTCTTCTCGCTGGCTGTTTTAGCTGGCCGGATCCCCCACCTGTTCCTCAAAGGCTTGGGTCTCAAACTGTGGGGCCTTCCACTCAATCGACTCCCGTCGCAAAAAATCCCCCAGCACCTGCAGATACCCCTCCGGATCCTCCAACATTGGGAAATGCCCCACCCCGGGCATCTCCACATAACAGATCTGCTCCGGATTTTGGGCCACCGCCTGCTCGGCCAATCGGGTCGGAATGATCTGGTCAAACTCTCCCGCAATCAACAAAGTCGGGATCCGTAAGGCCCGAAACGCTTGGGGCATCTCCTGGGTGGCCTGCACACTCACCGCCGTGTAGATTGTCCCTTCCACCGCCACCCGATCCGCCATCAGGTAATCCTCCAACAGTTGCAGCCGCTGCGCCGCCGGGATCTGCTGATGCAAAAAGCGGGCCGTAAACAGCCGACCCATACCCGGGATCCGCCGCAGCCACCCCGGACGAAAGCTGGTCACCCATCCTCCCCCCAGATGAAAAGCCTGAAAAGACAGGCGATTGTAGGTAAAAATGCCACTGCAGGTCAAAATCAGCCGCTTGATCCGCCCCTGAGGATCCTTTAACCCCGCCAATAACGTCGCAATTGAGGCCCCCATCGAATGGGCCATCACCGTCACATCCTTGAGATGAAAGTGGGCTAAAATCGCCGCCAAATCCTCAGCATAGGCCCCCATCTCATAGACCGGATCCAGCGGATTAGCGTGATTAGGGGTTGAAGCAGAGGCCAAGTTTTCGAGCGCGACCGGATCCAGATTGTTTGGAGACATCTCCATGGCTCGATCAAGAGGTTGAGCCAGTCCCGCTGTCCGGCCAAACCCCCGCAGGTCATAGAGCAGACAGTCAAAGGTTGAGGCCAGTGCCGCCGCCACCGGATGCCAATAGCGAGCCGATCCCCCCCAACCATGCACAAAGACCATCACCGGCTTATGGCCCTCCGGTGGATCCCCGTCAGCAGTCAGCCATTCCACAAAATGAGGGATCCCGTCGATCGTCAAGGTTGGCATGGGTCGCAGTCAAAAAATAGGTTGGGAGGGGGTGAAGTCGATCACAAGGCCCCTTTTCTACAGTACCAGAGCCATCTGGATCCCCCACCCATCTTCTGCCTGCTGCCTATCTGGGCCACAACCGCAATTCGCCCGCAACGTTACCGACTGCGGCAGGTGCCAAAACTTAAAGAACCGTTAACCCTCTGG
>CAZODP010000131.1:0-4132 GCA_964578595.1 uncultured bacterium
GATACGGTGCTGAATGGCCTGTAAACCTTGAGTGTTCTGCTCAATCTAGGGATCCCTCGCCATTTGGGGGATCCTTTTTTTGTGAGGATGTCATGATGCAAAGGGCGGGTGCCGGGAGGTAAGGGCATGGCTTGGGATCCAAAGCGATTTTTCGATACGGTGACGTTCTATGATGCGTTGCCAGGGGCTTCAACACTGCGCCAATGGGGAGATCAACTGCAAAGCTGGATGGGGCTGACATCGATGGACTCAAAAACTGTGGATACCCCCAAAGTGATTTTGGCGGGCTTGGATCCTGAGCGGGAGGGTGATCTGGCCCGGTGGTTTCGAGCCAAGGGCTGGCAGGTTTTGGGTTGGGGAGTACCAGCGGATCCAAGTATTCCTAGGCTGGATCCAGAACCCCTCAGTCACCACCCAGGGATCCAAGCGGTGATCAGTGGCCCAGGGATCCCCGGCGAGCTGCTGGATTGGGCCAGTCAGGTTTGGTCAGATCAGCCCGCCCGGATGGTCTTTGATTTTGCTAGACCCACTGAGGGGCTGAAATCTTTGTGGGGCAGTGTGGATGATGTGGTGATGGGGGGGGTGAGCGAGAGTGGGCTGCAATGGCTGCCAGAGATGGGTCGGTTTGCCGGGGTAGTCTCCACCGCTAATTCGGGGGGCTTTGCCTCCATTCGCACCCGCACCATCGATCCACCCCTGGATCTGAGTGCCTACCAGGGCCTGACCCTCAAGGTGCAGGGGGATGGCAAACGATACAAAGTGTTTTTGCGGACGGATCCGGGTTGGGATAGCCTGGCCTACGCCCACTCCTTTGACACCATACCCGGCCAATGGCTGACGGTAGAGATCCCGTTTGCCCAGATGATGCCACTGTTTCGGGCCAAAACCATTGCTGATGCTCCGCCCCTGGATCCCAGCCGGATCCGCTCTGTGCAACTGATGTTGAGCAAGTTTGAGCAGGACAAAGCTCTCAATCCCTTCTTTGCGCCGGGGCCATTTGCCCTACAACTGAGCTGGATCGGGGCCTACGGCGGTAGAGCTGTTCCCCGCTGGATCCTGATCACAGCCTCCACTTCAGGGCCAGACCCAGAGCCGCATTTAGGCCACAGTGGGATCCGTTATCAAAGCGTGAACGGTGAAGATTCAGACTGGCTGAGTCAAGTGGGATCCTTTTTAGGCTAATGCTTCACGTTTTTCCGCAGTTGCTGTTACGCAAGTTTACAGATCTCCTGGCAATTCAGCAGAAAGGTTGAAGTCCTTTTACGGCCTTTGTCTGGGTTTGCGCTGCTCTACACTGATCAAGGGATGGCCAAAATTTCCATCCCAAACTCCCAAAGCCTTGCTCTATCTAGCTTTCTGGATCCAGTTCTTGGCATCAGTGTGACTGGGATCTTTCAGTAATCGTATGTAAAATCACAACCTTGATTTTTAGATGGCTCGTACTATGTGATCAGCTTCGGTAAAGTCTGAATCAAGATCTGTCTCAGCCGCAATGTTGGGGATCGATCACACAGGGCTTGGGGAAGTTGGCATCCAAAAGTTACAATTGTTAGGCTTTTGGGGCACGGTAGGTACAAATTACTAGTTTACAGTTTTGTGGGCTAGGATAGCTCTATCAAAAGAGGAGAGGGTGCGATGTTTACACGCCTAGCAGACCAGTACCGCGAGTACATTCGGGATCTGGTTATGAGCTTGCAGGCTCTCGCCATTGTGTTGGAGCGACGGGGCTATATGGCCTCCTGCTATGTCTGTGGAGATACGTTTGAGAGCGCATCCTTTATGGTCAGCCTACGCGAAGGTCATCTGATTCGGTTCTTGGTGTCTGAGTGCGCCATCACCTGGACAGAGATGCGGGATGACCGGGAGCTGATGAGACTGGAGGGTACCGAAGCGATCCGCCAACTCCAAGAGCTTGCCGATCAAGTCAAAGACAGCATGATCCCTGTGGTTCAGCCCCTCAAGGTGGCCTGAGGCATCACTTCAGACCTTTCTGAAACTCAAAGGCAGAAATTCAGACCATCAAATCCCATCAAACCTTCCATCAAATCAGAGAGTCAGATCAGACATACTGAAGAGAGCGTTCTATCCAAAACGTGAGCGAACTACGCACTTCAGGGATAGTCTCCTATGTTGACACTATGGCTAGCTGTTGGGATTGGGCTGATTGCCTTTGAGATTTTTTTGCCTGAGTTGGTGGCTGGCCCAGTGGGGGTAGCTGCTTTGATGATGGCAGGCTTAGCTTTTTTGGGCATTCCTGACTGGATCCAGGTGGTGGTCTGGCTAGCCTTATCGCTTGGATTGATTTGGCTGGGTCGAAGAATGATGCCCCGTGGCAACGTCATGGAGCTAGAAGAAAGCCGCGAGGCCCGCGCTGTATCGACCATCCCGCCTGGGGAGAAAGGAAGGGTCTCCTATCAAGGATCCATCTGGAATGCCAGGTGCAATATCGCCACGCTCGAGATTCCAGCGGGCCAGGATCTGTATGTGGTGGAGCGACAGGGGAATACCTTGATCGTGATGCCTGCCAAGCTTCTAGGAGAGTAGAGCCGTCTTACCGCACCACATCCACAAGGGTGGTGACAGAGTTTTGGCCATTTTGCTGGTCGTAGGCGGTGTAGCGAATTTGATAGCGGCCCGTCGGATTGCCAGAATCCACTGAGACAGTAGCTTGAAATCGGCAAAGGGTGGCCCCGCCGACGCAATTGGCATCAATAGGATCAAACTCATTTCTGCGAAACAGGCTGCCATTCGGCCTAAAAATCTCAATCTCGAAAAATCGCGTGGCCCGGATCCCAGAACTAGCGGTCACTTCTATCGGAAAAAACTGCGATACTTGGCCCAACTGCAATACCGTCGGCGGATTGATCAGATTGACCACCGGAGCCGTTGGAAAAGGCTGAATCGTGGATCCGCTACCATCATCGCCACAGGCCGTCACCGGAGCAAAAGCTAGGCCAATGGCAACAGATTGAGCTAACCACTTTGCCACCAACGGGATCCGATGGGAACGAATGCTGCTCATAAAGCCTCGAGAAAAATTTCCTCCTGATATTACTATGATTGCAAGCGAACTAAAAGGGGTTAATAACCCTGGCAAGTCACAGTTCATGAGATGTTTCTGCGTGTCTTTTTAGGCCAGTAAAAAGCGCACCTCCAAACAAGATGCGCCTCTAATCGGTAAAACCAATCTACTTCTATTGGCTTAGCGGCGGCTGGTGGTCATGTCCGGGATCCGCAAGTCGTAGACACTGATGCTCTGACGCTGGGCACCGGTGGGCTTGAGGGCACGGGCCAGGTCGAGATAGGCTGCCGGATCCCCTGCTTTGGGAGGACGGCTGGCTCGGTAGGAGCGCACCACATCAGCGGTAGAACGACGCATCCCCAGGCGATCCCGCCAGCGGGCACCATAGCGAGGATTGAGCAGATTAGCGGGTTGCTCTGACAGCCGCCGCCGTTGATAGGGCACCATATCTTCCCCAAAGGCGTTGAGATACTCATCCCCATCCACCAGGGCATCCACAAAGCCGTTTAGTCCTTTTGTGGCCAAGATGATGGAATAGGCGATCCGCTCCTCTTGGTTGTAGGTGGCTCGACCCAGGATCCGCTGGAAGCTGATCTCCATGAAGCGGTAGTTGTCATTGGGATTCATCACCAGATCCCGATAAATCTCAGATTTGGCCAAGCCCCGCACAAACTCCCGTACCGTGATGGCCCGATTGCGCAACTGAGATTCTAAGGCTTTTTGGCGGCTGCTCTCTAAACTCAGGTGCTCACTATAAATCTGTCGATAGCAGGCCCGGATGATGGCATCCACATCTGACATATCATCCATGCGGTTGTCAGGCGGGGTCTCATCACTGGGCACAAAGTAGCGGGGTACTCGGTTGTTTTGGGTGGTGGGCCGTGTGGCCAACAGAGGTAATGCCATGACTCATCTCCTATCAGAATGGTGTGTGAACAGGATCCCTTTCACCGGATCCCAATCGACTTAAAGTGAGTGTAAACCGGGATATCTAACTCTATTTCAAATCGTTTTCAAACATTTTTTAGACAATGATCAAACTGTGTTTCTCAAAAAAGGCTTTGAGGATTAAGGCTATGGGGGGAACTCTCTGAAAAATAAATTTTGCTA
>CAZODP010000132.1:0-4109 GCA_964578595.1 uncultured bacterium
GTATTGCAGGCTGCAATTTAATAGGAGCTTTCGGATCCCTGTGCATTCCTTAGCAAGAGGTGGCGTACACATCCTTGACAGCTCCAGATCCCACAAACACCTGACCCAGTATCTGTCAAATATCTGTCAAAATAGGATCAACTTTTGGGCATCGAGATGCAGCCACCACGGGGATCCCCAGGCTTTGATCTCCTGCCAGCGCTCTCGAAACACTTCGGCTTGCAGATGATAATCTTGCTCGTGATCGGGGGGACGATTTAACTTCAAAAACAGGGTGAAGCGGTGGGGCGTTTCGCTGACCTTGGTTAACCAGGCGGGAAAGGTATTGGGGGATTCTCCATCTGGCAAAAACGTGAGGTGATGGGCACGGATGGCGATGTGATCTGCAAGTTGGGATCCCTGGATGGATGGCTTGACCCCAAGCTGACAATCCCAATCGAGGGCGGCGATCCGGTCGGGGCCGAGGCGGCGGGCGGTGGAGATGTTTTTACAGCCGGTGAGTTGGGCCACACTCAGGCAGGGGGGATGCTGAAACAGGTGATATTTACTGGATTGGGCGACGATGTGCCCCTGCTCCATCACCGCCAGATCGCTGCATAGGCGAAAGGCTTCCTCCATGTTGTGGGTCACCAGCAGGGTAACGCCGCTGTAATTGGCCAGGATCTCGCTGACCTGCTGCTCCAATTGACTGCGCAGGTGGGTATCTAGGGCCGAAAAGGGTTCATCCAACAATAGGATTTCGGGATCCGAGGCCAGGGCACGGGCCAGGGCAATCCGTTGTTGTTGCCCGCCGGAAAGCTGACTGGGATAGCGATGTTCACACCCGGATAGCTGCACCGCTGCCAAATGGGTCTGGATCCGCTGCCACCGCTCTACTTTGCTCAGATTGGCCGGGATCCCGAAGGCAATGTTGTCGGCGAGGGTCAGGTGTGGGAAGAGAGCATAGTTTTGGAAGATCACCCCCACCCGGCGTTGGTCAGGGGGCACGTGGATCCCCAACTGGGAATCAAAGAGTACCCGATCATTGAGCACAATACGGCCCTGGTCTGGGGGTTCAATACCAGCGATGCAGCGTAGGAGCAAACTTTTGCCGGATCCGGAGGCCCCCAGCAGCCCCAGAGGTTGGCCATTACCCGTCAACTGGGTTTCGAGCTGAAAGTGACCCAGGCGTTTGCGGATATCCACCCAGAGGCGAGGGGCTGGGGCCGGGGGATCCTCTGATGGGCTAAGGCGCGGGGTGGCCGCTACCACCAGAGATCCCTGGGTAGCCCGAACTGGGAGTGGACGGCGAAACCAGAGATTGACCCCAGTCAGCATCCCCAGGGACAGGGCCAAAATCACCCCGGATCCGATCCAGGCTGCCCGCATATTGCCTGCTTGCACCGCAAAAAAAATGTACATGGGCAGGGTTTGAGTGCGACCGGGGATATTACCTGCCACCATCAGCGTGGCCCCAAACTCCCCCAGCGCTCGGGCAAACGCCAGCGTCACCCCCGCTAGGATCCCCGGCAGGGCCAACGGGATCATCACCCGAGCAAACACCCGCTCTCGTCTTGCCCCCAGGGTGCGCGCCGCCGCCAAAAGGTTGCCATCAATCTGCTGAAAGGATCCCAGTGCTGTGCGATACATCAGCGGGAAGGCCACCACCGTCGCGGCAATCACCGCCCCATACCAGCTAAAAATCACCGAGAGATCCCACTGAGCCAAGAGCTTGCCCACCCCCCCCCGACGACCCAGCACCAGCAACAACCCAAAACCCACCACCGTCGGCGGCAATACCAATGGAGCAATCAACACCGCTTCAATCAGAGAACGCCAGCGACCCCGGTAGTCAACCATACCCCAGGCCGCCAGGGTGCCCGCCACAAAGGTCAGAGCTGTTGCCACGGAGGCCACTTTGAGTGAGATCCACACTGGGGCGAGTTCAAAATCTGGCATCTGCAGTGGGATCCCCTAGAGAGCTGAAAAACCGTACTGCTGAAACACCTCCGCTGCCGTTTCCCCAGCTAAAAACTCCAGATAGGTCTGGGCAGCAGCACTGTCTTGGACCATGGCTGCCGGATAGAGGATTGGGGTCAGTGGATCCGCTGTGGCCACCACCCGCACCTGCTCCGAGAGCTGGGCATCAGAGCTGAACAGGATCCCGGCATCGGCATTGCCTTGTTCTACCGCCGTCAGAATCTCTCGCACCGTGCTGGCAAACACCATTTTGGGCCGCAGCTGCTCAAACACCCCTGCAGCAGACAAGATCTCTCCGGCGTAGCGTCCCGCAGGCACCGCTTGCAAATCTCCAATCGAGAGAATTTGGATCCCTTCATCCGTCAAATCGGCAAAATCCTCAATCGCAAGGTTTGAATCTTGGGGCAGGATCAAAGCCATTCGGTTGCTGAGCAAATTGTGTCGGGATCCGGCCACGATCAGATTTTTTTCTTGCAAGGTGTCCATAAAATTGGCTGCGGCAAAAAACACCACATCCAGCGGTGCCCCCTGCTCCACCTGTTGCTGCACCGATCCAGAGTTGGCAAAGCTATATTCCACCTTGATGTCAGGGTAAACCGCTGTGAAGCGTGTGTCGATCTCTGTCAGGGCGGGCTGCAAACTCACCGCTGCTCCCACCAGGATGGAGGTGGCTTGGGCCAAAGCCGGGATCCCCGTCTCAGAGAGGAAAAGGGTAGGGGCCAAAAATCCAATGGCCAAGAATAAAAGTTTAGAACGTATCATGGTTTGTGACTCATGAAAATTAAACGTTTAGCTGCAATCCGGTGCTGATGGTGCAGTGACTAACCCAAAGGCTGGATCTTGGGCCGCAAAAAAAAATGAGCAACTCCAATTCCACAAACGGCTAGAGTAGCCATCCCGTAAAAGGTGTAGCTGTAGCTGCCCAAAGCATCCCGGATCCAGCCTGTGATCATCGTTCCGGTCAAAGCCCCCACCCCATAAGCGGTAAAGACAATGCCATAGTTTTGGGCATAACGCTCGGGGTTGAATAAGCGCAATGTCAAAGTGGGAGCCATAGCCAGCCAGCCCCCCAAACAAAACCACAACAACGAAAAAGCCACCCAATAAGAAAGTCGGGATCCCTCTTGGGACAGGATCATCAACCCAGAGGCCAGCAAAATGAGTGCATAGGATCCCATCGCCACACGAGCGGGTTGAAAGCGATCCGCCAACCAGCCAAATAAGGGGCGACTGATCCCATTAAAAATGGCAAATAGGGCCACACTCCTGGCGGCCAAAGTTGGATCCAGGTTGATCAGTTCTTCCCCCACAGGGCTGGAGATGCCAATCGCACTCAACCCAATCAAGCTACCGATGGCATAGCAGATCCACAGCCCATAAAATGATTGACTTTTGAAAAGAGTGGCCGGATAGGGGGAAGGGATTTCCGGTGAATTTTTATCAAGAGAAATCTTGGTTTGAGATGCAGTGGGGATCCAGCCCAGGGGTGGTAATTTTAATTGAGTTGAGATCGCTAAAATCATGGCTGCGAAAAGGATGCCAAGGATCTGTAAAGTTGACCTTACCCCAATAGATTCGATCAATTGATTGGCCAGTGGAGCCGTAATGAGAGGAGACAACCCAAAACCAATAATGGTTAACCCCACCGCTAACCCTTGACGCTCTGGAAACCAACGGGCCACCACCACCATCGGTACCCCATACGCTATACCTACCCCCGTTCCAGCAATACCCCCATAGCAGAGGGTAATCAGGCCAATCGAGGGAGCAAAGCTGGCCAAAATATAGCCCAATCCCACAACGCTGCCCCCAATAGCCAATACCTTCCGAGATCCCCAGCTCGGGATCAAAAATCCGGTGATTGGCATCAGGGCTGCATAGAAGACAAGGGCAAAGGTATAGGGCCATAGAGTATCACCGGATCCAATGCCCAGCTCTAGCTCTAAGGGCTTGCTAAAGACGCTCCAGGCATAGACGGTTCCCAAACACAAGAGCACAACAATGCCCAATGGAATCAGGATCCATCTACCTTGCAGAACAGGCAGTCCAAATAGGGTTTCAGAGGATCCGACATCAACTTTTCCCATAGAAAATCAACCGTGAAAAATCAACTGTGTTTGACTGACTTGAGTGTACAACCCCGATGATAT
>CAZODP010000133.1:0-3953 GCA_964578595.1 uncultured bacterium
ATTAGCTCATTCTATGAAGGAAGTTATCAAGCCAATCGCCTGACCATGAGCCATATCATGGCAATGTAGATGAAACTTTCAGAAGACTTCGGTAGCCTATGCACCAGTGCAGCCATCCATAGCTTTGCCCTACTATCCACTACAGCGTTTTCCACTCAGGCGAGATACCTCTAGTTCATGGCTGATATCCTAGCTTAAGTGTGTGCCTCACAGGACTAGGAAACGCTGTGTGACATGTTTTGACGTAACATGGAGGCTTGAACAATGATTCTCAAACTATCCTTGATGACGGTGGTTTTGATCCTGGGTGGTATGGTGCCCTTGATGGGAATACCGGGAGCTTTTGTGCTGTTGATCTCACTACCTGGGATCCTAATTTTGAATCTGATCACAGGGATTGACGCTTTTGAGGTGGCAACTGAAACCAATGTCATGTGGCCTTTGGCTATTTACTTGACGATTCTCTGGCCTTTGAGCCTAGTGCCATCCTACTTGATTAGCTACAACTGGCTGGCCAATTGGCTGGGGATCCGGCCTCAGTGGGTTTGTTTAGCTCTGATCCTTTTGTGGTGCAATCTTTGCACAATGGGCTGCCTACTCACCGTTGCTTCTGATCACAAGTCCAGTTAGATCAAATCCATTTGTTCAGTTCATAAATAGTAAGGAGAGTAGGATGAAATCTTGGATGCTTTGTGCCACCAGTTTGATTTTACTGGGATCCCTAGTTCTACCCGGATCCGCTCAGCCCATCTTGGATCCGGGGGTATCACGCCCGATGACGGAGACCGAATTGGAGTCTATCGCTCCCCTGTGGAGATTGGATCCTCCCATTCCAGAGATGGGCTTGGATCCAATTTTAGAACACTCTTTTGCCGTTCATTTGGCAGGCTTTGGTAATGTCTATTTTTTGTCAGCTTTGGATCAAAATCCCCAAGAGTTGGTCTACAGCCACATCTTAATTGAGGGTCATAAAGTGCGATGGGAGCTGCCCCAATCCGAACAAGTCACCCCAAGCTCCTACCGTCCCTACAGCCTGGATGCGGTGGTTTTTACAGAACTCAACTTTGATGGACTTACGGATATCTATACCATCGCTAGCTATGTAACCGGTATGGGTCAAATGGGTGCGATACCGTTTCCAGTGACTACCCTTTATGAGCAGCAAGAGGATGGAACATTTGTAATTTTAGAAGCTGAAAGTATTGAGATCAGCTCGCGGGGGGTGTCAACTGTAGCCGAAGTGGAGAAGATTTTGCGGGATGAACTGTACTTTTTACCCTAATCCTGAGCTTTCCAGATTCTACCCTTGGGATCCGTCCATCTCTCCGGCGTGATAAGAACTGCGCACCAATGGCCCGGATCGCACCTGAGCAAACCCCATCTGTCGAGCAACGGATCCCAGCTCCTCAAACTCTTCAGGTGTCCAGTAGCGTTCTACGGGCCGATGGGCTAGCGAGGGTTGGAGATACTGGCCCAGTGTTAGCCGATCACAATCCACAGCTCGCAGATCCTCAAGGGCCTCAATCACCTCTTGGCGGGTTTCCCCGTGCCCCAGCATCAGCCCAGACTTGGTGGGAATGGTAGGATCCAGTGCCTTGACCCAGCTCAACACCCGCAAAGAGAGGTCGTAGCCTGAGCTGCGTCGCACAGATTGTGAGAGTCTTCGAACGGTTTCGATGTTGTGGTTGTAGCAGGCTGGCCGTGCCCGTACCACCCGCTCAATACACTCTCGATCCCCCCGAAAGTCTGGGGTCAACACCTCGATCTGAGTCCCGGGATACCGCTGCCGGATTGCCGCCATCACCGCCACAAACCGCCCGGATCCCTGATCGGCCAAGTCATCCCGTGCCACCGAAGTCAGCACCACATAGGATAGGCCCAGAGCTGCGACGGCCTCGGCTACCTTTTGAGGCTCATCCGGATCCAGATATTCGGGCCGCCCCGTGGCCACCTGGCAAAAGGAACAGGCACGGGTGCAAACATCCCCCATCAGCAAGAAGGTAGCGGTCTTTTGGCGATAACACTCGGCTCGATTGGGGCAACGACCCTCTTCACAGATGGTGTGGATCCCCTGTTGCTTAATCACCTGCTGCACAACTGAGATATCGCTAGCGCGACCAATGGAGCGTTTGACCCAGGGGGGCAGAGGTGTTGCAACCATAGATGATGATGTTGAGAAGTGAAAGGATAGAGCCAAGACCATTCTAAAGCTCATGCTAGGTTGCAGATGTTCTAGCCCGCTGAAACCTATGGATCCCCAGTCTTGCCGTGCTTCATTGCGCTCTGACGATTACTACGTGCTGCTGCTGCCGGAGAGCCTTGATGAGCAATTTTTAACCCGCGCCGAGATGTTGGAGTTTCTGGCTCGTCTGCTGGAAACCTTCCCCGATCTGGTGGATGCCGATTTGCAAAGCCATCCAGATTCTTCGGCTCGCGCCATGCGCCTGCTGGAGACCGCCTGCGCCGTTGAAACAGCCCCTGGCCAAACAACTCAGTGGTATGCCGTTAGGCTAGAGAAGTAAGCCTCAAGTCAACCTCAAGTCAAAGGGAAGAGGTTGGAGTTGCAGCCTGGGCCGCAATCGCAGGCCGCAAGGTATTGACCGCTTGGGCATACTGCGGATCCTCAAGGGTGGCGATCAGATCCCGGTTTTCGGAGATCCGCTCCACATCTTCGTCCGATAGCTCCACCACAATGTCAGGGGTAATCCCCTTTTTGTCGATGTACTCGCCACTAGGGGTGCGATAACGGGCAATGGTCACCGCCAGACCGGATCCATCCGAAAGGGAGTGAACCGACTGGACTAAGCCTTTGCCAAAAGTTTGGGTGCCAATAATGGTGGCCCGATTGTTGTCCTGGAGAGCACCTGACAAAATCTCACTGGCACTGGCGGATCCGCCATCCACAAGTACGGCCAATGGCTTACTGGTCAGAGCCTGCTGGTTGGCGGCAATTGGATCAAGGCGGCCCTGACGGTTGACCGTAGACACAATCGCCCCTTGATCCAACCACATCCGAGCAATCTCAGTGCTGGCATGGAGTAAGCCACCCGGATTTTGGCGCAGATCCAAAATGTAAGCCTGTGCCCCCTCTGACTCCAGAGCGGTAATGGCGTCTCTCATTCGCTCGGAAGCATTGCCTGAAAACTGGTTCAGACGGATATAGCCCAATTGTTGACCATTGTGCTCCCGCATCTCATAGTTGACCGCCGATAGCTCGATTCGATCCCGGACAATATCAAAGTCAATCTCGGTTTCGTCATCGGTGTCGATCCCCCGCAAAATAGTCAGGGTCACTTTGGTGCCCGGTTCCCCACGAATCAGACCCACAGCAGCATTGCTGTCCATCCCTTTGGTCTCTTGCCCATCGATAGCCACGATCAGATCCTGAGACTTGACCCCCGCCTGCTCCGCTGGGGATCCTTCGATGGGGGAAATCACGATCAGATAATCTGATTCTTCATCCACCCCCAGAGTAATGCCCACCCCAGTCAATTCCCCAGAGGTGTCGATCTGCATGGCCGCAAACTGATCAGGATCCAAAAACCGAGTGTAGGGATCGTTTAGTTGCTCCAGGGCCTCCTGAATGGCGTCGTAGGCATCCTCTTCTGTGGCGTAGTCCCGTGAGAGAAGCTGTTGCCGCGTACCCTCCCAGTCAATGTCATTGAAGGTGACATCCACAAACTCGCGGTTGACAATCTGCCAGACTTCGTCAACCACCTCTTTGGGATCATTGCGGAATCCCGCCCACCCAGGAAGTGCCAGTTGAAAGCCGACCAGAGACACGGCTCCGACAACGGCGACCGTTGTGCTGACCAGAAAGCCACGCTTCCTCATGTGAAATGTTCTCCTGGGGGTGCGGTTGAATTCAGATTAAGTCTTTTCTGTGTTAGCACAAACCTAGCCCCTTGTGACTTGCCCCTTGGGGCTAAAGCCCACAAACCAGATCTGTCCTC
>CAZODP010000134.1:0-3885 GCA_964578595.1 uncultured bacterium
TGGGCCGACCCCTGCCCCGGTGGTGGAGGCGGCTCAGCGAGCCATTCAGGATCCCACCCATCATGGTTATCCGCCCTTTGAAGGAACCAGCAGCTTTCGGCGGGCCATCACCGATTGGTATCAGCGGCGATATGGGGTGGTGCTAGATCCAGAAGGAGAGGCTTTGCCCTTGTTGGGATCCAAGGAGGGACTGACTCACCTGGCTTTGGCCTATGTGGATCCGGGGGATCTGGTGTTGGTGCCCAGCCCTGCCTATCCGGCCCATTTTCGGGGGCCTATGATCGCAGGGGGGCAGGTTTACCCGATGCTGATGCGGCCCGAAAACAATTGGGTGATTGACCTCAGCGAGATCCCAGCGGAGGTGGCTCAACAGGCACGGGTGCTCTATTTCAACTACCCCAATAATCCGACGGCGGCGGTGGCTCCTCGATCCTTTTTTGAAGAGATCGTTGAATTTGCCCACAAGTATCAATTGATTTTAGTTCATGACTTGTGTTACGCCGAGCTGGCCTTTGATGGCTATCAGCCCACCAGCTTGCTGGAGATTCCGGGGGCGATGGACTTGGGAGTGGAGTTTCATACCCTCTCAAAAACCTATAATATGGCCGGCTGGCGAGTGGGTTTTGTGGTGGGCAATCGGCAAATTGTCCAGAGCTTGCGCACCCTAAAAACCAATTTGGACTATGGCATTTTTGGGGCGATCCAGACGGCAGCAGAAACCGCTTTGAGATTGCCAGATCGCTATCTCCTGGATGTTCAGACCCGCTATCGAGACCGGCGGGATTTTTTGGTTCAGCGATTCAATCAATTGGGCTGGGAGCTGACCCCCACACAGGCCACGATGTATCTGTGGATCCCGACCCCCCGCAGCTCTGAGGGAAAAGCCGAGGGATCGACTGAGTTTGCCCTGCGGGTGCTGGAATCGACTGGAGTGGTGGTGACGCCGGGCAGTGCCTTTGGGGATGGGGGTGAAGGCTATGTGCGCATCAGCCTGATCGCCGACTGCGACCGTTTGGGTGAAGCGATGGATCGCCTGGATCGGGCCGGGATCCGCTACTGGGAGTGCTGATGGCCTGGGATCCCTATCGTCGCCTGTTACAACCCTTGCTCTTTCAGGGTCTGCGGGCCGATCCTGAGGATGTATCACGCCAGGTGTTGCGATCCTTGGCCTGGACGGGACAGCAGGGGGCCTGGTTTGACCCCGTGCGTCGGCAGATCGAAGCCGCCTGTAGGGTGGTGGATCCGCGCCTGGAGATAACCGTGGCCGGGATCCGGTTTCCCAATCCGGTGGGGTTGGCGGCGGGGTTTGACAAAGATGGACTGGCGGCAGCGATCTGGCCCAGCTTGGGATTTGGCTTTGCGGAATTGGGATCCGTGACGGCCTTGCCCCAGCCCGGTAACCCTCGCCCCCGTCTGTTTCGACTGGAGGCGGATGATGCGGCCCTCAATCGCATGGGCTTCAACAACCAAGGATCCTTGGCCCTGGCAGAACGGCTGACCCAGACCTGGCAGCAGCACCCCCGCCGGATCCCGGTTGGTATCAATCTGGGCAAGTCCAAACTCACCCCCCTCGATCAGGCCGCTCAAGACTATCGCACCAGCTTTGTCCGATTGCAAGCCCTGGCCAACTATATCGTTGTCAATGTCAGCTCCCCCAATACCCCTGGATTGCGAGACTTGCAAACGGGCGAAAATCTGAGTCAAATCCTGACGGCTTTACAACAAGAAAATAGCTCCGGGATCCCAATTTGGATCAAGATCGCCCCAGATTTGGATTGGCCTGAAATCGACGCTATTGTAATGGTTGCCCAACGGTTTTCGATCGCGGGCTTGATCGCCACCAACACCACCCTATCTCGGCAAAACCTCAAAACCAAAATGGTGAACGGATCCCCTCTGGTCTCTCAAGCAGGCGGGATCAGCGGTGCGCCTCTGCGGGATCGCTCCACCGAAATCATCCGGTATCTCTATGCCCAAACCCAAGGATCCCTGCCCATTATGGGCGTCGGCGGCATCTTTACGGCTGAGGATGCTTGGGACAAGGTGATCGCTGGAGCCAGCCTGGTGCAGGTCTACACCGGTTGGATCTATGCTGGCCCCCTGATGGTCAGCCGGATTTTGCAAGGACTGCTGCTGCAGTTGGAGCACCATCGGATCCCAAGGTTGCAAGAGGCCGTCGGCATCGCCCATAAAATACAGGCACAGCCTTTTCAAACCACTTGAGCTAGGGGCTATCCCAACTGAATGCGGCTGATCCAATGTTCATAGGCAGGATCCCGGCCTTCGGTGATGGCGGTGAGTTTTTGGCGGAGTTGATCCGTGATCGGACGCTCAGGCGACAGGGGGTAGTTTTCCACCCGATGGATGGGGGTGATCTTGGCGGCAGTGCCACTCAAAAACAGCTCATCAGCAATCAACAGCTCAGACTTATCGATCGGTCGCTCCAGCACTGGGATCCCTAGATCACGAGCCAGACTCAGGATGCTATCGCGGGTGATCCCCTCCAGGATGTCTTGGTCATAGCCGGGGGTGATCAGATGGCCGTGGCGCACCATAAAGATATTCATGCCGGTGGCCTCGCTGACTTTGCCGGAGGCATTGAGCAAAATCGCCTCATCAAAGCCCGATTCCACCGCTTCGGTTTTGGCCAGCGATGAGGTGATATAGGCTCCGCTGATCTTGCCCCGCAAGGGCAGGCTCAGATCCTCTTGCCGGTGCCAAGAGCTGATCCGGCAACTGACCCCATTGGGGGAGAGATAATCCCCGAGCGGCAACCCGTAGATAAAGAAGTCTTTTTCGACATGGTGCAGACGGGGAGAGATGCCCAAGTCTGAGGTATAGACAAAAGGACGAATATAGAACGGATCCTGGGGTTGATTTTTGAGCACAAACTCGAGGATCACCTGCTTGATCTTGTCGGCGGGCAGATCGTAGTGCAAAAACCGGGCACTCTGACTCAGCCGCTGGCAGTGGCGATCCAGCCGAAACAGTAACACCTGCCCAGGCTGATCGGGATCCGGCAATCCCCGCAAGCCCCCAAAGGCCGCCGTCCCGTAGTGAAGCGCGTGGGTAGCAATCGACAGGGTCGCTTCCCCAAAGGGCACAAACCGGTTTTCAAAGTAAGCGATGGGGAGAAAATCTGGCATGGTCTCGGCATAGACTTGGGTTGCTTTATTATGAAGACCCCGGATCCAGATATCAAGTGGCACTTCTGCCCCCCACAGCTTTCCCCGTCCCAGAGATGGGATGGATCAAGATGGATCGATCTGATGGGCCATCTAACAGGTGATTTTGTGGGGGCAGCACACCGTCAGTCCGTCAGGGATCCACTACAATTTGGGTAGGTAAAATTGCACTGTGGGTCGTAGGCATGGAGAATAGCTACAGCGTTGCCGAGCTGCTGTCGGATCGGGAGTTGCAGGTGATTGAACTGATCGCAGCAGGGATGACAAATCAAGATATTGCCAAAGTCCTTGAGATCAGTAAGCGCACCGTCGATAATCACATCAGTAACATTCTAGGTAAAACCCGCACCTCCAATCGGGTGGCTCTGGTGCGTTGGGCACTGAAGTGGGGCAAGGTTTGTATGGATGAGGTCAATTGCTGCCCGATTCCCTCGGCTTCGTCCCCAGCTTAGGGTTGAGGTGATCTGGAGAGCCAGACTCTCGATAAGCCGGTAGTTCTGGCCCTGAGTCGAGGGCTGACCCAGAGTCTTGAACTGGTTGTTTAGGACATCTCTGAGGACACCAGGGATCCAAACAGCGGTAAACTTAGCTCAGCTTGAGGTGCCTAAGTCAAAAAGTGCTTAAGTCAAAAAGTGCCCAAGTCAGAAAGTGCCCAAGTCAAAGCTGAATCTATCCGTTCAAACATCTCAAACACCTGTCT
>CAZODP010000135.1:0-3884 GCA_964578595.1 uncultured bacterium
TATTGCTGAGCCATATCCGCCGGATCCGCACCAGTGTCTTGAGCCATTGCCGAGCGCGGAGCTGGTTTTGAGGATCTGTAGATGGATCTGGGCTGGGGTTAGGATCCATGTGCTGATGCCACAAGCTGCTGCAATAGATCCGCCACGCGGGCTGCTGCTTGGGGTCGGGCCATCTGGCTCATATGGTGCTTTTTGATCGCCAAAAGCTCAGGATAGCGCAGCCACTCCAACCCCAGTTTTTGCACAGATACTGCTGCCCCTTCTGCTTCCCGTATCATCACCGCCGCCCCCTGATTGACATAGCTCAGGCCATTGACAAACTGGTGATCCTCAGCCGCGTAGGGATATGGGATCAAGATCGCCGGAGTGCCGGTGGCGGCCAATTCGGCCAAGGTTCCGGATCCAGCTCGACTGACCACAAAGTCCGCCCGCTGCAACAGGGCTGCCATCGTCTGCCAAAAGGGAAATCTGAGATAGCGGGGGTGGTGAGGGGCCAGAGCTTGAACGGTCTCAAACTCCCCCTGCCCGGTGATATGCAGGATCCAGGCCCCCGCCTCCAGCCAAGCCGGAGCGCAATCGAGCACAACCTGATTGAGACCGCGCCCCCCTTGGCTGCCGCCAATCACCCCAATCACCGGATCCTGAGCTGGGATCCCCAGAGCGTCAACAGTTTGGGTATCGGGCTGGTCAAACTCTGGCCGCACAGGCGTGCCCACAAGGCTCAGGCGGACGGGATCCACCGTTTTGAACAAATACCTTTGGGCCGCCGGATCCCCCAGAGCCACCTGCTGACACCATCGGGCCAAAAGCTGAGTGACTTTGCCTGGAATAGCATTGGACTCATGCAACAACACCGGGATCCTGGCCCAGCGAGCCGCGAGGATGGCCGGAGCCGCGATGTAGCCCCCTGTGGTAAATACCCCATCAAACTGGCCCTGTTGCAGCAGATTTTTTACCGCTGGGATCCCTGTGGCCAATTGCCGCCCCAACCTCAGCCCTGCTTGGAGCCGGGATCCCTGTAAGCCTGACATGGAGATGGTGTGAAGGGGATAACGGTCTGCGATCAGTTGGGATTCCATGCGGTCGGGCACCCCCAGCCATTCGATCTGCCAAGGTTGTGTGGGGTGGTTTTGGAGATACTGGGCCACCGCCAAAGCCGGAAACACATGGCCCCCGGTGCCACTGGCGGCAATCAACAGCCGAGGCGAGCCGGATCCCATCACTTCACCATTTGACTCAGTTTCTGGATATCCAACACCTGATCCACCAGAGCCGGATCCATCAACCCCTGGGCCAAGACCACCTCTCGCACCGATTGGCCAGTTTGCAACACCTGCTGGGCCACCTCTGCCGCCTTGAGATAGCCAATATAAGGGTTGAGGGCGGTCACCAGAGCCAATGTCCGCTGGGCATAACGCTGGCAGTTCTCAGTCTGGGCCTGGATCCGGGTGATGCAGCGGTGGGTAAAGGCTTGCAGAGCATTATTGAGGATATCAAGGCTATGAAGCAGATCATAGGCAATCAGGGGCATCATCACATTTAGCTCCAGTTGGCCCGCCTGTCCACAGAGGGCAATGGCCTGATCTAGCCCCATCACCTGAAAACAGACCATATTCAGCATCTCGGCCATCACCGGATTGTATTTTCCGGGCATGATTGAGGATCCGGGTTGCACCGGCGGGAGCTGAATCTCCTTGAGACCTGTCATCGGGCCAGAATCCAACAACCGTAAATCGTTGGCCAGCTTGGTGCAATCCTGGGCCAGATTTCGCAAACTGCCCGACAGAGCCACAAATGGGGCCATACTCTGCATGGCTGCCATCAGATCAGGGGCCGGGGACAACTCTAGGCCGGTCAACTCCCCCAGTTGAGCCACCATTTTTTGGCGATAATCAGGGTGAGTATTGAGGCCGGTGCCCGCCGCACTGCCCCCAATCCCCAATCTGGTCAACCCCTGACCCGCCGCCTCAATACAATGACAATGGTCACTGATGATGGCACTGTAGGCGGTGAAGCTATCCCCCAGCCGTACGGGGACTGCATCTTGCAGATGAGTTCGGCCCGACTTGACCACCTCAGCAAAGGTTTGCCCCTTGAGAGCAAGCGCACTGGCCAGCCCCTGCAATGTGGGCACCAGTCCATCTCTGAGAGACAATAGGGCCGCGAGCCGAATCGCCGTTGGGATCACATCATTGGTGGACTGACCGTAGTTGACATGATCATTGGGGCTGAGCTGGTCATAGCTGCCCTTGGGCTGGCCCCACAGCTCCAGAGCGCGATTGGCCAAAACCTCATTGACATTCATGTGGTGAGAGGTGCCTGCCCCCGCTTGATAGACATCCACCACAAACTGATCCCGCAGGGATCCGGCCAAGATTTGATCGGCTGCCGCCACAATCTGCTGGCTGATCTGGGCAGGAATACAGCCCAACTCGCCATTGACTAAGGCCGCCGCTTTCTTGATCAACAGGCAAGCATCCACATAGATGGGCAAAGGTTTGAGACCACTGATGGCAAAGTTATCCAGTGCCCGATAGGTCTGGATCCCATAGTAGACATCGGTGGGGATCGAGCGTTCTCCCATCGAGTCTCGTTCGATCCGCTGGGCGGCTGCGCTCATAATCAAAAGCTCAAACGATCCAAACTTCGATCTCAAACCTTCAAACCCTCAGGACTGCTGGATCCCGGCGGCTTGGAGCTGCTCCGCGATGCGGCTGTTATTTTCGGCAATCACCAACACCATGGCAGCACAGGCCAGTTGCACCCCAGCCCGAAACTGAGCCGATGACTTGTACTCGGTCATGACAGGATCCTCCCCTTCGCGCCCACTCAGGATCAGTTGGGCTGCTTTTTGGGCAAATTCGGTCAATTCCCGTTGAGATAGTCCAGCTTCCACAACTGTTCCCCCTGTATTTTGGCCCTCTGATCGTACCAGGATCCCGCTCGATTCTGGAGTCTGTCCTGAGTTTAGAATCTGTCCTGTTTTGACATCTGAGCCAGGGAGCTACCACTGAATGATCTTATTTTTGACCGCCACCATACACATGGCCACGCGGGCATTCATCTCGTCATCCCCCTCAAAGATATCCAGCTTTTCTTTGAGCCGTTGGATGCAGTTTTGGACGGTCTTTTTGCTGGTATGGATCCGGTCGGCGATGGCTTGATCAGTAAGGGCATCTTTGCAGAGCAGATTGAGCACCTCCACCTCGCGTTCGGTCAGCTTGGTCAGGCCGCGCAGCTCGCGGGGCATCCGCAGTTCGCCATTGAGGGCACTTTTGGCCCCCTCCAAAAAGACAGTGCGTCGCTCCATTTTATTCACCGCCGCAAAGCCCCCCTGATGGCGACTGATCAGCCCCACCAACGGGGTCAGCAGCAATGGCTCACTGGAGTAGGCCATCACATTGAGCGTGGGATAGGTTTCAAAAATATGCCGCAGTAGCTCTAGCCCTGGTTCTCCCGATTGCTCGCCACTGGTTTGGCCATAGAGAATGTCTGTGACCGCTAAGTCTGGGGTTTCGTGCTTGAGACGGGCTTTGGCCTCATCAGGATTGGTGACTACGGTACAGATGGCCTCCCCATCGAGTTTTTGCAGCCATTCACTGTTGTTCTGGGCCACTTCGGGATGGTCTTCGACAATCAAAAATTTGAGGGGGCTGGTGCGCTCATCGCTCATAAGAGATCCTTTCTCAGCACGGGCAGTTGCTTTGTTAACTTTACTGTTGGCTTTACTGGGTCAACCAGTAGTGTACCGCGACCCTTGCCCAGAGCCGATATCCATTCCGCGCCGGATCCAAGGCCATCAAGGGATCCTGTCACCCCCCCAGGGGCGCAATCCCTCAGTCGCAAGAGGGAAAATCGATCCAGTTTCGATCCAGTTTTAATCT
>CAZODP010000136.1:0-104 GCA_964578595.1 uncultured bacterium
AGCATCGGTATTGTTGGCAATAATTGCCTCGCGCAGGCTGCAATCGGATCCAGTGCCATTTTCATCGACCAGGGTGTTAACCAGTGATGGACTCGGGCTCGGTG
>CAZODP010000136.1:204-3800 GCA_964578595.1 uncultured bacterium
AGGGACTCGGACTGGGTGAGGGACTCGGACTGGGTGAGGGACTCGGACTGGGTGAGGGACTCGGACTGGGTGACGGACTCGGACTGGGTGACGGACTCGGACTGGGTGACGGACTCGGGCTGGGTGACGGACTCGGGCTGGGTGACGGACTCGGGCTGGGTGACGGACTGGGATCCGGGGTCGGGGTGGGTGGATCAGACGGTGGTGCGGGAGCAGTTGTAGGTGCCACAGTCGGACTGGCTGACGGACTGGGGCTGGGAAATGGCGTCGCTGCTGGCCGGGGCAAATTGGCCAGCACTGGATTCACAACAGCTCCATTGAAGCTAGCCGCTACAAAAGCGGGGATATCCGCTGGAGGAATACCATTGGCCAGGGCAAAAGCAATCTGTAGGTCGGCAGGCTGACCCCCAGTTCCATTGCCATCAAAATCAAACACCAACACAGGGTTAGCATTAGCAGTCTCCACCTGAGCTGGGGTCACAACAGCTCCGTTAAAGGTAGTCGCAACAAAAGCAGGAATTTCTGCCACAGGAACGCTACTTGCCAAAGCAAACGCAATCTGTAGGTCAGCAGCAGTAAAAGTGACCGGGTTACCATCAAAAAATAGAGAGATGATCCCATCTTCAGAGACGCTCAAATCACCAGATAGGCTGGGAGCCTGAGCCACAGGAGAAGAACCCAAATCACGGGTGGTCGGGTTGACATCTCCACAAGCGGCAACCAAAGCAGTGGCCAGCAAAGTCATCAGAGCAACATTCTGAGGGACGCTCTTGAGTTCAAAATTAGCAAATTTCATCAAAGCACTCCTAGGTAGAAAAAATAGACAGAGAAATCAGAAAGGTGATTGGTCAAGTCACCGGAGGAAAGCAAAATCGAGAATCGTCGATGGCTTAACCTCATCCGTTCAAAAAATAGCAGCAAGTTCACTAGTAATATAACTGGAAAGATACCATCTCCTTCCAGATTTGTCTAGCTCTGTTTGACACAAGGCTGAGACTGGATCAACACATCCTGGGATCCGGGATGGGATACACTGCCCCCAAAAGCTGATGCAGGATCCGTTGTGACTCTCCATGACCCATTCGCCAAAAGCCTGCTCAGCGAGTTCTTGGATCCCTATGGATCTATCATCACCAATCTGGAAGTCAGCGATGAACCTCGCTATGCTGACCTCCACTTTGAACCCAGTCGGGATCCCAGTGATCTGGGCTTGTTGGGACAAATGGCTCGGATCCCTGCCTCAAAGCTATCAATATCGTAATAAAATGGACTGTCATGACTATTGCCACAACATGGCTTTTGTTTGATGTGCCATTGAGCAAACAATGCGCTACGCAGCAAATTGCCCGCAACCTTTTGGCCATCGGCATGGATCCCGCTCAAATTGCCGCTGTGACTGAACTCACCCTTGAGCAAGTCCAGCAACTGGATCCTTAGTTTTGCACCTCAACGGATCTGATATCGACGGTAAAGATGGCTTGGGGGCATATTCGATTTATTGCCATCTAAAGAGGTAATGTTACCTTACAACCGTAAAAGGCATGACCATTCGACCATCAAGATCCATAAGAGGCCCAATCACGGCATCATTTCCCATATCAACTTCAGTGCCTTGCGGTCGTAATCCCTGAGTAAGGGGGACTGGAAGGCCATAGCTATCTACTGAACTAAAATCAACACCAAGAAAGCCAATGTCATCCAAGGATCCGGCGCTAAGCTGACTGAGGGGATTGTCTCCGAACCCCAAAGTGATAGATGGCGTCATCAGTTCATTTTCAAAAATAGACTCATCCCAGTGGCCACCCCCTTGCTGTAAGGGAGGAAGCACTGTGCCCCCTGGATTGCCCAGAAGGTTGTTGTATTCGGCGGTGGCGCGAGGGCCGTTGTAGGCAATTACCGGATCCCCAACCTCAAATTGACTCCAGTTGGTGCCGATCCCTTGGGTATGCCCCATCTCATGAAGCGTCACCACAAACAGTTCTTCATCTGTAAAAGTTGCCAAATCAATTGGATCAAAACCGATCCGGGCAGTGCGAATAATTGGATCCCCCGGAACGATAAATCCACAGGGGCCTGCATTAGCTATAGATCCCCCTAGCGCATTACCTCCACCAATTTGGGTGGTACCTGTCACCTGCACCAAGAGATCGTCAATTAGAGTTCCTGCCGGTATGTTTGGAAAGGTTCCACCTGCACCACAAAAGTCAATCGTTTGGGGCACAGTAAAGTCCGGCAGGTCTTGAGTTACAACCTCAGCCCATCGATCGGCAGCAGCCCGGACAATGGCCTGTTGCTGAGCATTCAAAGAGCTATCTACAAACTGTAGAGTAATGTTGTAGCCGCTAGTTGGGCTTGGACTCGGTGACGGGCTTGGACTCGGTGACGGGCTTGGACTCGGTGACGGGCTTGGACTGGAAAATGGCGTCGCTGCTGGCCGGGGCAAATTGGCCAGCACTGGATTCACAACAGCTCCATTGAAGCTAGCCGCTACAAAAGCGGGGATATCCGCTGGAGGAATACCATTGGCCAGGGCAAAAGCAATCTGTAGGTCGGCAGGCTGACCCCCAGTTCCATTGCCATCAAAATCAAACACCAACACAGGGTTAGCATTAGCACCCGTGACCTGAGCTGGGGTCACAACAGCTCCATTAAAGCTGGCTGACACAAAAGCAGGGATATCTGCCGCAGGAATGCCATTGGCCAAAGCAAACGCAATCTGTAGGTCAGCCGGAGTAAAGGTGACCGGGTTGCCGTCAAAAAATAGAGAGACGGTGAGCGGGTTCTGAGTCTCTGGTAACCGGCCTACACGGACTAGACTAGGGCCAGAGGACAGTCCACAGGCAGCCAAAAAACCGACTAGAATTAGAGAAATCAGACGAAAAGCATATCGACGAACACGGTGTAGATACATAAAAGCCCCTTTAAAAAGACACTAAACAGAGCACTATACTGACGAATTAAAGTGTGATGTATTTCTGATCCTCGAAGGCTAAAGCTGTAGACTATCTCAAGAATGCCTCAGGCCAATAAGAGAGCACATTGAAACTAGAAGACAAAGACTTTCAAAATATGTGGTACTCTCCGCGATTGATTACGCCAGTTCAAATCTGAAGTGAAGCTATCAATTAGGATTTTCTGGGATCCTATTCACAGTCAAAATCACTTTCCGTAGGGGGCAAAACGCATCATCGGCATTGTTCTCATCCACAGCGTTGATAATCCGTAGAGGAGTTGGCCGTAGGCGGATCTCCTGGGAGAGTGGGTCGCTCTAAGCAAATGCTCGGTCGGGGGTCAGTTTCCTATGAGTCCAAAACCACAGAATTGGATCCACCTCCCCCACAGGCCACCAATGCCACATACAGTAACGGCAACCCGAAGCGCAGGATCCCTTTGTTCAGACAGTTTATGGCCATCACCTCACAGTGTAATATCTAACTTTGTAGTAAAGGTACCAGTTTCTTTTAGATTTGTCTAGCTCTGGTCGATACAAGTCTGAGCTTGAGGTAAGGCATCTTGGGATCCTCTACTCAGAGGGGGATCAGGGCAGTTGCCAGGAAACTGTTGTGTGGGTCTCAGGGAACCTGAAGGCGACTTTG
>CAZODP010000137.1:0-3787 GCA_964578595.1 uncultured bacterium
GCTGCACAAAACCTATGGATCCCAGGGCTTGGTGGTGATGGGCTTTCCCTGCAATGACTTTGGCAGCCAGGAGCCAGGTAGCAATGACGAGATCAAAACCTTCTGCTCCAGCCGTTATGGGGTTGATTTCCCCATGTTTGACAAGGTTCATGCCAAAGGATCCCAGCAGCACCCCCTTTATGCTGCTCTGACCACCCAAGCGGATCCGCCGGGGGATGTCTCTTGGAACTTTGAGAAGTTTTTGATCAGCAAAGATGGCTCAGTGGTGGGCCGCTATCGCAGCAGCGTCAGCCCCAGTGCCCCTGAGCTAATCTCCGTCCTTGAGCGAGAACTGGCCCGCTGATCTGGTTATGGGCCCTGATCTGGTTATGGGCAAAGGGGCTGACGCGACAGTTTCAGGTGGGCAGGGGATCCAGAGCCATTGTTTTTGCTAGCTTTGGGTTGCTTCGCTTTAGACTACAGGATTGGACAAAAGATCCTAGCCCCATTGCTGAGCATCCAAAAAAACTCCAACAAATTCAGGAGACAACGTTATGGGTTTGGGGCGTCATCTGGGGCGGCTGCTGACGGTTTCAATCCTGTTTGGGGGCGGCATTGTCAGCGGTGTGTGGCTGGCTCAGCCCGGTAACCCCTGGCCAGACCGGATCCGATCCAGCCAACCCATCCGGTGGACCCAACGACAGCTCACCCAACTCTCCGGATCAAGATCAAATCCTGACAGGGATCCTGACACACCTGATGATCTGGCTCAAGAACCGCTGGATTTTGCCACATTTATTGCCCAGGCTGCTGAACGGGTGGGGCCAGCGGTGGTGCGAGTCGAAACCCGCGCTGAAGGGGATGGTGACCCGGCAGGTGACAGTGGTCTGGCCCGGCCCCCCAGATCTCCCCAAGGCACCGGATCCGGGTTCATTATTGATACCAATGGCACCATTGTCACCAATACCCATGTGGTGGGATCCAGCCAGCAGGTTCGGATCACCTTCAAAGATGGCCGCAGCCTGATGGGGCGAGTCCAAGGCACGGATCCCCTCACCGATATTGCAGTGGTGCAACTGGATCCGGCGGATGTGGCGGAGGATCCTCTGGCCACTGTCACATTGGGAGACTCAGATCAGATCAAGGCGGGGGATTGGGCCATCGCCATTGGCAATCCCTTGGGGCTGGACAGCAGCATCACCGCCGGTATCATCAGCGCGATGGGCCGCTCTTCGGGTGAGGTGGGAGCGCGGGATCGGCGAGTCTCATTTATTCAGACGGATGCCGCCATCAATCCGGGTAACTCAGGCGGCCCGCTTTTGGATGCCTATGGCCGGGTGATTGGGGTCAATACCGCCATTATTCAGGGGGCCAATAGTGTGGGCTTTTCGATCCCGATCAACCGAGCCATGCAGATTGTGGAGCAGTTGATTGAGAAGGGCAAGGCTCAGCACGCCTACATCGGCGTCAGGATGATTACCCTCAGCCCAGATCGCCAGCAGGAGATCAACAATTCAGACAGCGGCTTCTTGATCTCCATCGACCAGGGGGTTTTGGTGGCAGAGGTGATGCCTGGATCCCCAGCGGCAGGAGCAGGGCTTCAGTCGGGGGATGTGATCACCCGCATTGATGAGCAAGTGATTTTAAGTTCTGAGCAGGTGCAGATGCTGGTGGAGGATGTCGGGGTTGGCCAGCCTGTGCAGGTGAGCATCCGGCGCGATCAAGAGGATCTGACTTTTGAAATCGAGACCGCTCAACTGCCGCAAGACTGAGTGCTTCAAGATTGAGTGTCTAGGGTTCTAGGAGAAAACCATCTCAACTCAATTCCCCGTCTCAACTCAATTCCAAGGATTATCATTGTAGGGTGACTGAGCCGGAGCATCCCAGTAGTTGCCCCCCTGGTCATAGGCAGGGTCATAGACAGGCTGGGGAGCATTGTAGGGATCCGGATACGGGGGCTGTTGATAGGGATCGCGGTAGTAAGGATCCTGTGGGTAGCCATAGGGATCCTGGTTCCAGTCGGCGGGAGGTTGATAGTCTTCGGGCATGGGAGCAGGCTCTGGCTTAGGATCCTCCACTTGAGGCAATTCTGGCCGTTTGGGTTCTACGCCCATACTGCGCAGGTAGGCTTCTTGCTCTTCGATCTGGGCATTGAGTTCACTGAGATAGTCTTTGTAGGAGCTAACGGCTTCGATGTATTGGGCAGCCTTGCGCTCGTTATCGTCCACCACCTGCTTGAGTTCCTGGGTGCGAACGATGTAATCGGCCTCTTGGTTGGTGAGATTTTCGATCGCTTGATTCAGGACGGCCCGCCGTCGCTCCAGTTGGGCCACCACCTCAGACAGTTGTCGTTCGCGGTCACTGAGGTTGCGCTCGCGGTTTTGGGTTTGCTCTAGCTGAAAGCTGGCCTGATTAAGCTGCTCTCGCAGATACATCACCTGAGGTTCTAATTCATTGCGCTCTTGCTGAAACTCAAAGACACGAGCTTCTAAATCATTTTTTTCCTGCTGCAATACTTCGCGCTCATAAACCAGGCGCGTGTGTAGTTGATTGAGAATCTCAACTTCCATCACCACTTGACTGAGCTGGGTGATGCACTCACCGGCCTCGGCCAAATCTTTGGCTAGGGTTTGTCCCTCACTACTCACCTGCTCAGGAAAAATCTGCTGGAGCTGAGTGGTTTCGCGCAACCGTTGGGCAAAGGAGCGAAAGCGAGTGGCGAAGTTGTTGGCCATAGTGAAGGAGAAGAGTAGTGAGAAAGCCGAGTCTGTGCAGGGCTTGCTTGTGACTTTACTTTAACACTGCGGCCTTGGTTCAGCTCCGAGTCCCATCATCTTCAGGATCCCAGTCAATATCCTGATCTGCCTCAGGGATCCCAGCGGGTGTCGTCAGTGTTTCCGGGCTTGGGGGCAGGGGCATCAGTCCAAAGCAGACCCCTCTGAAGGGACATTGCTCGCAAATCGATCCCTGAGGGGTCATGGGAAATCCCTGAGTTGCCGCCTGTTCAATCTTGACTAGAGTTTGTTGCAGGTAGGCCCAGTCCTGCTCCAGTTGGGCTTGAGTGTAGGGGATCACATGCGGGGATCCGGGATGATGGGTGTACCAAAAGGTCAACCGGATCTGCTCCGGTGATATTGAGGATCCCACCAAGGCCTCACTCAGATGCCACACCAAGAGAGGGTAGAGCTTCACCTGCCAGCTTTGGGCCAGTTCGAGTTGGGTTGGGCGATAGCGAGAGGTCTTCCAGTCCAGAATCTGAATCGGAGCGAGATCGGCAGAGCTGGGAATCACCAGCCGATCCAGTCGCGCGACTATCCGCCAACCCTGAATCTGCGCCCACAGAGATAGCTCAGAACGAACCTCACCATCAGGTTCCCAGTGGGGACTCGCCTCAAACACCCGCCACCACTTTTGGACTTGAGGATCTAGGGCTGACCAGCGATCTTCGACTGGGGAGCCTTGGGTGTGCAGCTCCACCAAGCGATGAAACTGTCGCCCCCATGCTTGTTCAGGACTGCTGCTAGCAAAACCCATCCGATCCAGATAGAGATATTGAAACTGACGAGGGCAGCGCTCAAAAGTGGTCAAGGCAGCAGCGGAAAGTGGGATTGGGAAAGGCATTGTCTGAGATTTAACCGATACGGAGAGGGGGGGATTCGAACCCCCGATGACGTTGCCGCCATAGCGGTTTTCGAGACCGCCGCATTCAACCGCTCTGCCACCTCTCCAAAGGTGAGATTTTTATATTGCCACTTATTGCCACTTCAGGGCTAACAAGTGGAGTAAACAATTCAATTCACCACCAAAG
>CAZODP010000138.1:0-3688 GCA_964578595.1 uncultured bacterium
AGGATCCAAGGTCTTATCGCCCCTAGATTGGCTGCTCAAGCTGAGAGCTAGAGCCTCTAAAGCCCCATGGTTCTCCCATGGTTCTATGGTCTTGTATGGCTTTGGGCTGCTACCACCTGCTGACAGATGCGGGCAAAAGCGGCATTAGGATCCTCAGCTTGTGTGATCGGTCGCCCCACCACCAATAGATCGGATCCCATCTGAATGGCTTGGGCTGGAGTCAGCACCCGGCTTTGATCTCGACTTTGCACTCGACTTGGATTGTCTGAGGGATCGGGTGAGCTATCTGCCCCATGCTCCCGGATCCCTGGAGTGACCAGCACAAAATCAGGGCCACAAGCCGCCCGTAGCTGAGTCACCTCCTGTCCCGAACAAACGGCCCCATGGATCCCAGAGCGTTGAGCCATCTGGGCTAGATGTAGTGCATAGTCGGTTACGGACTCCGAGATGTGCAGTTCTTGGCGCACCTGCTCAGGATCCAAGCTGGTTAAAAGGGTTACTGCCAACAGTCGGCACTGGGATCCGGCCACCGCCTGGGCTGACTCTCTCAGCATCAGGGATCCGCCGCTGGCATGAAGGGTGAGCAAATCTACTCCGTACCCTGCCACGGTGCCACAGGCATGGGCCACCACACTGGGAATATCATGCAGCTTCAGGTCTAAAAAAACCCGCTTGCCACGCTGCTTGAGGGCAGTCACGATCGCTGGCCCTGTGACGGTAAATAAGTGTGGCCCCACCTTCCATTGGCTGACCGCCGGGATCCGATCCACCAGAGCCAGAGCCTGCTCTAAGTCATCCACATCCAGAGCCACAAAGATCCGGTCAGCCCCCGATCCTGAACTGGAGGCGATCCCCAAAGCTAAATCAGACACCGCTCAAAACCCCAGGCCATCGGCCCCAGAGGTGACCACCCCCCGCTCCGCATCCAGGGTGACAATGGATCCATTGCGAATCAGCCGGGTGGCATCCTTGACCCCCACCAAAACGGGCACCCCCAGCCGCATGGCGATTACCGCCGCATGGGAATGGGATCCTTCTTCTTCGGTGATCACCCCCGCCGCCAATTTGATGGCATCCACACAACCCGCATCCGTTGACCGGGCCACCAAAATATCCCCCACCGTCAGACGATTGGAGTCAAGACTACAGTCGATGATCCGGGCGGGGCCACTCACTTGCCCTTTGCCGATGCCGGTGCCCTTGGCCACCACACTCTTGACCACATCGACTTTGATCAGATCGGTGGATCCCGCTACCCCCGGCAACGTGCCCGCTGTCAGAACCACCAGATCCCCATCCTTGAGCAGGTCTTGTTCTTGGGCCAGACTGACCGCCACCTGAAATGTCTGGCGAGTGGAGGGCAAGTCCAGCACCAACAGTGGGGTGACCCCCCAGACCACCTGTAGGCGGCGGGCGATCTCCACATGGGGGGTGACCGCCAACACGGGGGTGTAGGGGCGAAACTTGGAGACATTGCGAGCTGTGGCCCCGGTTTTGGTCAGGGTCATCACGGCGGAGGCATTGAGTTCGCGGGCGATCTGCCCCACCGCTCGGCTGATGGCATCCGGGATCAAAGACTGCTTCATCTGGGTGATGGGATCCCGAATCGAAGGCAGGTGATCCAGAGCCTCAAACGGATCCCAGCGGCGCAAAGCCGGATTGGAAAATGCCTCCTGTTCGGTGCGAATGGCGATCCGGGTCATGGTGGCCACCGCTTCAACGGGATATTGGCCCACCGCTGTCTCGTTGGAGAGCATCACCGCATCGGTGCCATCCAAGATCGCATTGGCCACATCCGAGATTTCGGCCCGTGTCGCCCGGGGGCTGCCCGCCATACTGTCCAGCATTTGGGTGGCGGTGATCACCGGGATGCCAAAGCGACGCGACAGCGCGATCAGACGTTTTTGCAGCACCGGCACATCCTCGGCAGCCATCTCCACCCCCAAATCCCCACGGGCCACCATCACCCCATCACTGAGGGCCAAAATCTCTTCGATCCGTTCGATGGCCTCGTGCTTTTCAATTTTGACAATGATTGGCACCCGTCGTCCGGCAGCGGTCATCAGCTCCCGCAATTCCAGCACATCAGAAGGATCCCGCACAAAACTGAGGGCCACCCAATCCACCCCTTGATTGAGACCAAAGCGCAGATCCTCTTTATCTTTGTCGGTCACCGCCCGAATTGACAGGTAGACCCCCGGAAAGTTGACCCCCTTGTTATTTGAAAGTACCCCCCCCACAATGGTGCGACAAAACAGCTCTCCCCCCGCCGGATCCACCGCTTCCACTCGCATCTCCACCCGGCCATCATCCAGCAAAATGGTCGCCCCCTCCGGCACCTCTTGGGCCAACTTGTCGTAGGTGATCCAACTGCGTTCCTGATTACCTGGGATGGGATGACTGGTCAAAATAAATGGATCCCCTGACTTCAGGGTGATTGGCCCCTCAGCAAACTTGCCCAACCGGATCTTGGGGCCTTGCAAGTCTTGCAAAATTGCCACCTGGATCCCCAATTCCATCGAGGTCTGGCGGATCAGCCGAATCATGCGGCGATGAACATCGTGATCCCCATGGGAAAAATTGAGCCGCAACGTTGTGGCCCCCTGCAAAATAATCTCCCGTAACATCTCCGGGCCAGAGGTGGCAGGGCCAATGGTGGCCACAATTTTGGTGCGAGGAGTGGTGGGCAAAGGACACATACGCAGCACTCAACCATAGGGGAACAACAGGCCAAATCTGTCAAAAGCCAGAGGGCAAACACCGCTTTACCAGCAGATTCTATTTAACCGGATCCTGAGACCCAATCCATCAGACTCCATCAATTAGCAAGAGGGGTAGCAAGAGGGGGCGACGGATCCACCTGCTCTGATTGCAGCATCTGTCCCTGCGGATCCGCCGGATCCCTTGGGATCTATCCAGATTTGGCCAATAGCTCCCTATCCGGGGTGCGTCGATGATATTTACGCAAAATCGCTTAGGGTTACACCCAAAAAATACGACTGAGTACACCGTATTTTCCCTGAAATCTCCCCTTTATTTGGCTAGGATTGATTCATGGAACACCACTTGCACGAAGAAATACGGATGACTGTCATTACGGATCCCAATCTGGATTATCGCGCCTACCGGGTGGCGATGTTACTCAGTGAGTACCTAGATATGGGGGAATTGGTCTCCTTTTCGTTGGCTCGGACTCAAGATCCAACGGTTGCAACCCAGATCAATGCCCCAAAACCCACCGGATCCCGCTAGCGGATCCAAAGGTCAGCTACGGGTATGTGAGTATCGCGTTTAACTTATGATCCCGATTGGATCCCAATTGAGATCGTTTTTTGTTTTTTGTCCCTTAGAGATTTAAAAAGGCATTGTCATGACCTACGTTTTGTCGAACTCCAAGCCTCTGGGATCCGTCAGTGGATCCACTGGTATCTGTGCTGTGGTAGAGCAGGTGATGCGCACAGGGGTGATTGTTCCCAGTCAAGAAGAGCTGATCAATCAGATGCTGATGCAGCAGCCCCCTTCTGAAGATGACATGGAGCAGTTGGATCGTCTTTGTGATGCTCTGCTAACCCGGCGAGTCGTATCAGAAAGTGAATGTCCCCGTTTGGCCAGTTAATCGAGGGGAGCTGAGGATGTGAGAGAGTGAGTAGGCCCGCTTACTTCTATCTCTCCATCCACCGCCTATGCA
>CAZODP010000139.1:0-2087 GCA_964578595.1 uncultured bacterium
TAGTTGGCTATTAGTTACCTAGCCCATTGGCGTCTCCGACCAAAGAACCATCTCAAGAAAGACTGCTGAAATTTGTTTTTGGCGTAGGTTTGTTTTTTGAGCTGGAGGGCGGTCTTAGCGGAAACTTCCGACAGGGTGGGATAGACATGGATCCCGGTCAGAGCCGCAACTGGCAGCTTGTAGTTCATGGCCAAGACAATTTCAGAGATCAGCTCTCCCGCCGATTTGCCCACAATATGACCCCCCAAGATTTGACCTTTGGGATCGCAGATGATCTTGCAAAACCCTTGGGTGGCCCCTTCTGCTTGGGCGCGATCAACGTGCTGCATCTCGGTTTTGAGTACCACCACCTGGTCACCGTAGCGGGCGCGGGCTTCTGCCTCGGTCATGCCCACCCGGGCCAATTCAGGATCCGTAAAAGTCGCCCAAGGGATCACCCGATAATCAACACTTTTGAGCGGAAAAAAAAGAGCATTGGTCAACACGGTAACCGCTTCGTGGGCGGCCACATGAGTAAACTGATAACCCCCAATGACATCGCCGCAGCCATAGATTTTGGGATTGGTGGTCTGCAATTTTTCATTGACATCAATGCCACTGGCACTGTGAGCAACCGACGCCCGATCCAAGCCCAGATCTTCAACATTGGGGATCCGGCCAGAGGCGATCAAAATCTCTCGGACTTTGAGGACTTTGCCGCTTTGCAGTTGTAAAAACTTGGATCCTGAGTCGGCCCAGGCTTTGATCACCCGGTCTTGGGTCAAAATCTGGATCCCTTCCGATTGCAATTGCTGCTGAACCATCTGAGCGGCTTCTGGATCCTCTTTGGGCAGGATTTGAGGTTTGCTGCCAGCAACGATGGTGACTTGGGATCCTAGCCTGGCCAGGGCTTGACCCAGCTCACAGCCAATCGGGCCACCCCCCACCACCGCCACCGAGGCAGGCAGACGTTGCAGATCAAAAATACTTTCGTTGGTGAGGTAGCCCACCTCAACCAGCCCTGGAACATTTGGGATCAAAGCCCGGGATCCGGTGGCAATCACAAACGCCCTAGCCCGCAACTGCCGCCCATTCACCTCAAAGGTGTGGGGATCGATAAATCTGCCGGATCCGTAGACCAGCTCTACCCCGTAGCCCCGAAACCGATCTGGATTATCGGCATGGCCAGCAATAAAGTTTTGTGCCCCGCGAATATGGTGATAGACCTTGAGATAGTCGATCTCAGGCGATTTGAGATTAGAGCTTGAGACCAGGCCCATGTGGGCGGCTGCTCGGATGGCATGAACTTGATGGGCCATGTGAATCAAAGACTTACTCGGCACACAGCCATACCAGAGGCAGTCCCCACCGATACGAGGGGATTTTTCCACCAAGAGGACTTTGGCCTTGAGCTGAGAAGCGGCACTGGCCACCACCAACCCACCGGATCCGCCGCCAATCACCACCACATCATAGGGAACAGCCATTGTTGCACCTGCCTTTGGATTGCATGAAGTTTGTCAATGCCAGCTCTGCAAAAAAAGCGAGTAGATCCTGTGGCATCCTCAGCAATCCCTCATTTCTCAAGACGACGCTCGGATCCATTTGGATGGGTGGATCGATAGGTGGCCTAACAGCTCCCAACTGGATTTGCACAGTCCCAAAGCCGCACAGGTGTCTCCAAGGCCTCTGCCCTCAAGCCCCCCTGGAGTTAGAGAATGCTCAACACTACAGAACAAAATAGAAGCCACAAAGGGAAGGCCGATAGACGAATCCTAATGCCCAATCATAATGGGCCCAATCATAATGGACTGAGAAAGCCAGAAGATTTTTCGACAAGATGTTCAACAAGCCTTTGGTCTGGCTGGTGCGGGGGTACCAAAGAGGGATCTCGCCCATTTTGCCCCCCAGTTGTCGGTTTTATCCCACCTGCTCTCACTATATGGTGGAGTCGCTGGAACGATTCGGGGCGATTCGGGGTGGATGGTTGGGGATCCGGCGGATCGGTCGCTGTCATCCGTTTCACCCAGGGGGCTATGATCCGGTGCCCTTGGAATGGCCGGGATGGTGCCAGGATCCCCAGTCTGTTGAGAAGTCTGCTGAGAGGG
>CAZODP010000139.1:2187-3660 GCA_964578595.1 uncultured bacterium
AAGTCTGATGGGCCAGAAGCCTAAAAGTACAGTCACCGTCTGCCCCGGCAACGAGGTAGGATCCGGGCTAAAACAGAGCAGGATTTTTGGCATGGATTGGCAATTTGCGTTTGAGCGCTCAGAGATGTTGCGGCTGGTTCAGGCGGGATTGCTCCAGAGCATTGGCCATGAACTGAAGACCCCCCTCAACGGACAAGCGGGTGCCTTGGAGATGATCTTGGGGGATCTCTGCGACTCACCTGAAGAGGAACGGGAGTACATCACAGCCGCCCGGCAGGCGGTGGATCGGTCGGTGGCGATGTTGGAGGAGTTTTCGGAGATTGCCCGCTACTGGTTGCCGCTAGGGGAGCTTTGCCTCCAAGCCACAGACCTCCAGCCCATTCTTGAACAGGTACGGCGGTTGACCCGCTTGCCCGCCCGCGATCGAGGGATCCGCTATCACTGGCCGCAGCTTGATTCCGAACAACCCGAACAAGATCAACCTGAACCAAAGGAACAAAAGGTATGGACGGATCCGGCTGGGCTGACCCAGGCTCTCTGGGGGCTATGCCATTGGGGGATCGGCTGCTTGCGCTATGGATCCATCAGGGTGGAGGTGTCTCCAGAGGAGGCAGGCTGGTGCTGGGATCTGGAGATTCAGGGATCCCCGCTGGTGTCATTGGATCCGGATCAATTGAGCGATCCGGCGTTACAAATTCCCTGGCAGGTTTCAATCAAGCTGATCCGAGCCATGGAAGGACAGATAGCCCTCGATCAACACACTGAAAAACATCTGGGGATCCGGGTGGTGCTGCCTAAAGGGTACTCATAAAGAGATTCGGTAGTCCTACACAGGCAATGATTTACTATAACAATGAAGAGAGTCGAAGATGGTGGCCCCATGGTTTTTCATCTTTTTAGAGAAGAAAAGAGTTTTGCGAACCAGTCTGTCTATTCACTGCCTTAAAGTGTTGCTAAAATGTTCTTGTCCACCAAGAAAACATTAGAGCCTGTTCACTAATGATCAATTACTTCTGAAGTTGCAAAAGTCTTGTTTATCAAGAATTCCAAAGCTACTCTTGTGCCAGTTGATGTCCAAATAGGCTGTATCAGTGTAATAGCATTATAGTGTTTCCTACTCCTGTGAGGTACACACCCAAGCTAGGATTCTTACCAGCCATGAACTAGAGGTATCTCGCCTGAGTGGAAAACGCTGTATCTTGTGGGACACTATCGATTACGGATGGGGATCCCTGGTTTTGGGAGGCGGATGAGTTTAGACTTTGAAATTACTTAAATCTCATTTTTTCAGGTCTTCGTTGCATAGCGCCGTTGTCTCCCCTTGCTGCTTCTTCTGAGTTTTATTGCAAAGAAACAATAAACTTTTGATGTCTCATGCTATTCTAAATTGCCATCAGTCATGGCAGCAGCCTATCGGATAGCTCTGGATCCAGACTGTTTTTAAGGATGGAGTTGAGTTGTTCGCACGGATCC
>CAZODP010000140.1:0-3596 GCA_964578595.1 uncultured bacterium
CTTCACCCTGCTGTTGCAACCGTTGGCTCTATGGCTGGATCAAAAGGGGGATCCCCATGCTGTCGAAGATCGCTGCTGCCACCGGACGGCCCGACTCTCTCTAGGGCAGGTGCAGGGGGATGCCATTCAATGCCCCTATCACGGCTGGCAATTTGACGGATCCGGTGTCTGTGTCAAAGTACCGCAGCTAAGCTCAGGGCCGATCCCTCAGTCTTATCGAGTTCAATCTTTTGGGTGTGCGGCTCGTTATGGCTATGTCTGGGTCTGTCTGGATCCGCCTGCCCTGCAACCCATTCCTGAGATCCCCGAAGCTGAGGATCCCATCTTTCGCCAGATCCATGAGTTTGACGAAACCTGGGCCTGTAGTGGACTGCGCTTTATGGAAAACTCGTTTGACAGTGCCCACCCCCACTTTGTCCACGGACAGGGCCAGACGCATGGGGATCCCTCCAACCCGGTGCCACCCCCCCTTGATGAGGTCACCGAGCTAGAGGATGGGATCCTGGTTCGTCATTGGATGGAAGTGCTCAACCCCGATATCCAAAAGCAGAACCTCAATATCGCCACTGACAAGATCATTCGCAGCAATGTCCGGCGCTGGTTTGCGCCCTTTTCGCGGACGCTTCAGATCACTTATCCCAATGGGCTGGTGCATTTGATCTTTTCGGCGATGGCCCCGATTGATGACCAACAGTCCCGACTGATCCAGTTTTGTCTGCGCAATGACCGCGAGGGGGATGCCCCTGCTGCTGGGGTGATCGCCTACGACCGCCAAGTGACCCAAGAGGATCGCCTCATCCTAGAGACCACTGAGTTTGACACCCCCCTCAGCCTTGACGCCGAAGAACACATGGCTTCCGACAAACCAGGGATCCTCATGCGTCGCCAGTTGATGAGTCTGATTAAAACTCATGGATAACGCCGCGTTAAGCGGATGCGGGCCGACACAGTGTCAGTAAATATGAAAATCTGGAGCCGCGGTCTGCTTGAGGGCATAGCTAGTTACCCATTGCCGCAATCAGTGCCGAAACACCATCGCGCCAGGGATCTGGCTCGCCGCTCTCAACCCATAGCTCATTCAGCTCGGAATCCTCGCCCAGGATGCGTTCCAAAGCCGCCTTGGCCTTACCGCACAATTCGCCTGACGGGGCTGTGGCCATCAACTTCAACCACTCTTCAACCTTCTCGGTGTAGGCATCCGATTGAGTGCCCCTACCGAGTGCCTTTGCCAGGACCTCAGCGGCAGCTACAGCCTCGCTCCCTTGATCTGACTCGATGTACTCAGTAGACTCAAGCACTGCATCAAAGGCTGCCTCGACCACGGACCAATCCCGAACCTCTACGAGTTGGTAGGCCCAATCGTTTGCAATGTCATTGCCAAAGGGTTCATGTGACCAAGCGCCCACGGATACTCCGGTGGGTATGGAATTAATTGGTGCCTAACTTGGAACTCACCTGCCACTCGAAATCTGGGATCCCTGCTCGTAATCTACCCCAAGGTCGGATCCAGTGACTCACTATATTTGGTGACAAATTCATCTCCAGAAGGATCAGGATCCTCAGTCACCTAGCCATCAGGGATCCCTTACCCTAATCACCTACAATCGACCAGGACTGGCAACACAAGGATATGATTCAACCGGTGGTGGCCAAAAAGCGTTGACTTCAGGATCGACCCAATCCGCTTCTTGGTTGCAATGGATTGTTTTCTACCGTAATGACCGTATCAGTATGGGGCCTTAATTGCTTCAAAAGCCATGTTATTGAAGTCGTGCAGTTCGACTTCTTCAGTAATTCCGTTTTTTTGAATCTTAGCTGCACAAAGTTTTCCGTTTGCCGCCCAGACGAGGCGATTGCCATCCAGATCAGCCCACTCCCAATCCGGACAGTGAATGGTCTGGTTCTCAGTAGGACCGAGAAGTTCGTGCTCATCCCAGTAACAGCCTTTGCCAATTAGGGCACTGATCTCAGCGTGTGCAATCTTCCGAAGCGTCCATCCGTTCCCGATATTCTTCTCAAAGATGTCCTTGCCTTGCCATTGGCCAGCACTAATCCGATCAACCAGTTTCCAACCGTCGCGAAGTAACCGGTGGTAATACACGCCTAAGCATTCCCCGCCATAACTTCCCGATGGATGATACTTGCGATCGCGACGAACAGCGGTTGTATCGTGGGCAATCGTATGGCCGCAGCCGTCATTGAGCCAGTATGTGTTTTTTCCAGTCCACAGGCCACCGCCATGCCAACAGTCACCTTTTGGAAAGAACGCGATCGCCTTCAGGTAAGGTGCTCGTGAGATGGCGGTCCATGAACCCCGGGATTCAGAACTCCACTTCCCGTTCATTGCAAAGTAAATCGCATACTTTCCATCGGGTGATAGGTCACTACGGCGTTCGTAGATGCGTCCCCTGAGCCATTGCCCCAATCGAAACTCATCGCGACGACGATCCCAAAGTACCGTTGCCACACTCTTTGACGGACCGCGACGAATCACGAGGCCGACAGGTACGTCACTGGCTAGGAGCACATGAACCCGAGACGCGAATCGTGGCATGGCTTCCTTGGAGAAGGCTTGATCCCAGCGGTTCAATTGATCCAAGCTTAGCGACCACAATACCATGCTAGGCTCGATGTCACGCACGGTTAGGCCACACGGTCATACTCAAAAATCAACCTCAAAGTGCCAACCGATTCCATGCTCTGCTGCTGCACTCAAAATGCGATCGCACTCCCCTAGATCCTGCGCCACGCCATCGACTCCTGCGGCAGTGTGGGATGCCAATGCTCGGACGGTGGCCAGACCATCCTGCGCTCTGAACTGCTGAAGGGCTAGCGGCTCGATATCCTCGCCCCCACCCTCCATAAGCTCCGCCAACTGTACCAGGTCTGCGCTGAAGAACTCCGAGAGCGGACGGACACCAAGCTCACGTGCCGCTTCATCGAGAGACTCGATGTGCCGGGATAGGCTCTTGCCATCCATGCTGGTATCTACGCCGTCAATCTTGCGCTCCAGAACGATGAAGTATGCTGCTCCCATATTGTGATGCGTGTGGTGTGGCTTAGCGTCAGAGTCATCCTACGCCCAACCGAGGGCGCGCTCCGACTGAGAAGTTGACAGTTGACAATTAAATACAGTCTGTTTATGCATCAAGGGGTACAGTACAAAGCCAGAAAGTCTTTCTGTTCAGGAGTTTCAGCCTCTCAAGGGGTACCTATTTCACCTAAGTAGACTGTACGATTCACAATAGTCGAGACATTTCACGCACAACATCTGGAGTTTTCCCAGTCTAAAGGTGAAAGGCCCGGAAGAAGGAGCTGGGATCCCCGTAGCCCAATAGAAGAATATCACCGCACTGGAATAGGGCGTATTGACTAGATCATGATGGGGATAATGATGAGCCAGTTCTGCACGCAAGTGACTCAACTCTTACTGAAGCCGCCGCTGTAATGTCCGGGAGCTAACCGCTCATTTGAGGTTAGACATGATCTTTGGGCATCAGTTGCGGAGAAGGATACTGCATTGAGGGGGCCTCTGGCCAGAGGGATCCCAAAGAATGTCTCAAATTGCGTTGTCGCAGGGATACGGATGGATCACT
>CAZODP010000141.1:0-3503 GCA_964578595.1 uncultured bacterium
CTCCGCCACCTCCGCCATCACCAGATCCCAACGTTTAGGCACCTGCTGGCGAAACAACCGCATCGTGGGATAGTACGGACTATCTTCCCGGTCTAGCAACCAGCGCCAATCGGCATTATGACAGAGCAATGTCCAAGTGGGCACCCCCAAAGCCCCCGCCAAATGCACCACAGACGTATCCACACTAATCACATAATCCAGCTGAGCCATCACCGCCGCCGTATCCGCATAATCCTCCAGGTCAGGATCCCAATTGTGCAGACGAAAGGATCCCGAAAGCTGACCCAGTTGGGCCACCTGCGGCCCCTTTTGCAAACTATGAAACTGGATCCCATCCAACCCTAAAAGCGGCAACCAATCCCGCAATACACTCGACCGATTATGATCATTGCCCTGGGTCGGACTGCCCGCCCAACAGATTCCCACCTGAAGCAATCCAGGCAAAAAAACCTGATGGATCCGTTCAGCCAGCACCCCTCTAACCGGCGGCACCGCCAAATACGGAACCTGGGCAGGAATATCCTCTAATTTGATACCCAGACAGTTGGGCAAACTCATCAGAGGTGAATAAACCTGAAACTCCGCAAGCGGTATCTCTCCAGCATTACAGATCCGACGGATCCCTTCCACCTGCTGAAATAAGCGAGTCAAATGATTTGGACAAACCATGACAATATCCCGGCAACGCTGACGGGCTAGAGCCATAAACCGGACAAATTGAATCGCATCCCCCGCCCCCTGCTCAGTATGAACCAGCAACGTTTGACCCGAGATATCCTCCCCCTGCCAACGGGGATGAGGGCATTGAAAAGGGGTAAACTGCTGGGTTTGCCAGCGCCATTCAAACTCTTGCCATCCCTCCAACAGATATCCCAATTTAAGTAGAGCCATGCCCTTATTCATGTGAGCATCCGCAAACTGAGGATCCCGCAGAATCGCTTGGTCATAAAAGTCCACAGCCTGATCCAAGCGATTTTGATGGGCATAGACAAACCCCAGAGAATTATAGACCCGAGCATTATCAGGATCCCGCTGTAAAGCTAGGTTGAGATGTAGCTCAGCCTCCTGCCACAGCTCAATATCCCCACAAGTCACCCCCAAGTTGTAACGAGCTGTCAAATGGTCTGGCTGCAATGCCAAACATCTACGAAAGTGAGCCGCAGCCTCCTCTTTTTTACCCTGCGCATACGCCTGGATCCCCAATTGCAAAATCGCTTCTGGATCCAAATCAACAGGAGATTGTAATCTGCCCAGTTTATCTGCAGCCACCTGCAAATCAGGGTTGAGATCTAAACATCGTCTCAACAACTGAGCTGCCTCCACCGTATCTCCCCTGAGGAGAGCCTGATCACTACGAATCAAGAGAGTATCAGTGTTGTAATCCTGTTCAAACTTCAGATTAAGTCGCTGCTGTCGTTGCGTTATGATGTCTTCGATCTGCCGCAGATAGTCCTGTTGTTCCGCTGAGACAGTCTCCTGATAAGTAGTGGGAACAGCCTGAAAACGTCTCAACTGCCGATCCAAAAGATTGCCAGAATAACGCTTATACTCAACCGTCTGCTCCGGGATCCAGATAATACTAAAAAAGCTAGTGATCCAGCGGGTATAGGCTTGGTCTTCTACCCCATAAACCGATAATCGAAAGGGTGGGTCACTAGGAAAGCCCTCCACAAAGTCATGAGCTTCACGGCGAATGCAAAGATTGAGAGTATGCACCTGCTTCACCTGCTCATACCAATAGGGATGTAAAGGATCCGCGATTTTCAGACCTGTTTTAACCGCTGCTGGATAGCTACCCGGTAATCGGTAGATAGGATTAGCCGTATTGGGATTGAGCGGACGGTTGAGCAACTGCAAACAGGTCAAAATATGCTCAGGCAAAAACAGATCATCATCATCACAGAAAAAGATAGCCTCAGCCTTTGACTCTGCCACCCCACGATTGCGAGCTACCCCTTGACCCTGATTTTGAGATTGACGAATCAAGCGTACCATTGGCCTATTGTCTGCCCAATTTTGCAGCAACATCCAAGTCTGGTCTATCGAGCCATCATCCACCAAAATCAACTCATGGCTGATCCGGTCAGCATAGCGATAGTTTCGATAACAGAAATCAATACTCTCTAAAATACTTTGCAAGGTTCTTTCCAGAACTGACCAGCCCTTGCTCTCGATATTAAAAATCGGCACAATCACCGCATACCGAGTCACCACCGGCTCTGGATCTTGGTCTTTCAGATCTGGGCGAAAGATCGGCGCTGAATCTGATGTTGCCATCTCTTTGAGGGCTTGATCTGGCAAAACATAGGAGGATCCCAACAATCTTTCCTGCTGTTCGTCACCAAAGCGAGGATCCCCAAATACTTCTGGAAATCGCAGATTAGGCAGCACCTGCACCGCGAAGATTTCTTCCACCCCTTCCTCAAAACGGAGAAATCCCAAAATCTCTCCGGTCTCGATATTCACCACCCATACCCCACAGATCCGCTCTGTCAATCGCTGAGTAATCGGGATCCCGCTAAAAACCGCTGACTCTCGCACCTTAGATAGCCCAATAAAAGCAATCGGCCCGACAAAATCTATCCCTCGGGTGAACCCCGGCAGCACACAAATTGGATCCCAAGTGCCCTGCTCAAGATTGACCCGCACCAGACTACCCTGCCCAGATTCCAAGAGCCACAAACTCTCTCGATACCACCGGGGCGAGTGGGGCATCGATAGCCCCCGCAACAGGATTTCATTATTAGGAATATCCATCAAAAGACCACCACTGGCCTTATTGGCCCGCCAACCCCCAGCGGTATCGGTTTCCCCCAACGCAGTGACATAATGGGGCAGACCCTCCACCATCGCCAACCCATTCAAATGACACCGATCTGTCAAGTCATAAGCACTGACAAAAGTAGGCCGCCAGCGGGGCACAAAACTGTACTCGGGATCCAACGTACACAAGCAGGAAAAACGAGTATTCAGAAACCATAATCCCTCATGTCCATAGGCCATCTCATGGATATCAATATCGCCCGTAATATGAGTTCTCCGAGGTACAAAGCAAGCATCATGTTTTTCAGGAGGATCCAGCTTTTGAGCCACCGCCGGGATATTGTGAAGCTCCCAAATCTGATGGGCGCATCCCACCGCCAGCCTCTGATCTTTTACCGCTAAGCCCATTGGTTTTTGAAAAATCCGAAAATGAGTATTAAGCTGCTCCCCGTCTGCACGAACCACAATCAGCTTGCCCGCTTGATAGGTGGATACCAGCAATGAGACTCCCAATTGTCTCAAGAGACCAGGTAAGTTAGTGGTATGAACACTGCGAAGTCCACTATCAATGGGATCCATACGTCTATCAGTACACATCAGGGTATGATTCTATCATTTTATCTCTCTTGTTAATTGTAGAGATACTAGAGTTTGGCTACCTAAGCAAAAGTTATAGTTTTCAGTTGGATAGTAAACTACTAACCTCCAACAAGAACGGATCCAACGCACCCAAAGTCGCA
>CAZODP010000142.1:0-3414 GCA_964578595.1 uncultured bacterium
CCGCAGAGCTTATCAGACAACCTCTCTAGCCTCTCTGTCACCCCCTCAGGGGAGTGGGTTAAATAGGGATCCGGGCCACCACTCGACCCGGCCAAGATCCGGATGAACTTTGGCTAATGACAATGCAGGTTTCTGTGGGGGCGAGCGGCCAAGCAGGATCTAAACCCTCAAGTTGGGGATCCTCAACCTCTCCGATAAAAGTCAGACAGGCGAGCTGATGCCAGATCAAGTCCAGATGTTGGAGGCCGCTGCCGTAGGAGGTGCGACCCGATCGGGTCACCAAAGCCACCGGATGCCCCAAGCGGATCAAGTGTTGGGCCAGTCCAGCACAGAGTTCGATAGCTTGCTCTAGCCGTTGGTGATGGCCATCAGGATCCGTCAGTTCAATGGCGGGAGGGAGCCAGATGTTGTCAAAACACAGGGCATACCGTTGGGCCTCTTGGCGTTCTAGCTCGCGGGTGAGCAGTTGATCCCGTTTGGCGGAGGCTTTCCAGTGGACTTGGCGCAGGTCGTCGCCGGGACGGTGTTCTCGCAGCGCAAAAAAATCCCCCTCACTGCCCCGATAGGGCCGAGGCTGGGATCCCTGGGGCAATGAGGCCAGCATCGGCAAGGGGGGCGGCGGGGCGGGGCGCGGAAACACCACCACAGCTCGCTCAGTATCAATTTCCAGGCCTTTGCGAAACAGCTCAAACGGAAAGCTGGTGGCCACCTCCACCCCTGCCAAATGCCAGATCCCCCGGCGAGGGAAGGCATAGCGATAAAAACCACTGGCCTCTTGACCCGGATCCACCCTGAGTAGATAAATAGAAGGCCAGTTAGCCCGATCCACCCCCCGGATCCGGTCACTGACCCGCAATGAAAAACTGGGGGATCGCTTTTTCTTGTTTTTGACCCGCAGCATCACAATCCCCTCTTGTCCTGCAAACCAGCGGGGGGGCAATTCGCGGCTGACTTCGAGCTGTTGCAGCACCCGCTCCGATAGGATCCCGCTGATCACAATCAAGCTCAGCATCATGCCAAAGAGCAGGTAAAGCGGGTTATTGCCAGTGTTGAAGGCTGCCACACTGACCAAGATGGTGATGCCGGTAAAGATACGCCCAATTCGGGTAAAGCGAAATCGCCTCGGCAACCGAAAGCGAGGTTTGGCCACAGGATCCTTGGATGAATCGGATGCAGATGACAGATCAGAAGAAGGGATAGTCATAACAAAAAGATGGGGATCCGCAGATGTGACATCTTGGCGTAATTGTTTCAGTTTTTTAGGTATGACTCTGGGTAAGATTTAGATTTTAACTAGGCTTTCTGGCCTTTAGGCTAAAACTTCCTCTAGCTTTTGCAGATCCCAAAGTTGGCGATAGAGACCTGCGGATCCCAACAACTGGATATGGGATCCTGATTCCACAATCTGGCCTTCTTTCATCACCAAAATCTGATCCGCATCGGTGATTGTGGTCAGGCGATGGGAGATGGAAATCACGGTTTTGCGCTGCTGTCTGGCCCCATACTGCCCCGAAAGATTGGCCAAGATTTCCAGGGCGGTCTGATTATCGACGCTGGAGAGAGAATCATCCAAAATCAAGATTGGCAAGTCCACCAACAACGCCCGCGCTAGCGCCACCCGCTGCCGTTGCCCTCCCGACAGGGTGATGCCTCGCTCCCCCACCAACGTGTCGTAAATCGCCGGAAAGGTGAGGATCTCCTCGTGAATCCGGGCTGCTTTGGCGGCCAACTCCACCTCCTGATCGCTGGCATCAGGGCGGCCATAGCGGATATTGTCTCGGACTGTGGCATTAAACAAAAAGCTCTCTTGGGGGACATAGGCAATCGCCCGCCGCAGGGATCCCAAGCGGATGCGGGTGACATCAAGGCCATCGATCCACAGTTGATGGGGGCTGATCTCTAACAAGTGGGGGATGGCATTGGCCAACGTGGTTTTGCCGGATCCGATTGGCCCCACCACCGCCACCATCTGACCGGGCTGAATCTCAAAGCTGACCCGATCGAGGGCAGGCTGGTGGGTACCCGCAAACACAAATGTCAGATTTTGGGCCCGGATATGACCTTTGGGATCCGCCAAGATCAGAGCATCGGGGCTATCTTGAATCGTTGGCACCACCCCCAAGATGGCCTCAATCCGATCCAGGCTCACCTGGCCCCGCTGATAAGCCGTGATTGTAAAGCCCAGCAGAGCCGTCGGAAACACCAATCGCTCCACATACAGCGTCAACGCCGAAAAATCCCCTAACGACAGCTCGCCTGCCGCAATTTGAGGCCCCCCTGCCGCCAATAGCACCAACAGACTCAGCCCCACCAAGGCCCCCAACGATGGAAATAACCAGTTACGGGTCAGGGCTAGCCGCAGGTTGGCATCCAGCAATTTTTGGTTACGGCGGTCAAAAGCTGCTTGTTCGTGATCTTCTTGGGCATAGACCTTGATCAGGGTGATGCCATTCATGTCCTCCTGGATCAGGTCGCTGAGATGGCTGAGTTCTTGCTGCACCTCCAGTTGCTGCTTTTGCAATTGGGCACTGGTCAGCTTGACCAAAATCAACATCAAAGGATAGACCGACAGAGCCAGCAAACTCAGCCGTACATCGATCACCAGCATGGCAGGCAATGTCAGTGCATAGGCAAAGATCGTATTGGCCAAGCTCAGCAGCGCAAACCCCAGTAGCCGCCGCACATTTTCCACATCACTGGTCACCCGGCTGATAATATCTCCCGCTTTTTGGGTGCTGAAATAAGAGGGAGGTAACTGCAACAAATGCTCAAAAATTCCCTGTTTTAGATCAAACTCCACCTGCCGTCCGATCCCAAACATCCAGACCCGCGACAGGATCCGGATCCCCATCATCACTGTGGCCACCGCTAGCACGACCCCCGCATAGACCGCTACACGGGATCCCACTTGAGTTAGGGGAGCCGCTCCTGCCAGATCATCAATGGCCACCCGGATGTACCAAGGCAAAAACACCCCCATACTGTTAACTAGCAATAGGGATCCGATGCCCAACCACGCCTGCCGCTGATGCGGACGTAGATAGAAAGCCAATTGCTGCAAGTGGGATCGAGCCATACAAGCCTAAGCTGCCAAAACTGCCATTCATCACTCTATCCTCTGGGGGAGGGCAGGATGAGGCGGCCCAGCTCGATACCCACAACACCCAGCAGAGTTTTAATCACAGAGCAGCCATTTGGCAACCATCTTCAACTTTCTTCATCATTGCAAGGAGTCATTATTTGTGTGGGACTACCCTGTCTTCTAAGTCGTGTTTGACATGTCAGGGAAGGGCTATCCCCTCCAAAACATTGTGAAAGTTCCCTAAAGTTGTTTAGCACTAATTAGGATCGCCTGCCCTGGGATCCCGATCCCTCCTTAAATTGCCGAAACCAAGCACCCGACAAGGAAGCTTT
>CAZODP010000143.1:0-1878 GCA_964578595.1 uncultured bacterium
GGATCCCGTGGCAACCCAGAGTTCACAATGGCTTGGGGCTATGGCCTTGACCTTGCCAAGGTTTACAGTCATATCGATTAGCAGTGAGATTGAGCAGCAGCGAGACAATAGAAGTTCTGCTTTGGGCCTCTGCTCCCGTTGCACAGGTGAATTGATTTGCTCCAACCCTTGCAACCCGATCAGCCTCTTGCTGATAAAGTCTGAACCCATGATCGATTGTCTTTGGCTCACAGGACCTAGACCTACGGCTGAACTATGGCCTAAGTGCCCACTCTTGTGCCCAGGCCAAAATCTGATCCACACTGTCTTGACTTGTCCCCTCACAGTACAGTCTCAATAACGGCTCCGTACCGCTACCCCGGATCATCAGCCAATGATCCTCTGCAAGCACAAACTTGTGGCCATCGGTGGTGATGTGCTGAGTCACCTTGCGCCCTGCCACTGTCTCAAACGGATCCGTCACCAGAGATCCCAACAGTCGGGCCTGCCGCTTTTTGTCATCCAGTTTCAAATCGATCCGGCCATAGGTGGAAACATAACCCACTTGGTTTTGGATCCGGCCATAGATCGCCGCCAGATCCTGCCCCGTTTCTGCCACCGCTTCCAGCAGATAGAGGGCCGATAGCATCGCATCTCGCTCCGGAATATGCCCACAAAAACCAATCCCCCCCGACTCTTCTCCCCCCAACAACACCTCGGTCTTGATCATCCGCTCAGCAATATATTTGAACCCCACCGCTGTCTCAAATAGCGGGATCCCCAACTGAGCCGTCACCCGGTCAAAAAGCTGGGATCCACTCACGGTTTTGACCACCTCTCCCGTCAGCCCTCGCCGCACCGCCAGATGCTCGATCAAAATGGGGATCAACACCTGCGGACTCAAAAACCTGCCATCCCCGGCAATGGCCGCAATCCGATCCCCATCCCCATCAAAAACAATCCCCACCTTGAGGGCAGCCGGATCCGCCCCAATCAGCTCCATCGTCGAGGCCAACTGCGGTGGCAATGGCTCCGGTGCATAGCCCCCAAACAACGGATCCCGATCGCCCCGCACCTCTTGCACCGCCTCTCCCAGTAGCCGCGTCATCCCCCCCGCCGCTGACCCAAACATCGGATCCACCCAAACCTTGGCGGCAGAACGCTTCAGCTGATCGAGATTCACAAAACCACTGAGTTGGGCCAGATAGTCAGGCCACGGATCAAACATCTCAATCGATCCTGTCCCCGCCACGGGCAACACCGCCGTCACACCGCTCTGCAACTCGGCTTCGATGGCCTGGGTCACCTCCGGCGGCACGGATCCCCCAAACCCGCCTTTGACTTTAAGTCCTGAATACTGGGGCGGATTGTGGCTGGCGGTGATCACCAGTGCCCCATGTGCCCCCTGCTGGTGGGCGGCCCAGCTCAGAGAGGGGGTCGGACTGGCCACAGTTGCGAGTTTGACCGGCATCCCCAGGGCTGCCACCGCCTCTGCCGCTCGTTGAGCAAATTGTTCCGACAAAAAGCGATGGTCATAACCAATCAAAATCCCTTCGCCAGGGTAAGTCCGAGCCAGGATCCGGGCACTGGCCTGCGCCACCTGAGCCAGCCGAGGGAAGGTAAACCCATCCGCGATCACCGCCCGCCAGCCATCGGTGCCAAACTGAATCGGATCCGGAATAAACATCGCCTGACCTACTGTTATCTGCCCCCAGACTACCAGAGGCCGGATCCTGCCTTTTCTGCACAGGCTCACCGATTCTGAATCAAGTCCGCGACGATCCGGTTCAGCTCAATGAGGTCTTGGATTTGAGCGGCAAAACCGACCGGCCAGGAGTTTCCCATTGGATCCGGCTTATTGTTAACCCTCAGGATCCCACTGTCACCAATACAGGCTCC
>CAZODP010000143.1:1978-3364 GCA_964578595.1 uncultured bacterium
CACCCCACCACCTCTGCCAGATTGATCCGCTCCCGCTCCACCAACTCTGCCCAATCAGGATCCACCGTCATCGTTCTCGCCACCCCCAATCCTCTGGCAATCGGATCCCTAGCGGCTTGGTGGCACTGGATTTTGGGGCAAAAAATCTCGCTGTTGTGGCAAAGGGGCTACTGCTTCGGTCAGCAAAAACGTCCCTGTTTCGATCCAGCCTTTGAGCACCTCCGCCACCTGATGCGACAGCCGCAAACTGGCCAGTGGAGCCACCCGCACAGTCTGGCCATTCAACTTCAGGGATCCGGATTTGAGCTGAGCATAGCTGACCAGCCCAAAGGTGGGCCGTACCCGGCGGGGAATGGCAAAATCAATCACCGGGGCCACCAACTGCTCATCCCCAATCGCGGCTCGCTGCACCACCCCCTCATGCAATACCGGCAGCGGGATCCCCACCCCAATCATCAGCGATGGCCCGTAGTTGCGAAAATAGCAGCCCCGGATCCACTCTGGATCCATCTGTTTGGCATCCCCGATCAGGGCCAAGGTGGCGGCTGGGCCGACCGGGGTTTGGTTCTCCAGTCGCCGCTGATTGGGAAAATGCTGAGTGCCCTCCCAGGCCACATAGCCCACGCCACCCCCCAAAAAGATCCGGGTGCCCACCCCAATGCCCTCTAGGAGGGGATCATTGAGCAGAGGAGACAGGGATCCGGGATTGGAGTAGACGGCATTGCCCAAACGTGGCTGCAACAAACCCAGATAGGTGTAGAGGGGGCGATCCCCCCCATTCACCCCCACAATAAAGTTTTGGTAGGCATTGCGCGGGTTAAACAAATAAAACTGGTTGATCCGGTCTTTGTGCAGTTGGGTCTCAAACTCGGCTCTGGGATAGCAATCGGTCGGCTGCCCCACCGCCCGCAACGTCACCTCCCGGCCCGCGATCAGATCCGCAATCACATGGCCGCCCCCATAATCTCCGCTCTCAGCTTGATCTTGAGCCTGGGCTGCCCCGATATAGAGATCCACCGCCCCAAAGCCCGCATAGGCCGCCACCTGATTCAGCCAAGCCTGCCGGATCTTGATCGGCGGATCCGTCTGACCCAGATTGATCATGGCCCCGGAGGATTCCATCGGCTCAAAAGTCCCGGTGGTGATCACCTCCACCTGCTGAGCGGCCTTGGGGATCCCCACTTCTTTGACCAGAGCCTTGAGAGCTGCCACCGTCATCACCCGCGCTCGTCCCGCCTGGATCCGCTCGTTGATGCTGGCTAGGGTGCGCTCGCTCACTCAGGATCCGGGGGTAGGGTGCGCTTTTACTGTAACGCTGGCTGGGTTTCCCCCCCCTTGTGGGGATGTGGGATCCAGAGGTTGGGTCGATACTGGGTTTATCTCGTT
>CAZODP010000144.1:0-2965 GCA_964578595.1 uncultured bacterium
TATCTGGGTTGATCAGGACTGCACCGAAAAACCCGATCTGCACCTGCTCTAGGTGGGGTGATCGACTCTGTTACGCTAAGTTGAATTTCAGCTAAGTTGAGTTTCAACAGAGAAGGGATCCTGGCCATGTGGACAAAGGTACGAGGTGGCGCATTGGTGGCCTTGGGCTATATGCTCTCCCCCTTGTCTTGGTGGAATGATCTGATCTTTAACTTTCCCATTGCTTACGGCTTGGGCTGGACGTTTGGCCTGATTTCAAAAGACTGGATCCTGCCCATGACCGTGGTGGGGTATTGGCTTTCTAATGTGCTGGGGATCCTGATGATGCAGTGGGGGGCCACAGATGTCTTGGCCCAAGCGCCCCAACCCACACAAGATTTAGATCATTCCAAAGCTGAGGCTCAGCCCCGCAATTGGCGGCGAGAGGTTGGGATCGGGCTGGCGTCTTCGACGGTCTATACGCTGGTGGTGGTGGGCTTGGTGCGATTTCATCTGGTGGATGTGGCTAGCCTTTTTCCCATGCTGGGTTAGGTAATGCTGGGTTAAATATCTGACTTGTTATCTCAGGTTTTGGGATGTCTCACTCTCAGCCTGATTCATATCCTGATGATTCATATCTTTGTTTAGCAGCGCCCCAAACCCTAATCCAGTAAAAACTGAACCCACTTGGGGGGCAAGGGCAGCGGGCACTTGAGCCGTTCCATCACCAATGCTGCCACCAAATGCACTGTAAACACATAGATAACAGAATTGAGGGCAATAAACCCCACCACCGAAATCTGGATCATCCAGGTCTGAGCCACCACATAGATCCCCAGCCCACTCAGGGTCAAATCCAGGATCCAATTGGTAAAGCCGGTGAGCTGAATGGTCAGATAGGCCCAGAGATTTTCGCCTACCAACAGTGAACTCAGTAAAAACTGAAACACCAGCCCAAACGTGCTGATCACCGCCCCCGTCAGCACCGACAGATACCACGAGGATCCCTGCCGCCACAGACGGCCACACCAGTAGCCCAGCAGTCCATAGGGCACCACATACAGCACACTGCGGGTCGGCCCCAAAATAATGGTCAACAACAACCCCGATACCACCAAGGTCAGCAGTCCGGTGCGAGGATCCCAGCGCATCACCCCCAACGCCACCGGGATACCAAAAAAGAGCCGCACAAACGGCCCCAGAGGACTGTAGCTGAGTAGCCAGACCAACACCGCCGTACTGGCCAAAAAAGCGGATTCCACCAAATACAGCGGATCCGATGGGGGCGGGGACAGTTGGGGCGGGGGCAAAGAGGTCACAGAACAATCGCAACGCTACAACCATCCACCATAGTCTGGATGTCCCCCAGGTGGGGATCCGGTCAGGTCACCCCTCGGATCCCGCAATGGGATAGGCTGCAAAGGTATTGTTTTCGGCCTACTGTATGAAGTCTTACTCCAGCCCCCCTCCCCTGACTATCTTCCCAGACAAAACCTATACCGCCACCCTCACCACCTCCGCCGGCACCATGACGGTGGAACTCCTGCCTCAAGAGGCCCCCAATACAGTCAATAATTTTGTTTTTTTGGCCCGGGAGGGCTTTTATGAGAACGTGATCTTCCACCGGGTGATCTCCGGCTTCATGATCCAAGGGGGGGATCCCACCGGTACTGGACGGGGCGGCCCTGGCTATCAGTTCAAGGATGAGCCGGTTAACCGGCCCTACAAGCGGGGCACGGTGGCGATGGCCAATGCTGGCCCCAACACCAACGGCAGCCAGTTTTTTATCATGCACAAAGACTATGGGCTGCCCCCCAACTACACGATTTTTGGGCAATTGACCTCCGGCGAAGAGGTGCTGGATGCCATCGCCACCACCCCCACCAATCGCGATGATCGGCCCCAAACCCCCATCACCATTCAGACTGTCACCATCGCTGAGGCCTAAGTCCAAACCTTAAGTCCAAATCTTGAGCCACTCTGAAGAGCAACCGGATCCTGTCATCTAAGATGGGATCAGTGCCATTTTTGTTGAGGATCCCAGTTGTGACCCCTGCCCTAACTCACCCCCCTGGCTCGTCTCTGGATCCCGTGCAGCCCCCCTTAGCCGTGGAATTGAACCAGGTCTGGAAGCGATTTGGGCAGCAGCCGGTGGTGGCGGATCTGTCTTTGAGCTTGCCGCAGGGGGAAGTCTTTGCACTGCTTGGCCCCAATGGCGCGGGCAAATCCACCACGATTCGGATGCTGACCACCCTGACTCTCCCCAGCCAGGGATCCGTGCGGGTGATGGGTTATGACGTGGTGCGGCAGCCCTTGCAGGTGCGCCAAGCCATCGGGGTGGTGTTGCAGCAGATCACCCTAGAGGGATCCCTGACAGTTTGGGAAAATCTGGAGTTTCATGGGCGGATGCACCATTTGCCCAACCCACTGCGCCAAGAGCGAATCAACCGTTGGCTGGAGTATGTGCGCCTAGCGGATCGCCGGGATAGCCCAGTCAAAACCCTGTCGGGGGGGATGAAACGCCGCTTGCAGGTGGCTCGTGCCCTGTTACATCAACCCAGAGTTCTGTTTTTGGATGAGCCGACGGTGGGATTGGATCCGCAGGCCCGCCGCCTCTTATGGGAGATTTTGCGGGATCTGAATCGGCAGGGAATGACTCTGCTGGTGACCACCCACTACATGGAGGAGGCCGAGGAACTCTGCCACCGGATTGGGATTATGGATGCGGGACGGCTGATCGAACTGGGCAGCCCAGAACAATTGCAGCAGCGGCATGGCAAAGGCTTGTTAGTGGCCTCAGCATCCGGATCCCATCTATCAGGCGGCGGTGCTCAATTCCAGGATCAATTTCACTTTTTTCCGACCGTGGCCGAGGCTCAACAGCATTTGGACAGCCTGCCGGATCGGACGGGCATGATGGTGCGGCCCTCCAATCTCGAGGATGTCTTTGTAAAGCTGACGGGTCGTCGTCTGGATTAATGGGGCC
>CAZODP010000145.1:0-2880 GCA_964578595.1 uncultured bacterium
TCTAGCGGATGTCAGATGAATAGCAGGTCATGAGCAAATGCTATCTCTTCATTTGTATTCTACCCTCTAAGGCGTGTTTGGTATTTCAGGGAAGAGCTGTAAAGGTTCTCGCGATAGATGTAGTCTTCGACAGCAGGAGGAATCAGGTAACGAATGGATCCACCCGTTTGGATCTGCCGACGCAAGAAGGTGGAAGAGATTTCAATATAAGGAGCTTCCAAAAAGGCGTACTGCACAGGCACTTGAGCGCTGACCTCGGCAGCAACCACCTCAGGGGATTGGGGATCCACACGAGGGGCAATAATCCAACGACACAGTTGAGCCACCCGTTTCGCCTGATGCCAACGGGGTAGGTCTCGAAAAGCATCCACCCCCAAGATCCAAGACCACTCTGTGTCAGGATCCTCAGCTCGTAGAGTTTCCAGTGTCAGGGCGGTGTAGGATGGCCCCTGCCGCCGAATCTCCATATCACTGACTCGAAAGTGAGGGTGATCTGCCGTAGCCAGCCGTACCATCTCCAGGCGATGCTGGGGGCTGGCACCGGGGGCCACAGGCTTGTGAGGTGGATCCCCTGCCGGGATCCAGAGCACTTGATCTAGACCAAATTGGTGCAAAGCCTGGTCTGCCATCACCAGATGCCCACAGTGAACCGGATTAAACGTGCCCCCCAACACTGCCACCTGGCTCGCCATACCCACTGCACTCTCGAAGGCTGCTCCAATTGAATCACATCCCCTACCCCCTCAGTTTGTGTGCTATTTTTAATATGTCGTTTAGTAAAGGGGATTATGCCGCATGCCAGATAGTAGTAAATGTAAGGGTCATCTTGTGGGAGTCAGCCGGCTGTGGGCCGGGGCTGTTCGCTAGAACGACAGACTCTCGATCCTTCAGACTCAATCCTTCAGGTTACTAAACACAAGTTGCTTGAAGACAAGTCACTGAAGAGGCTTCAAGGGTTTGACCGACTGGGGATCCTCCCGGCAGTCAGGTTCCACTTGAAGACCCGCTAGGCCGCTCCTTCCCCCTTACTTTACGGGTTGGAGCGGATAGTCTTTTAAGAGCCTTTTAAGTGGGCTTTTTGAGAATAGGCAAAATTTGTGAAGCCATCGCTAAGTGAAGCGATTCAACCTATGGTGCTTGTAACAATATCTTTATCCATTTCAGCAAGTCTGCGGAGACAGATCCATTGCAAGATATGTGATCCTTTAGACTGTGGTTTTGCAAAAGCCCGCACAGCTCGTACACATTTTATCTGTGATAACCATATCTGTGATGACTTCACATTCACCCCCTGAGCAGATATCCTCCACTGCTTTTGTGACAGCTTTGATCGTGCAAGGGCGTGAGAAGTACGCTCGTTTTTGGCAGTATCTCCTGGCATCCCAGGGTTGGCAGACGCTGATCGAAGCCCCCAAGCCTGAGCCGCCGCTACTGGATCCGACTTGGGTGGGCCGTTGTGGCGCCCATGTGGCTTTGGTGGATACGGCTTTGGGCAAAGCATTTAACCCCTACGCCTTTTGCCGTGATTGCCTGAGTCAATATCCTGACATCAAGGTAGTCTTAATTCATCCAGCCCGACAGGAGGTACTAGCGGCTGAGCGACGCTGGGCTATCCACCAGGGGGCAGCGGACTTGATATCGACTCCACAGGATCCGGGGCAAGTAGAGCAGTGTCTGGCCCAATTATTTGCGGCGGTGCAATGGGAGCAGCCTGTTGACCCAGTTAAAATGCGGTCAGCTTTGCAGGCGATGAACTTACTCACTAAACGGACCACAACGGATGTGCCAACTCCTGCACCCTCCACTGCCCAAGTCCAGGATCCGGAGCCACAGCCGATCTCAACCAAGCCTGTGTTGATGTATCGAGGGCAGCCTGTAATACCATGACCCTACTTGTAGCAAAGTGAACGGTATCAAAGCCCTGTATGGGAAGCCCTACTTGAGAAGGAGTTGCCAATCCGCTGGATCCAAGTTTGCAGAGCGGATCAAATCTCGAAAGTTGTGGATCACCTCAGCGCATCGCTGTAAAAAAGTGCCCACCCACATCTGTAGCCAGCCCATCTGGGTCGCATCAAAAAATACAAAGGATCCAGAATAGCGAATCTCAGCAGACCGATCAATCTGAAAGCAATTGAGCAGTTCTGCAGCAGCAGCATGCTGTTGGATCACCTCCCCCCGCGCCACTTTCCAGTAATTGACGATCACCGCCCGTCCCAGATGGCCACAGACAAAGCCAGACAGACGGTTGAGAGTGTCTAAAAACTGACTGGCTGAAACCGTAGTGGCTCCAATCGTCGGATTTTGGGTATCCACCTGGCGGGCAAAAAGTCGAAATGTGGCCAGACCTTTACTGGTGTTTTGACTTAGCTCTGCGCGGAGTTTATCCACCGCCGCTGCATACACCCCAAAATCCAAAATATCCTCCACAGCCACCAACAAGGCCCATTGTTGATTCAGGGCATAGACAAATACTCGCTGGCTGGCAAACTGAAAATCGAAGAAATCAAAGTCAGCTGGCATATTTTCCAAAACCTGAAACAACCCCTGCGAGAGAGCCTGCTGTTGAGCCTTGCTCAGATCCTCGAATGAGCGAAAAAAATAGGGCCTACTGTTTTGCCCGAGTAGAGCAATGCCGGCTACCCCTTGAATGGCGAGAAAGCTATCTAGCGTTTCTTTTTCCATAGAATCCAACTACGAGATGGGCATGACAACAGTACCCTCAACCTCTAGGGTACCCTCAGCTCGTTTCTGGAGGATCCTGATTGACCCGTTGAGTGATGGCCGATTGAACATGCTATTATTGGAAGCCACACAATCATCACGGGCGGTTAGCACAGTGGTAGCGCACTTCCTTCACACGGAAGGGGTCACTGGTTCGAA
>CAZODP010000146.1:0-2728 GCA_964578595.1 uncultured bacterium
ATGAGATCCTTACTCCATATAGCCCAGGTCCTGCATGCGCTGGAGCAGATCCGGATCCGCTGTGGCCAGATTGTGTTGGCGGGGGCCAGTTTGGGGGCGGCGTTGTTCGGCCTGCTGGATCAGGGCTTGCATCAGGTGGTGCAGTCGGGATTGCTCGGCTTGGGCTTCGGGATTGGGGATGGGCTGGGTCTCGCTGGGATCCTGGGTGATGTCGTAGAGCTGGGGATCGGGGCCGGTGGTGACCAGTTTGTGGGATCCCTGGTAGATGGCTCGGCGGGTGTCCAGACAGTGGCGTTGTTGCAACAGCGGGGCCTCTCGTTGCTCCATGGCCCGGATCAAAATGTGGGGTGGAAAGGCTTCGGCCAAGACGGTCTGGGCTTCGGGATCTGAGCTGGACTGGGTTTGGCGCAGGCTGAGATGCTGAATCTCCCGCAGGTGACGACGGCTGAGGCGGGTTTGGATCCCGGCTTGATCAAGGATGGTGTGAAATAGACGGCGGGTGGAGACGGGGGCGGGGATCCGTTGCCCTTCGGTTTGGCCAGGGTAGCGAATGATCAACGGCACCCGAATCAGCTCCTCATAGACCACAAAGGCATGGCCGACAAAATCGTGTTCGCCCAGGCCCTCCCCATGATCGGCCACCACAATCACAAGGGTGTTTTGGTCCAATTTAGTGGATTGCAAGGTCTCAAACAGTTGGGCCAACAGGTGATCTTGGTAGGCCACCTCGGCGTCGTAGATGTCGCTGAGCACCTGAGATTGCAGCGGGGTGAGGGGATCTGTCAGGGGAGCCATCCAGCGGTAGGGCTGAGCGTTGTAGCTGCGCAAAAAGTCGCGGGCGGAGCGGTCTTGGCTGAAATAAGGGGCAAATCTTTGAATAAAAGGATCCGGGGGCCAGTAGGGCAGATGGGTCTCCATCAAGTTGACAAAGCAAAAGAAAGGAGGGGCTTGATCGGATTGAGACTGTTGGCTGGCCTGCCGCTGCAAAAATCGCCCCACATCCCGCAATGAGGCCGCTGTGTGGCCCTTGAAGTTGGATAGTCTTGTCCAGATCGGCACCAGCCACGGGTGCAACGCCAGTTGAAACAAAACGTCTGATTTGGCAAAGGCATTTTGTACCGGGTAGGACAGCTTGCGCCAAAATTGGGTGTAGTTTTCTAGGATCCAACCCAACGGAAAAGGCAGGGGTGTACCGGAGGCCGGACGGGTGGGCAGGGCACCGCCATAGTTGTAAAAGGTGTCAAAGCCCCGCCGCAGGCCATTTTTGAGTACCCCCAAAAGGGGATTATTACAGAATCCTACGGTCTGGTAGCCATTGACCTTGAGCAATTCGGCCACGGTGGGAAACTCGGATCCCAATTCCAGATCCGCCTGCACCACCTGATGGGTACTGGGATATTCGCCGGTGAACATCGAGGCATGGGCCGGGATTGTCCACTGGGCCGGAGAAATGGCCCGCTCAAATAAAGTGGACTGCTGGGCAAACTGATCCAGATGAGGGGTGGTGGGGGGCCGCTGTGAATCTTGTGAATCTGGGGCTGCATAACAGGACAGTCGATCGGCGCGCTGCGTGTCCAGCACGATCATCAAAACATTAGGACGCTTGACCAAATCACCACTCCCAAAACCTGATTCCAGAGTATCCGATCCCTTGCCCCTGACAGGAGAGACTTTAAGGCAGGGTTAATTGTGTGGTGGTGGTGCCGCCTGTGACTGCTACGGTGTTGGCGATGTGATCAAAGCTGCCACTGGATCCGGTGACGGTCAAGGCTTGTCCTGGCTGTTGGTAGCGCACGGCGCCGGTGGCCCCGATCACCGGATCCCCAATGATCCAGTCGAGGCGATCGGCCCAGAGTTGCTGGCCGCTGGTTTGGGCTTGGACAGAGGCTGCTCCGACTACAGCTAGGATCTGGTCTGCGATGCCATGGGTTAAGGCTGTACCATTTAGGATCAATTGCCGCGCTGGATCCTCCACCCGCACCTGTTGCTCAGCCCGCAGTTGATCAGACTGGGGATCCCAGAGCAGACGGAGGGCCGTTAGAGTCAGGGCCGGATCCCGCAGTTGAGCTTGGATGGGCTGTTGATCTGGGTTCCAGAGCTGGAGCTGTTCAGTGCCAAAGTCAAAAGTGAGCCGGGATCCGCTGGCCTGCCAGACAGCATCAGCAGCGGGATACAACACCATCTCTGAGCTGTCTTTTGGCATAGGACTGACGTCTGGAAAGGGATCGAAATAGGTCAGTTCCACCTGATCCTGGGCTTCGAGCAAATTGTCATCGGCCCGCCACTCCACCGCCTCAGCTCGCATCTGGATCCCGTAGCGAGAGGACTGCACCCAGACTTGATCCCCTAGCACCACCCGCCGCTCCAGCGGATACACCTGCCCCGTTTGGGCACGAACCCGCACCGATTGCCCCTCTGGGTCAAATAGCTCCCCTGTGACCGATTCCAGCCGGGCACCGACCTGTTCTGACTCCACTTGGGCCATGGTTGCGGTCAATCGCCACAGGATCCGGCCATCCGGCAGACTCTCGGTCAAGGTGATGTCTTGGTAGGTCAAGTCCGTTGTGGAGGTTTGTGGATCTTCTCGCTCTTGAGGGGGTTCACCCTCAGCAACCGAATCAACCGGATCGGGGGCACCACAACCCGGGATCCACAGACCCAGCAACAGCAGCAGGCCAAGCAACTTAGGGATGGAATGAGCAAACATGACTGGGATCCTGCATGGGTG
>CAZODP010000147.1:0-2692 GCA_964578595.1 uncultured bacterium
GTGGTCTCTGTTTGTGGGGAATGGTTGGTAATGGACAAGGGATAGCGGGCGAGTTCGTGGAATCACTTAAGCCATTCTGGGAAGATTTATTGAGTGATATTCACGATGGCGGCCCGCTTAGTTTTGAGCATATTCTTGTGTTTTATGAAGAGGAGGGATCCGAAGCTGCTAATGCCTACGAGATATTTTGGGATGATGATGATTCTCCACAAAGGCAACTCGTCATTCGTCACCATGAAAAGTTACCCTTTGCTTGGATGCAAGTCTAGCTTACCAAGGACAGGATAACTCTGGACTGAGGTGCTGACCCTGATATGACGTTGGGCCGCGTAAGATCCCTGATTATTTCCCAGAAGTGAGTTGAAGCACTTTTTCAGGGATCCCTTTGCCTCGCAGCATTGGGATCCACTTCTCACCACGCACGCAACTTTCGCACTTTGGCTCCCTCTGGTAGAGAGAGCTTCATTCTGGGGCTGCGGGGTAAAGCAGAAAGCACCGCTCAAGGCTCAGCAGCACCTCAGCATCAGCCCTGAGACAGTAGAGGTGCGAACCACTCTTTAAACTCATCTCGGCGCAAGACTTGGGGGCGATAACGTGGCCCAAAGCGGATCAGACTGGGCAATCCATGTTCCTGGAGGTGGGATTGCAGCCAGGTGCCAATGCGAGTGTTGCCATCCGATGGCATTTCCGTCTGAAAACTGCTGTACATCAAGAGCAGTTGATTGCGGGACTGAAGAACCGCGTTTTCCTCCAATAACTGAGGCAGACTGGAGGCACCACGAGAACGATCTGATGTAGATGAACTGGCGGAACTTCGTCCTGAACGAGATTGACGAGGTTTGGACGAATCACTTTTGCGATCACTACTGCGAGTAGGTCTGCGAGATGACATAGAAACTCCTTGAAATAAAGGGATCCCCATCGCTCAATCAAAACCAACCCAGGATTTTAAGAATTCGGTTCGCTTTTGCCACCGAACGCCTCACAAAGCATCACTAAAATCCAAGGGTCAACCAAGAACAATGGGATCCTGACGGTTTTACAAGACAAGCCTGAGGGATGACATCGAGGCCGGATCCACTCAACCCATGTGCGCCAAAGACTAACCCAGTCACCTGATAATGCTCATCCAATCCGATCATCAACAACGGGCACAAAGTCACGATCACAAAGTCAGACGATGAGAAAATCAACGGGGACAAGGAAGAACCACACAAGCTGTGAAGCCAAACCAACGGAGCACTTTCTGTAGGACAGACCCTAGCCCTTGACTTCAGACTCTTTCGGCATCCATCGGTCGGATCCATCCGCCCATCAATCATGACTCCTGACGATCAGACTCTTTTGGCGGATCCTGAAGTCCTGCAGCGTTCCCCTAGAGGCTTACATATAATCCAACCAGCTTGACAGGGTTTTGGAACAATAACCCCTCGATGCTAAATTAAATCTGTGAAAGCCTTGGGGTAAGGCAGGCAGCTTAGGATTCTGTCATAAAGGCTGTTTTTGCCAGTCCTTGACTTAACCTACAGTTTGACCCAGAATGCCAAAAATGACAATAACAAAAATTAAATATCAAAAGAGATAAAGCAGAACGCTTGGGCCTCCTGCGTCTGAGGGCGAGATTCTGAGTGCGAGACAGGGACAGGGCCTCATCTAGCCCCCAGGATCCCGCCAGATCTCCTGTTGAGATTTTAGTGAGATCCCAGATCGCGATGGAAGTGTTCAATCAGCAGTGGGGGTCTGGTTAAACAATGGGAAAAAATGCCCCACTGGCCCTTGCCCGTGGCCGATGGCTAGGGCGAAGCCAAGCGCTTGGGTGACATAGGCTTTGGCCTGTTGAATGGCAGTGTAGGGATCCTGCCCCTGAGCCAGTCTGGCGGCGATGGCGGCTGAAAGGGTACAGCCGGTGCCATGGGTGTGACGGGTCGGCACCGCAACTTGAGCCAGAATTTCAGAGCGGGATCCATCCCAAACCACATCCGTCCCCTGCAGTGCTCCACTCATACCACCCCCTTTGACCACCACCACTAGAGCTTGGGATGGGGATTGAAGGGAACGGGCGCGCTTTGGGTCAACGATCTCATGGATCCGTTGGGCGGCTGCCTGCATATCCTCTAGGGTGTGAATCTCAAAGCCACTGAGGATCTGGGCCTCGTAGCGATTGGGAGTCATCACAGTAGCGTAGGGGAGAACTTGCTCCTGAAGAGCTTGGATCGCATCATCGGCGATCAGTTGGGATCCGGTGCGAGACACCATGACAGGATCCACCACCCAGTAGGGGACACCACAGCCGTGATGGGTCTGCATCTGGTGGCTCACAGCCTGAATGATCTCGGCATTGAGCAGCATCCCGGTTTTGGCCGCCTGTACCGTCATATCGGTGAGGACCGCATCCACTTGGGCTGTGACCGCTTCGGGTGGTAAGGGATCCACGCGGGTCACCCCCTGGGTATTCTGGGCGGTAATGCAGGTGATAGCACTGGTGCCGTGGACGCCATGAAAGGCAAAGGTGCGCAAATCCGCCTGGATCCCGGCCCCACCACCACTATCGGATCCGGCGATGGTCAGGGCGATAGGAGGATGTAGATCTGGCATAAAGCTCAAACATAGATGTGGCTCAAAATTGGATCCTAATGTGGATCCGTGCGAACAACTCAACTCCATCCTTAAAAACAGTCTGGATCCAGAGCTA
>CAZODP010000148.1:0-2678 GCA_964578595.1 uncultured bacterium
ATTCGGCCCGACTGGGGCTGGATCCGGTGGTGGTGGTACCGGGCGAGTATGCCCTCTGGCGCACCGAAAACCTCAATCTCTCGATTCGCCACACCCCCCATCTACAACCCGGATCCCTGCGACACCTGGGCTGGGAGGATCCTGCCGCCCCTGAGTTTAGCCACCAGACCGACTGCAACGGGATCCTGTGGGAAACCTTTGCCCCTGAGCATCAGGATCAAGAGATTCGCTCCATTTGGCCTGAGATTCTGCATTGAAATTCTGGCCCAACAACACTGCTGATCGGAAAGACTTGGGCTGGAGAGACTTAGGGTGTTTCCCTCAAGTTATCCGGCGGAAAAAACAGCACCGAATGCCAGCTCTGCCGCAAAATCTCGCCGGTGACACTGGCAACCGACCACTCCCAAAAGCGGCCCGCATGACGAGAGACCAGGGCAATGGCCGTCATATCCAGATCACTGGCCGCCTGCAAAATCTCCTTGACAGGGGATCCGGTGCGAACAATACCTTCGATCCGAGTCTGGGAGAGCCGGGATCCCATCGCTGCTTCGATCTGGTCGAGTTGTTTGTCAGCCTTGGCTTGGATCTCTGGGAGGTCACGATTTTGGTTGATCCGTGAGGAGGGATCCACCACGTGCAGCAGGTGCAACATGGCGATCTGAGGGCCAATCTGGGGGTCTGATGGAGAAGCAGGATCCGCTTGGGCTAAGCGATTGACCAGATAATTGAGCAGATCCCCCGATGACTCTGAAAAATCGTAGGGCAACAGCACACACCTAAACAGATGGCGACAGCGCAGCCGCAATTCCTCTAGTGTGAAGGTGGCGATCATTTGGGGCCGCACCACCAGCACCGGGATCGACAGCTTGGGCAAAAGCTCCATCGTGGTACTGCCAAATAGCTTTTCAGCCAAAAAATTGCGGGTGGACATCCCCAAAATCAGCACATCCGGCTGATACTCCCGAATCGCGTTTTGAATGGCCACGCTGGGCTTACTGACTTGTACCCCCACCTGAAACGACATTCCCGCCGGGATCACGCCGGCAGAGTCTCGCAACTTAGCCTCAATAGCCTCAATCTCAGCAGCGCGATCATCGGGAATCCCACCGGATTCTTCTTTCCAGTCCAGGCTGTGGATATAGCTGGCCTGCTGGATCCCACCCGTCTGCAGCGCCTCCAAACAGCGAGCAAACCGTTCCAGGCCATCATGACAATCGGTTGCAATCAAAACGTGCTTGAACATAGAGGGCGGATCAAGAACTGGAAAAGAGGAGCAGTCTAGGTGGCTTTAGGGTAGCACCTTCGGATCCTCTTGCTGGCCACAATCCGCCTAGAATAGAACTGTAAAGGACTGTAACAGGATTTTCATGCAGCGCATCATTTTGATGACGGGAAAGGGTGGGGTGGGCAAAACCTCAATGGCCGCGGCCACCGGTTGGCGATGTGCTGAGAGCGGCCTCAAAACCTTGGTACTGAGCACGGATCCGGCTCATTCTCTGGCCGATAGCGTCGAACAACCGCTGGGGCACGACCCCGTCGAAGTTCAACCCAACCTCTGGGCGGCTGAGCTGGATGCCCTGGTGGAGCTACAGGAAAACTGGGGATCCGTCAAAAGCTACATCACCCAAGTGTTGCAAGCCCGGGGACTGGATGGGGTACAGGCCCAAGAGCTGGCGATCCTGCCGGGGATGGATGAGATTTTTTCGCTGGTGCGGGTCAACCGCCACTATGACGAGGATGATTTTGATGTGCTGATCATCGACTCGGCCCCCACTGGCACCGCCCTGCGCTTGCTCAGCCTGCCGGATGTGTCGGGCTGGTATATGCGTAAGTTTTACAAACCGCTGCAGGGGCTGGCCCAAATCCTGCGACCCGTGGCCGAACCGATTGTCCGGGGCCTGACCGGGATCCCGCTACCGGATAACAAAGTGCTGGATGCCCCCTACGAGTTTTATGAGCAGATCGAGCGGCTGGAGCGGATCCTAACCAATAACACCATCACCAGCGTTCGCCTGGTAACCAATCCCGAAAAGATGGTGGTCAAAGAATCTCTCCGCGCCCATGCCTATCTCAGCCTCTACGGGGTGGCCACCGATATGGTGATCGCCAACCGCATTATTCCTGACCAGGTTCAGGATCCCTACTTCGCCCGCTGGAAAGCATCTCAACTCCGCTATCGCCAGCAGATCCATGATGATTTTGCCCCCCTACCTGTGGTGGAGATCCCCCTCTATGCGGAAGAATTGGTGGGCTTTAGAGCACTCGAACGCCTCAAAACCGATCTCTGGGCCGACCGGGATCCCTCTGCGGTGCAATACGCCGAAACCACCCTGTCTGTGGTCACAGATCAAGGGCAATACCGATTGGATCTCTATTTGCCGGGGATCCCGAAAGAGACCGTCGAGTTGTCTAAAACCGGCGATGAACTCAATATCCGCATTGGCAACCATCGCCGCAACCTAGTCTTGCCCCAAGCCCTGGCCGAGATGCGCCCCGCCAAAGCCAAGATGGAAGGGGATCACCTCAGGATCCACTTTGCTGCACTGTAAAGGGCGGATTGGCTGATCATTATTGGCATATCATCATTGGCATATCATCAGTCCGGGGCCTTGACAGAGATTTTGGGCCTAGATTTTGGGCTGATATCTAACTGGCCTTGGATCCCCAAGCTAATTTGA
>CAZODP010000149.1:0-2642 GCA_964578595.1 uncultured bacterium
ATCACCATCAAGCTAATTGCCCCCGACAGCAATTCTTGTTACTCAAATTAACCTGCCTATACCTTAGAAATATCTATTCATGTCCTGTAGCATTGCAAACAGCTTGAAAAATGTGGGGTATCATACCTTCAAGTGCAGTAGGGATCCCTAGAAGTGAGCGATGGAATCGACACCATGTCAGACCAGTTTTTTGCCCATCCCATCCTTAATTCTCCCTATGACCATCCCTCCCAGCATTGGGAGCTAGACAAAGATGGCCAGCCCACAGGACAGATTCTCAGCCAACGACGGCGGGCAGACTTCGCCACCCCTATTCCCAAACCTAAGAAACGGCGCAAAGCAGACCAAAAAAGCCTTGACCTCTTTGACCCAGAAGGAATCTCTGATGAAAATCAACAATATGAACTGACCCAGACCATCAACAGCATCCGCCAGAAAGTGGGCGAGTGGCGGGCATTGCCCAACCCTCAAGATTGGAAGGTCACTCCAGAAACAGCTCGGCTGCTGCAACACTGGCGTCATGCTGCAAACTTTCCAGGGATCCGTCCCTTCTTCTGCCAAATCGAAGCGGTGGAAACCGCCATCTGGCTAGCAGAGGTGGCCCCAAAATCTGGCAAAGAGGGGCGGGATTTTCTTGAGCATCTGGCCAATGCCAATGCTGAGGCCAACCCAGATCTGATGCGTACCTGCCTCAAGCTGGCTACTGGAGCAGGGAAAACCACCGTCATGGCAATGTTGATCGCGTGGCAGACGGTCAATGCTGTTCGTCATCCCCAAAGCAAATCCTTCACCCGTGGTTTCTTGTTGATTGCCCCTGGCATCACCATTCGGGATCGGCTGCGGGTGTTGCAACCCAATGACACTGACAGCTACTACAACAGCCGCAATCTGGTGCCCCAGGATATGTTGCCAGAGATTGCCAAAGCCAAAATTGTCATCACTAACTACCATGCCTTCAAACTGCGCGACCGGGAGCCGATGGCCTCTGGCACCCGCAAACTGTTGCAAGGGCGAGGCCCAGCGCTGGACACCCTAGAAACTGAAGGGCAGATGATCCAGCGAGTTATGCCTGAATTGATGGGCCTGAAAAACCTTCTGGTGATCAATGATGAAGCTCACCACTGCTACCGCGAGAAGCCCAATACGGAGGATATTGACGACCTCAAAGGGGATGACAAAGACGAAGCCAAAGACAACAATGAAGCCGCCCGCCTTTGGATCTCCGGCATCGAGACCATCAAGCGCAAGCTCGGCGTTCAACAGGTCTATGATCTTTCTGCCACCCCCTTCTTTTTGCGTGGATCCGGCTACCGAGAAGGCACCCTATTCCCCTGGACGGTGAGCGATTTCTCCCTCATGGATGCCATTGAATGCGGCATCGTCAAACTCCCGCGTGTTCCCGTTGCGGATAACGTTCCTGGTGGGGAGATGCCTAAGCTGCGCAACCTCTGGGAGCATATCGGCAAGAAGATGCCCAAAAAGGGAAGAGGATCCGCCAGCACCCTGGATCCCCTCAGTTTGCCGGCTGAATTGCAAACCGCTCTCGATGCCCTCTACGGCCACTACACCAAAACCTTTGACCTCTGGGAACAAGAAGGGATCCCGGTGCCTCCAGTCTTTATTGTGGTCTGCAACAATACCTCCACCTCCAAGCTGGTGCATGACTTTATCTCTGGATTTCAGCGAGAGGATGACCAAGGCAACGAGACTTTTCACGAGGGCAGGCTGGAGCTATTCCGCAACTATGACGAGCATGGTAATCGGCTGGCTCGCCCCCGCACCTTACTGATTGACAGCGAACAACTGGAATCAGGGGATGCCCTGGATCCCAACTTCCGGGCGATGGCCGCTGATGAAATCGAACGGTTTCGCAAAGAGATCCAGCAGCGTGATGGTGCAGCCGTAGGTGAGAAACTTTCAGATCAAGACCTGCTGCGAGAGGTGATGAACACGGTCGGCAAACCCGGCAAACTAGGCGATTCCATCCGCTGTGTGGTGTCGGTATCCATGCTGACCGAGGGCTGGGATTGCCTCGACAGCGAGACAGAGGTACTCACGCCGAGAGGATGGCTAGGACGCGGAGACATCTGTCTTGGAGAACTTGTTTATTCCCTCAATCGTCAGACTGGCAAGCTAGAACTTGTACCCGTCTTAGATTATGGCGAACGCCCTGTCCGTCCAGATGAGTGTATGGTTCAGATCCAGAGCCAGCATGTCAATATTCGCGTTACAGAGGGGCATGAGTTGCACATCAAGTACCGGGATCCTCGTATTGGTGGAGAGCTGAGCAAAAACTTCCTGACAAAAACTGCCTACCAGCTTTATGAACGCAGGAGTAGCTATGCTCTCCCCTTGGCGGCAAGTCCTGCTGAAGACTTCCCTGGGTTACCTCTCAGTGATGATGAGATTCGTTTGATAGCTTGGTTTATGACTGATGGTGGGTTCTCAGGCTACCGTTTAGCTATTTCTCAATCAAAGATTTATCATCACGAAATCCGCTCATTATTAGATCGCCTAGGGCTGGACTACACCGAACAAGTGATCGAACCAGGGGGAAAAAGTTATCCCAATGGCAAGCCCTACTATCGGTTCACAATTCCTAAAGGCACTGCTAAGGGAAGTCTCTTTCGGCATGGCTGGTA
>CAZODP010000150.1:0-2442 GCA_964578595.1 uncultured bacterium
GATCCTAAAAGACTGAGGGATCCCAAGCTCCAAGCAAGGGATCTTGATCTGCCCATAGGCTCTTCTATTTTTCAAACCATGTCGGATCCAAATGGGTAAACTGGCCAGCGTTCGCATTTTTGGCTCGGTGGCATGGGGCAGTCGTCAGAGGAGATCGCTCAGCGGCTGGATCTCCCCCCGAACAGGTGGCTCAAGCTCTGGATCCCCAGCTATTGGGCTTCAAAGGCTCCGATATCGACAGTAGTATTGACAACTCGTGGTAGACCCCGTTGATCGGTGGTTAGCGGATTTTCATCGACATCCACAGCCAAGGCATTGCTACCAGCATTGATCGCTTGGCTACCCGGTACCAAAGCATGGGTCAGTATCGGCTCTTGCCCGCCCGGTGCATTGGGATCCCCGGCAAAGATGGTGGTGCCGTTGGCTGCCAGAGTGGTATTGAGAACGGTGGCGATATCCATCACTCCCACAATGTTGCCATCTGTGCCATCGGTCAACCCGCCGGATCCGCCTGTGCCAATCAGGTTATTGGATCCGCTGCTGAAAATCCCAAGGATGTCGAAGGCAATGCTGCCATCGTTGTTAGTATTACCTGCTATAATGGTGTTGTTGATCTCACCGGATCCACGCAGGTCAATTCCGCCATTAAAGCTCGCACCATTGCCACTGAGGGTGCTGTTGCTCACGGTTACTGTGTCAGCATACAGTCTGTTTATGCATCAAGGGGTACAGTACAAAGCCAGAAAGTCTTTCTGTACAAGAGTTTCAGCCTCTCAAGTGGTACCTATTTTACCTAAATAGACTGTAGATCCCGCCAGCAGCTCTCCCACTATTGCCACTGAGGATGCTGTTGTTCACAGTTACTGTGCGGGCACGGATCCCACCGGCAGTGAATTCCGTGCTATTACCGCTGAGGGTGCTGTCGCTCACGGTTACTGTGTCAGCGGTGATCCCCCCACCACCAAATAGGTCGTTACCGCTATTGCCGGAGATGGTGCTGTTGCTCACGGTGGCTGTGCGAGCAGTGATCCCGCCACCAGCTCCTGAGCTATTGCCGCTGAGCGTGCTGTCGCTCACGGTGGCTGTGCCGGTGGTATAGATCCCGCCGCCAGTGATTCTTGCACTATTGCCGCTGAGGGTGCTGTTGCTCACGGTTACTGTGCCAGCAGAGATCTCGCCGCCCCTGTAGAAGGTGGATCCCTGGGTAATGGTCAACTTGTCGACGGTGATGGCTGTGTCGTCGGAAGCAGTAAACACTGGGAACTGATTGTTACCACTAACCGCCAGGACATGGGATCCCAATCCCTTAATCTCAACATCGCGTGTGATGTCGGGCAAAGCAGAGTTGGTGATGACAATTGTGCCATTGAGGGCTGAGTCAAAAGTAATCGTACCCTGGGGATCCGTACATCCCCCAAAGGCGGATCCTGTGTTGTTGGCAATAATCGCCTCCCGCAAGCTGCAAGCATCAGGATTGGATCCATCCTCATCTACCAAAGTGGTGACAGCAACCTGGGATCCTGGAGTTGGAGAGGGCTGTCCTGGAAATGGTGTCGCCTCTGGCCCTGGCAAGGCTACCGATGGCGACACACCACAGGCCAAACCCAACACATCCTGACAAACCTGATTGACTCCATCCGCTGTGCCCTGCCCCAAAAACACCGCCAACGCCACCCCCAGATCCTCAATCTGTCCAAGGTTTCCATCTCCATTCAGATCAAAATTGGCCAACGGATTTGATCCAGCCCCCGTGATCTGAGCCGGTGTCAGCGATAACCCAAAAATATCGGTTGCCACCTGCTGAATCTCTGCGGGAGTTGCCCCTGGATTCAAAAACAGGGCCAAAGACACCGCCAAATCATTGATTGAAAAAGTCTGGGGACTACCATCAAAATAGAGGGTGATCACCTCTCCAGACTCAGCCGGATCCTGAACCGACACTATCGATGAAGCAACTTGGGATCCTGATTGTCCACATCCGGTCATGAATGTAGCCCCTAACACACCAACCAGGCTGAGCAGCAGTGTAGCTTTACGCACAACAGTACCTTCGGCAACAGAATTAAGAAAATCATACAGTCAAGAGCATCTAGGAAGAGACAAACTTCAGGCTTTTATTACAAATCCCTTCGACTCATCAGCAGTTGAGCCTGACCCAATGGGAAACGACCTGTTGAAAGGATCCCCCCTTGCTCGTACCCTTGATCTAGCTGGATCCCGCTCTTCTTTTTTGGGATCCTCCTGTCAATGAGTATGAAAAACGTCCTTTTGCCCGCCAATCGCCTCCACAAGCTGCCCCCTTATGTGTTTGCGCGGCTTGATGAACTCAAGGTTCGTGCTCGCCAGCAAGGGCTGGATTTGATTGACCTGGGCATGGGCAATCCAGATGGGCCGACCCCTGCCCCGGTGGTGGAGGCGGCTCAGCGAGCCATTCAGGATCCC
>CAZODP010000151.1:0-2383 GCA_964578595.1 uncultured bacterium
TTGGTATTTCAGGGAAGGGCTGTATCAATGAGTTGCTTGGTTGGGTCTGAAATCTTTTTATGGGATAGGTTGAGAGCAAACTGGCGGTCAATAGTCTATCTTTAGTGTCGAGTCCGCCACCACTGCCAAACTTGCCCCTGCTGAGGGGAAAATAGAAATGTCAGCAAAAACACGCTGGTGGCCACCAAAACCATCGCCGCACCGGATGCCACATTGATATAAAAACTTAAATACAAACCGGCCACATTGGATCCCATCCCAATCAGGGCCGCCACCGCCATCATGCTGGGCAACCGTCGTACCAGTAAATAGGCGGAGGCTCCAGGAGTGACCAACATTGCCGTGACCAGACCGACCCCCACCACCTGCATAGACACCACCACTGTTGCCGCCAGCATCATCAGCAACAGGATCCGCAGCCGCTCCGCCGGGATCCTGAGGGTAGCCGCAAACACCGGATCAAATGAGATCAACATCAGCTCCCGATAAAACACCCCGATCACCCCCAAAATGACTAGCCCCAGGATCCCAGCCAGCCAGAGATCTCGAATACTCACCCCCAAGACATTGCCAAACAGAATATGGGTCAGATCCTGGGCATAGGTGCGAATGGTGCTGATCAGAGCCACCCCCAGAGCCAAAGAAGCCGCAAAGACAATGCCAATGGCGGTATCTTCCCGCAGCTTGCCTTGGCGACTGAGCCAGCCGATGCCGGTGGCCACCCCGAAGGCGGCTATCATGGCTCCCACTGTTAAATCTGCCCGCAGCAGATAGGCTACCGCCACCCCCGGCAACACGGCATGAGCAATGGCATCCCCCAAATAGGCCATCCCCCGCAGCACCACATAACAGCCCACCACCGAGCACAGCAGCCCCACCACCAGGGCCGCCACCAACCCCCGCTGCATAAAGCCATAGGCCAACGGATCCAAGAGCCAATCCAGCATTCTCAACTCCAGCTTCTCCGGCTCTAAGCAGAATATCCATGAGGACTGGCCAGGATCCCGCCATTGGGCAAGATCACCGCCTGGGAGCCAAACCCCGCCCGCAACACCTCTGGCACAAAAATATCTGCCGGGGATCCGTAGCCCACCACACAGCGATTGAGTAACAAAACCGACTCAAAACGGGTTGCCGCCAAACTCAGATCATGGCTTGATACCAACACCGTCATCCCCTGCCGATGCAGGTCGGTCAAAATCTCCAGCATGGTTTCCTGAGTGGCCAGATCCACCCCTGTAAACGGCTCGTCCATCAACACGATATGCGGATCCTGCGCCAGAGCACGGGCCAAAAACACCCGCTGCTGCTGTCCGCCCGACAAATCCCCCACCCGCACCTGAGCCAAAGGTAGGATCCCCAGTCGATCAAGGCAGGCCAGCACCCGCGAGCGATCCAGCCCGGATGGCCCCTGAAACCGCCGCAGATGGCTGTAGCGGCCCATCATCACCACATCCCAAACCGTCACCGGAAACCGCCAATCCACCTCTTCCCGCTGCGGCACATAAGCCACACAGTGACGATGATGCCCCAGAGGTAGCCCGTGAATGGCAATGGATCCTGTCCAGGGGGTCAGCAATCCCATCAGGCCCTTGAATAGAGTCGATTTGCCGGCCCCATTCGGCCCGATCACCGCCACCAGAGATCCGGCTGGAATCTGCAAGCAAAGGCTCTCCAGCACAGGATCCCGGTGATAGCCCAAGGTCACCCCCACCAACTCAAGGCAGGGGGGATCCAAAGGAGAGTTGGCTCTGTCCAGCCGATGAGTCAATCCTCACTCCAAAGCCGCCACGATGGCCCTAGTGTTGTAGCGCATCATCTCGATATAGGTGGGGGCATCCCCATCCGGTTCGGTGACGGAGTGGGTATAAAGAAAAACAAATGGGATCCCCACATCAGCCGCCAGTTGTTCGGCAATCTGGGTGTTACTGGCCACATCACTAAAAATGGCCCGCGCCCCTGTCTCTCGGATGGTATCCGTCAACTGGGCCAATTCTTGGGCCGAGGGGGACGCTCCGGTGCTGAAGCTAGGGATCACTGCCCCCACCACCCGAAACCCATAGCGATCCGCAAAATAACCCAATGAATCGTGATCCGTTACCAACAGGCGATTTTCGGCAGGGATGGCCGCCACAAGTTCTTCGATGTCGGCATCCAGCTCCATCAACTCTGCCTTGTACGCCTCAGCATTGGCGGTGTAAATCTCTTGGCCTGCCGGATCCACCTCAATCAAGCCATCACGAATGGTATCCACATAGCTGATCACCTGGATCGGATCCGTCCAAAAATGAGGATCCCCCTCATGGTTGTGATCGTGACTGTGTTCGCCGTCGCTGTGGGAATGCCCATGATCATGGCTGTGTTCGCCGTCGCTGTGGGAATG
>CAZODP010000152.1:0-2288 GCA_964578595.1 uncultured bacterium
TGAACCAAGCAGTCCTGTTGAGTGCCGGGATCCGGAGCGTTATTTAAGGATTTTTCAAGGATTTCAATACCTATGCCAAGGCAGATTATCATTGCTGAGCACTACCGGATTGCGGCGGTCTTTGCAGAAGAGCAGATCCAAGAACTGATTGTGGCCAGTGGCGAGCATCAGGTGGGGGATGTCTGTATGGGCATCGTGGATAATGTCTTACCCAGTATTGATGCGGCGTTTATCAACATTGGGACTGAGCGCAATGGCTTTATCCATGTCAGTGATTTGGGTTCGATTCGGCTGAAGCGATCCAGTGCCTCGATCACAGAACTGGTGGCCCCTCAGCAGAAGGTGCTGGTGCAGGTGATGAAAGAACCCACCGGTAATAAAGGCCCCCGCCTGACGGGTGAAATTTCGCTGCCGGGGCGTTATCTGGTGTTGATGCCGGAGGGTCGAGGGGTAAATCTGTCTCGCCGGATCCTGGATCAAGAGGAGCGCAATCGGCTCAAGTCGTTGGCGATTTTGATCAAACCGGCGCAGATGGGACTGTTGGTGCGCACCGAAGCCGAAGGGGTGGCGGATGAGGCCATCATCGAAGACCTGGAGTTATTGCAGCGGCAGTGGGAGGAGATCCAAGAGCTGTATCCCCAGGCCCGCACCCCAGGCTTGCTCAATCGAGATACTGACTTTATTCAGCGGGTGTTGCGGGATACGTTTTCATCGGATGTCAATCGGATTGTAACGGATTCGCAGGCCAGCATGAAGCGGGTCAAGCAGCAACTCCAAAGCTGGAATCAAGGGCAGATGCCGGCTGGGGTCTTTGTGGACTACCACCAGGATCCGACCCCGATTTTGGACTATTTCCGGGTTAATGCAGCGATTCAGCAGGCGTTGCGACCTCGGGTGGATCTGCCATCGGGGGGCTATATCATCATCGAGCCAACGGAAGCCCTGACGGTGGTGGATGTCAACTCCGGATCCTTTACCCAGTCAGCAACGGCCCGCGAAACGGTGCTGTGGACCAATTGTGAGGCCGCCACTGAAATTGCCCGCCAGCTCAAGCTGCGCAACATCGCCGGGGTGATCGTGGTGGACTTCATTGATATGGATTCCCGCAAAGACCAGTTGCAGGTGCTGGAGCATTTTAATAAGGCGGTGCGGTCTGACAAAGCCCGTCCCCAGGTGGCTCAACTGTCGGAGTTGGGGCTGGTGGAGCTGACCCGCAAACGCCAAGGCCAGAGTATCTACGAGCTATTTGGTCGGCCCTGCCCCCATTGTGAGGGATTGGGCTTATTGGCTCACTTGCCCGGATCCCACAGTGAGGAGGGCACCGCAATTCGAGATACCAGTCGGGCGGCGATCTTGGCGGGGGTTGCGCCAGCCTATCTGTCTCCCGACGGAGAAAGCAATGGTACCAGCGACCGGGATCACGATCGCCGGGGGGGGTACAAGTCGCGGGGGCTGCGCTCTGATCGAGGATCCTTGTCTCGGCGGCGGGGGCGAGGCCGGGGCGACGATGAGAGACCCACTGAAAAACCCTACGACAAGCCATTTGACAAGTCACTGGACAAATCTTTTGATAAACCCTTTGATAAACCTTATGACCGAGGGCCAGAGGAGAAAGAAAAACCCAGCAAAGAGGTGATCCGGCGGATCCAGTCTGAGGATCCTGTCTCTGAGACTTCTACTGCCCCCAAGCCCAAAGACGCCCGCGATGAGCGAGCACGGGACGAACGAGCACGGGACGAACGCAGCCGCGAGAGCCGTCGCAAAATCATCCAGGTGGAAATGACCCCTCTGCAACAGCAGGTCTACGCCGAGATGGGGCTATCTCCGCTTTTGCTGCTGCCGGATCCGGTCACCCTGACACGGGATACGGTGATTTCAGTGGTATTGCCGGGGGCAGTCACCTCAACACCCTCAGCAGAGGGGAATGGGGCAGGCTCCGTCCAACATGGATCACCTAATCCATCACCCCAGGATCCGACCCTCTCAGATGATGGGGCAGAGGAAGATAGCTTTTTTGATTCCTCTTTTGATCAATCCTCTGATCAATCAAAGGATCCTGATTTGACTGCCCCTGACAATGGCTCTGAGGACAATGGCTCTGAGGATCCTTTATCTGAATCTCTTTTGGGGGATTCTGTTTTAGAAGACTCTGAGGCTGATGAGGCAACACCCCTACCCGTAGTTGAACCGGTCAAAAGCTCTCCGGTGGCAGCACGGCGGCGGCGATCCCGGTCTTGAGCCTTGGAAATGGGATACAACCCCCGTCCTTCTAGGACGGCTTTTTGCCT
>CAZODP010000153.1:0-2174 GCA_964578595.1 uncultured bacterium
GATTAAACTTCGAGCCAAGACCCAGAAAAAAACTTGGATCCAGACATAGAGAACCCCCTTTGATGGGAAACCCCTTGACCGTCAAGCCTTCATCACTATAGCAAGAGGGGATTCTCAAGATCCTGGCTTGTTTCACTTTTCCGATTAAGATCCTCTTAGGACATCCTAAACTCGGATCCCTCTCAACCCAGAAGCCCCTCTCAACTCAGAAGCCATAGCCGTGTTAGTCATCACGCTGATCCCTCAATCCCTCTCCATCACCCTGCTGGGCAGTAGCTTTTGGGCCTTAGGGCTATATCTGGGCTGGAGTAAGTGGGCAGATGATTTGATGGACTGGGGATCCCAGCGATTTCCAGCAGCTCTGGCCTCTGTCCTCAGTGTTGTGCCCTTCCTGCTGTTGGCGATAGGTCTTGAATGGGCTTGGGAGAGCTATTTGGGCCGCAATTGGGCGGTGTCCTTTGGGATCCTGATGTGTTTTGGATCCGGCATTTTGCGACTGGGGCGGCAGGATCAATGAGCAACCCCTGCTATGTTGCAGATACTTTCAGAAACAACAGATCCTGATATGGCTCAAAGAAAATGATTTAGAATTCTACAGTCGGGATCCTGATCTCACATGCAGTCTGTTTATGCATCAAGGGGTGCAGCACAAAGCCAGAAAGTCTTTCTGTCCAAGAGTTTCAGCCTCTCAAGTGGTACCTATTTCACCTAAGTAGACTGTAAGCACCATGCCAGAGCTATCCTTTCACAAGTATCACGGGTTGGGCAATGATTTTGTCCTGATTGATCACCGTCACTCCCCAGAATTAAGGATCCCTAGCTCCGAGGTGATTCGGATCTGCGACCGGCACTTTGGGGTCGGGGCTGATGGGATCATCTTTTTATTGCCCAGTCAGAAGGCTAGTGGCGAATCGTCTCAGGATGAGTCTCGCTTCGGGATGCGGATCATTAACAGTGATGGATCTGAGCCGGAGATGTGTGGCAACGGGATCCGCTGCTTGGCTCGATTTATGGCGGACTTAGACATCCCCGCGCAGTCAGGTGCCTATTTTATTGAAACTCTGGCGGGTCTGATGGTACCCCGCTTGCAGCCGGATGGTTTGGTGCAGGTGGAGATGGGATCCCCGCGTTTGATAGCCGGTCAAATTCCCACATCATTGGCGGATCCTGAGCAAAAGGTGATAGAAGCCCCCATTCAGGTGGCAGAGCAAACCTGGCAGGTCACCTGCGTCAGTATGGGCAACCCTCATGCGGTGGTGTTTGTGGAGGATGTGGCCAGCATTGATCTGGCAAAAGTGGGATCCCAATTTGAGTGTCACCCTGCTTTTCCTCAGCGGATCAACACTGAGTTTGTGCAGGTGCTGGATCCGACGCGGGCCAGGATGCGGGTGTGGGAGCGGGGAGCCGGAGCAACCTTAGCCTGTGGTACGGGGGCTTGTGCAGTCGTGGTGGCTGGAGTATTGACAGGCCGCCTTGAATCTGCCGCAACAGTGGAGCTGCCAGGGGGATCTCTCCGGGTTGAGTGGAATCAGGAGCAATCTCAGGTCTTGATGACTGGCCCTGCTGAGGCGGTCTTTACAGGACAACTGAGCGACTCGATCCAAACTCTGACACAAAACTAAACTGGCAAAGATGAGACAGGATCCATGTATTCTTGAGATAGATTGCAAAACTGAGGTTGTCTATGTTGGGTCGTACTAGCCTTGGACTGTATGTAGCGGATTTCTGCCGTCGCTCTATCGGGTTGGGCATTGCCCTCATTGTGTCGTTGGTGTCCACTTGGGTGATGCCTGCTCAGGCGGTTCAGCTTACAGGCAATTATGTGCCCGACAGTCAGGCTATGGTGACGGCACTGCGGGCGTCGGTGCAGGAGCCCACCAATGAAGAGGTGGTAGCTGAGGCTAAAGAGGCGATCAACGATTTCTATTCTCGCTATCACGGCAATCGCTACGAAAAGCTGCAATCTTTTAATACCTTTCGGACTGTTTTCAACACGCTGGCCTCCAACTACCGCTCCCCTCGTCCACTGCGTCCGGCGGCGATTGAACGGGTGATGGCTCAACTGGATCGGATTGAGCGCGATGTGGCTCGTGGCAATTAAGGGAGGCTCAATCTCTGGCTTGATCCACGAGCAGTTTTCTCACCAGCAAAGTTCTAAAAGGGTGGTTTCTCCA
>CAZODP010000154.1:0-2167 GCA_964578595.1 uncultured bacterium
GGTCGGGCAGTGTTTGGATCCTCTCTCTAAAACACTGTCCGGCCTTGCTGAAAAAACATTGTGATTTAGAACACGACTGAAACGCTTTAGTATTTAGGCAATCTTTCCTCCAAAATAATTCCTAATTCTTGCCGCTGAGCAGGGGTCAGTACCTCTCGGATCCTCAGTAATATCTCAAACCGCAGCTCCCGCACTTGATCATCAAGGGCACGAACAGAGGCATATTGTTCTCTGATCGAGTCCGTCGAGACATCATCTTGGGTCACCAGGATCCCTAATGCTCGACGCGCCTGTCGCAGCTCTCGCTGGGCTTGCAGCAATTGGGGCTGACGATTGCGCCGAATCACCTGGATCCGCCGCAGTTGCCGGGGGGTGAGGTTGAGCCGCCCAATCCAACCCTCCGTAGCGGGACGTTCACCCTCAGACCTCACGCCATCAAAACCCATATTTGGAACATCTGGGGATCTACCTGAAGGGGGATCCGCTGGATCCAATTGAGCTTGAGCGATCTGGGCCATCACCTCCGGTATCCTCAGCATCGGATCCACCCCCAACAGAAGCGGGATCCCAACTCCAATCAATCCTCTCAGCCATCCTCTCAGCCTACGTTGCTGATTGGAGCCAGCAGTAACTTGTCGCCTCCACATGGGGTGATTGGGTCGTTTCCATCCGTTCATTGCCCCACCTCAGCAACCATGACAAACTCCACTGCAACTTCAATTAACATTTATCCATCACCGGTTTGATTACAAAATTGATTACAAGAAGCTCATCCAACTGTTGTCTTCATCCGTCAATACCGCGGCCCAGGTTTCATCCATAAACAGCTCCAGCTCTTGCACCTCAGCCCCAGATAGAGCAGGCTGCCGCCTCAAAATCGCCCCCCCAAGGGCTGCCACAAAAACTGCCGCCACAACCGGGATCCAGATCCTCAACCGAGGCCGAGGGGGCTGGAGACGAGACTGGGCCTGAATGGCCAGCAGGATCCGGTCTTCAAGATCAGGGATTGGATCCGGTGCCGAGGAGCCATAGGCCTGCAAAAACCCCCGGATGGGATCGGGATGGTTTGGGTCTTGATTGGGATCCTGAGGCTGGTTGGGGTTCATAGGGTTACTCCACTGTCTTGTAGCACTTTGCGTACGGCAGCACGGGCATAAAACAATCGAGATTTGACGGTGCCCACCGGAATCTGCAGCACCTCCGCAATCTGGGCTTGAGGCCAGTCCTCCAGATCGTGGAGCAGCAAAACCGTGCGCTGGTCGGGCTTGAGGGTATCGAGGGCCTGTCGGCAGAGGGATTGGTAATGAAGGGTGAGCACACCCTGGCTATCTTGCTGCGACTCCTCTACGCCGGCCATACGACCCAGCGTTTGCAGCTGGATCCGCTGCTGAGCATATCGGCGTCGCTGATCCTGAGCCACATTCCAGGCGATCCGGTAGAGCCAGGTGGAAAACTGCGCTGTGCGCCTAAAGCGGGGTAACCCTTTCCAGGCCCGCAAAAACACCTCCTGCACCAAGTCGTCCAGATGGGCTTCTCCACAGTGGTGAAATAGCAAGGATCGCACCCGTTGCTGATGCCGACCATAAAGCACCCGAAACGCCTGCTGATCGCCCGATTGACACCGATTCACCAGCTCCTGATCACCCTGAGGTGCTCGACTTGGATCCTCAATGTGTGCTCCAGACCTCTCAGGCATAGCCTCTACCCTATCGGCCCACTCCAATTCATCAGACTGGGATCCTCTGCCCAAGGTTCAAGCCATCAGCCCAACTGTTTTAGTTGATCCCAGAATCGTTCTAGGTTCTGCTGCACCTGGTCTATGGAGGCGCGGGGAGAGGTGCGGGGGACAGGCCATTCGCGGTTGCCCCACACACAGCACAATACCGGCACTTCTAGGGCATAGCGATCCCACCAATCTGGTTGGGTGGTGATATCTCGGCTTTCCACCCGTTGCCAAAGGCCGGGAATCTGCTCTAGCTTATCGGCAAGTTCCTCACAGAGACCACAGCCTGCTTTGGTATAGAGCACCATGGGGGGCCACTGGGATCCAGTCTCGGTGGGATCAGGATCCGGTAGGGATGGGTAAGATAGGCTACTCAAGGGGTTTGACCTCGTTGATCAGGGGTTAATCAGGGGAAACTATGTTGAAAAACACAACAAACACATA
>CAZODP010000155.1:0-2074 GCA_964578595.1 uncultured bacterium
CCCACGATGCGAGCATCTGATGGCGAGGCAATTAGCTCGACAACTTTCTTATCGCCCGTATTTGCCACTAGCATTTAAGTTGTTTTGTGACAAAAAATCATGACAATCCGACTTGACATAAAGGGGTGCGCTCCTTCTAGCGTTTTCAACATCACGATCACCGTCTCAGGATCCGTGGGGGCCAGATTTGAAGAGTTGGATCTTGAAGAGTTAGATCGGGGCTAGTCAAGCTCCGATTTAAGAGCGATTCGAGCGGGGAATTGCGTCTAATCTTGTCAGAAACTGTCGATTCGGCTATTTTATCTCTGTTGAGTCTTCCGAGACAGATGAGCTTTTCACACCACTGTAAAATCTTTGGTTTGACTCAACGCGCCCAATGAGCGGATCTTCAAGAGACTATAAACCCAAGCTGATATGATCACTTGGAATCAGGCAAGAGGCGGATTCATGGCTGCACATTCGATAGCTCCTGTGGTACTGGTGATCCTAGATGGCTGGGGATTCCGGGAGGGCCTAGACGGCAATGCGGTGCGGGGAGCCGAGACCCCGATCATGGATGGACTGTGGGAGGCCTATCCCCATACCTTGTTGCAGGCATCTGGGCGAGCGGTGGGATTGCCGGAAGGGCAGATGGGAAACTCTGAGGTGGGTCATCTCACCCTTGGTTCGGGCCGGGTGGTGCCCCAAGAATTAGTCCGGATCAGCGATGCGGCAGAGAACGGATCCCTCGCTGAAAATCAAGTGTTTGTGGAGCTGTGCCAGACCCTGAGGCAGCGGGACGGTCGGTTACACCTGATTGGACTGTGCTCGGAGGGGGGGGTTCACTCTCACACTGACCACCTCTATGCCCTGCTCAAGGCCGCAAAAGCTCAGGGGATCCCGGCCTTTATTCATGCCATCACCGATGGGCGAGATACCAAACCCCGTGAGGCCGCCACCACCCTCCGCAAACTACAGGCCGAGATCGCTCAGATTGGATCCGGCATTGTGGCTTCGGTGGGGGGCCGCTATTTTGCCATGGATCGGGATAAACGCTGGGATCGCACCCGCAAGATGTACGAGATCATGACCCAGGCGGTGGTGGCGGATGGTCGCAGTGCCGATCAGGTGCTTGAGGATGCCTATGCTCAGGATTTGACGGATGAGTTTTTGCCGCCGGTGCGCCTCTCTGAGGCAGGTCAGGTGCGCTCTGGAGACGGGATCCTGTTTTTTAACTTCCGCCCCGATCGAGCACGGCAACTGACGTGGGCCTTTGTGGATCCCCAGTTTCAGGGGTTTGAGCGGGAGTGGATCCCTGATCTAGAGTTTGTCACCATGACCCAGTACGAAGAAGCCCTACCCGTCAAGGTCATGTTTAGTCCTCAAAATCTGGATCATCTTCTGGGGCAGGTGATCAGTGAGCACAATCTCAAGCAACTGCGGCTCGCCGAAACCGAAAAGTATGCCCATGTCACCTATTTTTTTAATGGCGGCATTGAGCATCCCTACCCCGGCGAAGACCGAACCCTGGTGCCCAGTCCAGCGGTAGCCACCTATGACCAAGCCCCAGAGATGTCGGCAGCGGCGGTCACCGACCGAGCCATCGCAGCCATTGAGAAGGGAGAGTACAGCTTAGTGGTGCTCAATTATGCCAACCCCGATATGGTGGGACACACCGGCAATTATGAGGCCACGGTCAGGGCACTCAAAACTGTGGATGAGTCAATGGGGCGACTCCTCAGTGCCACAGTGGCGGTCGGGGGGACAACCCTGATTCTGGCGGATCACGGCAATGCTGAGGTGATGTGGGATGAGCAGGGTAACCCTTGGACAGCCCACACCACCAATCCGGTGCCCTTTATCTTGGTGGAAGGGGAACAACGCAAAATTATGGGACATGGGGCTGATGTCAAGCTGCGAGCCAATGGATCCCTGGCGGATGTAGCCCCGACGATCCTGGAGATTTTGCAATTGCCCCAGCCTGCGGAGATGACGGGATTAAGCCTTTTGGCGCCCACAGAGATGCAGGTGATCCCAGGTGGGCAGCCCATGTCATTGAGCTATACATCGGCCTAGTCTGAGTGATTGGGCATTA
>CAZODP010000156.1:0-2062 GCA_964578595.1 uncultured bacterium
TGTATTTAGCTTTTGATACAGGCCGAATTTAACTTTTTCAGTTTTTCAGCTCAGGCTCTCTACAAAGCATCTAGTTTTAATTTTTTCTAATTTTTACAGCGAAATCAAGCCATAGGTGAGGGCAAATCGAACCAATTCGGTGCGGCTGCTGGTGCCGGTTTTGTTGAGCAAACGGGTAACGTACTTTTCCACATTGCGGACGCTGGTTTGGAGCTGTTTTGCGATCTCTTTGTTCATCAATCCCTCGGCCACTTTTTCGAGCACCTCCTGCTCCCGTGGGGTCAGATTGACCTGAATCGGAGGCCGCTGTGGGATCGGCATCGGGGCCGTCATCAAAGATTCGGTCGAGGGGCGAGCTGGATCCGGTCTCTCCCGCCGTTCGGCCACCTCAGCAATCATGGCGCGAATAGCCTCCAGTTCTCGGGCCAGAGCCGCAGGAGGAGAGGAAACTTTGGCTCGCTCCAGCAGATTTTCCACAATCGCCACCAACTCCTCCGGATCAAAGGGCTTGGGTAAATAGACATCGGCCCCGGCTCGATAACCCTGGATCCGATCCGTGGTCATCCCCTTAGCGGTCAAAAACACCACCGGCAGATGACGATAGGCCTCCAACTGCCGCAACTGCTCCAAAAATTGATAGCCATCCATCCCCGGCATCATGATGTCAGAGATCACCAGATCCGGTTCAGCCGTGCTCAGCAGTTGAAAGGCTTGCTGTCCATTGACGGCTGCCACCACCTCAAAGCCGCTGTCCTCTAGGTAAGCCTGCACAGCCTCCCGCAAGCCTGGCTCATCATCCACCAATAAAATCCGGCTGGGCCGTTCCAGTTCGGAGGTTGTCAATTCAGTTACACATTCAGAGGTCATGACCAACTCAAACCGGGGGGTGGGGTGTGTTTTACAACTCTTTGTGATGTCTACTCTGGGATCCCTGGGTTAGTTTCTCAGCTTTTCTTAATTATGGGCGAAGGCATGCCCATCGATGCAAACCCTGAAGCGACTGTCATACACCCCCCCCTAGCTAGAAGCTCTTAGCTGGACAAGACTCTTAGCTGGACGGGATCCGAGGCAACCTGATTTGGAAAACGGATCCCTGGCCCAATTGGCTCTCAACGCCGAGGGATCCCTGCATCTGATTCACCAACTGGCGGCTGATGGCCAATCCTAATCCTTGCCCTGGCAAGTCGCAGAGCGAGCTTTCATTGGAGCTTGAAGCTGAGTCAGCGGCGGCAACCAACTGAGGATCCCCTCGATAAAAAGGCTGAAAGATCTGTTCAAGATCCGGTGCAGGGATCCCGATTCCAGTATCTCGAATAGCGAGGATCACCTCTTGGGGCAAGGCCGAAATCTCCAGCGAAACGGATCCGGGCGGAGTGGTATATTTACAAGCATTATCAACTAAGTTGTTTAAGACCTGCCGCAATAAAACAGGATTTGCTTGGATCCAAATCTCAGGCGATTGGGCCTCTATGCGGAGACAAAATTGAAGTTGATGATCTTCAATAAAGGTTGTATAAGCTGGTTCAAGCTCTCTAACAAAAGTGACTGCCTCTAAGGGGGTGAGCACCACCGGTTCTGATGATGAATGGACTCCCCCTTGCCGTTGTTCAAACTGCTCGAGCAGTCGCCGCATATGCTGGCACTCTCGCTCCATGCTGGATCCAATCCAGTGATGCTCCGACTCAGGCGGGATCCGGATCTGTAGCAATTTAGCCAGTGTGGTCAAGGTGGTAAGGGGCGTCCGTAGTTCATGAAACAAAATGGCCAAAGCTGCCGGATCTTGATCTGGTGCAACTGGATCTAATTCAGTCCTGATCGCGGATCCGACAGGGGCTGAAGGATAATTGAGAGAGCAATCCAAAGAGAGATCTGGCTGAGACATGAGGAATACAGGTATCCATCAAAAATCAAGCAAGTGGATCCTCAGTTTATCAACTGCGCCGAACGTCCATAGGCTCAAACCAGGATCCTTAAGATGGCCCCACTTTCGCTTTTTACGCTTTTTTAACGCTTTTTAGTCTGAGGGAAGGAATCTGCGGATGGAGAGATCAGGATGGGCCGA
>CAZODP010000157.1:0-2054 GCA_964578595.1 uncultured bacterium
TGTCAGCCCCCTCAGGGATCCCAGACCCAGCCTTCAGATTCCCTTAATGCCCTTATCTTAATTCCCTTACCTTAATGCCCTTAATGGAGTTGTGGGGTGTGATAGAGAGCCGTCAGATCCTTCTCAACCCAGCCAAGGTCACTCAAAGAGCCATCTGAGTAAGGATCCCACACCCCAGGTGGTGGATTTTTGCAAAGAAACCATCACAAAACGCTACTGACAGGGGTGACCCCGGTAGATTAGCTTGAATACTATCCGAGATTTTGGTCGGTGTCTCTATCTGTGGGGTGTGGGGAATGAAAAAGTTTTTGCTGGATCCAGTGGGCCGATTGGAACGCTCAGAAAAGGGTCGCCTGCCGGCTGGTGGCAGGTCTGATCTCAAGTCATGGGGTCTGGGATCATCGGGCGTGGGGAAGATCGGGCGACTGGTCTTGGGGATCTGGCTTCCCGCCGCAGTTCAAGTCCAGGTTCAGGCGCAAACGTTACCCCCGCCGCCAGAACTGCCCCTGCCCATCCAGACGGATCCGATCCCCGTTCTGCCCGACCCAGGATCCGAGCCGGTGCCGATGGATTTTACCTCTGGCGGGATCCCGGCCCAGCCGGATGCCAACCAGCCTGATCTGGCCCAGCCCTCCACTCTGTCTGCCCCTGAGGAGGCCATTGGAGCGGATCTGCGGCAATTGGTGCGGATCTTTATCAACGAGTCCTTGGATGCTGGATCCCAAGCGGGGGCGGTCAACTACAACGAGCTGTATCAGCAAGTTTTGGCCCGCAGCTACAGCAATCCCCAGCCCAAGCGGGACATCGAATACGAGGTGATCGCTGAAACCCTAGAGCGATATGGGGATCCGGTGGATCGGTTTTTGACCCCGGAGGCGTTTCGAGAGGTGTTGAGTCAGGCCCGCGCCCCGATTGAGAGTCGTGCCCTCACCGCAGGGGTGGTGTACTTTCGGATCCCGGAGTTGACCCCGGATACCCCGCAGCAGATCCGCCGTGCCCTCTATCTGGAGGACTACAGCCAAGGGATCCTGCTGGATTTGCGGGGATCCTCTGGCTATGACCCACGGGTGATCGCCGATGTGGCCCGGCTATTTTTGCCTCGCTCCGTCACCAACCTGGTGGTCACCGAAGACCGCTTTGGGCAGCTCACCACCTGGAATAGCCCCGAATTGCCGATTGGGGCCGGGATCCCCCTGGTGGTATGGGTGGATGGTCAAACCCGGCAGGGGGCTGTTCTGCTGGCAGCCCAACTGGCAACCAGCGGCCAAGTGGCAATTTTGGGCCAGCCCACACAAGGCACCGACCGCCAGACCCGCTTTTTTTTGCTGCCGTCAGGAGCCGCGGTTGAAATTGCGGTTGGTCGCTGGCGCACCGGCGAAAATCGTCCGATGGTGAATGGCCTAGAGCCAATGTTGGCGGTGTCCGGATCCGATGGCGACTGGCTCAATGCCGGTATACAAACTCTGGCCACCCTGCCCCGACAGGTTCGCCCCACTGAGCAACGGCAGGCGGCGATCACGGTGTCGATGGCCGATCGGCGGGTGGGTCGCTTTGATCTGGGCCTGGATACCCGCAATGTGGACACCACCATTTTGGGCAATGTGGACAGTATCCCTGGGACATCACGAGCCAATGTCTTTCAGCCCAACAGCGACCTCAAAATCATCTATATCCAAGACTACATTTTGTTTAATTACCGCAATCCTGGCATTGTGGACAGCTACTTTGCCGACCGCATCTACACCACCCAGCCCGCCGCCCAGACCAGCGAAGGGATCCGGATTGGTTCCACATACCGTGAGGTCACCCAGGTCTATGGCCCCCCCGGAGAAGGAGGCTACAACGAGATCGTGCCTTTTCCGGTGGGCAGTCGAGATGCCGCCCGCGAGGATCGCTACTATGTCAACTACGACAGTCTGGGGATTGGCTTCATTTTTGAGGTGGGATCCAATCGGGTCATTGGCATCGGCCTCTACAAACCGGGCAGTTGATCAGATGAAATGTAGTTGACAAAACAGTAGGATTTGCGGAATTAATCTACTTTTTTTCTCTAT
>CAZODP010000158.1:0-1929 GCA_964578595.1 uncultured bacterium
ACCAGAGAAATCGGTTTCTTATTATACCTTGCACACCAAGATGTCAGGAGAGCCCCTGCTCACCCAACAAAAAACAATAGTCAGGACTCCCAATCATCTAAGTCTGTGCTTGCGATAAGTTGTGGTTATGGAATATAGGTAAACCTATAAGCATTTTTTATTGCCATTTGTGATCATCCCCGTCTACCTTCAGGTGGGGTTTTCTTTTTCTCTTAGGCATCCACGGGTGGAAAACACAGAAATGTTGTATCAGGCTTGTATCATGTTAAGATAAAGAGCCTGTAACCCTTGCCCAACAAGGCTTGATATGTTCACTCGTAATGAGCAGGTCGCGTGTTCGAGTCACGTCATCAGCTCTCAAATTGTCAGATCAGTGGATGCCAATCAAGATGCCAGTCACAAGGATCCTGTCAAAGGATCCACTAATGCGCTCACCAGTGCCGGCAGCGTGTAATCGGCTGGGATGACATCCACTCGGCCCAGTAGCGCTTGGCAGGTGGCGGCGGTCTTGGGGCCAATGGCGGCGATGATAGCAGGTGGATCCCAGATATGAGCAGGGATCCCGGCCTTTTGAGCCAGCTCCACAAAATGTTGAACGGTTTTGGAACTGGCAAAGGTCAAGATATCCACCTGGGCTGCCCGCAACGCCGCCATCACTTGGGGATCCCCCTGGTCTGGACAAACGGACTGATAGGCCGCCACCTCAGTCACGGTTGCCCCCAACTGCTGCAGCCCCTGCACCAGGACCTCCCGCCCGCCGGATTCCACCCGTGGAAACAGCACCCGTAGTCCACTGGGATCTTTGACTTGATCACAGAGGGCGCTCAGCAGTGCATCCGCCACAAACTGATCTGGCATCAGATCCGGTCGGATCCCGTATTGGGCCAGGGTATCAGCCGTTTTGGATCCCACCACCGCAATTTGGATCCCGGCCAAAGCACGGCTATCTAAATGGTGGTAGCCCAGCCGCTCCATCCAATAGATCACCGCATTGGCGGAGGTGAGCAGCAACCAGTCATAGCCGGCTAGATGTTGAATCGCCCGATCCATAGGATCCCAGTTTGAGGGCGGGGTGATCGCCAAGGTTGGCATCTCCAGCACCCGCGCCCCTTGCGAGCGCAGCAAGTCAGTCAAGACCGAGGCTTGGGTTTCAGCCCGGGTCACCAAGACTGTTTTTCCTGCTAGGGGCAAAGACGCTGGGATCCCTGGCAGCACCTGCTCTCGCCACGTCACCAGCTCTCCTATCACGATCAACCCTGGCGAAAGCGCATCAGGATCAACCTCTGGCAAGGATGCCAATGTCCCTGTCCACACCTGTTGAGCCGGATCCCCTGCCCCCACAATGATCGCCAATGGCAGGGTCGGATCCTGGCCTGCACTGATCAAGTTGTCGGCAATTGTGGCCAAGTGGCGACACCCCATCAAAATCACCAGGGTATCCAGCCCAGCTAGGGCGGCCCAATCCAAGCTCTCTGGCTGATGTCCCGTCAGGATGCCCACGCTCCGGCTGAGGGTTTTGTGGGTGAGAGGGATCCCCGCCATCAGGGGGCCAACCCAAGCCGAACTCAACCCCGGCACAATTTCAAACGGGATCCGGGCCTGCTGCAAGGCTGCGATCTCCTCCAGCCCTCGCCCAAAGAACAACGGATCCCCCGCCTTCAGCCGTACCACTTGGGATCCCTGTTGGGCATAGCTCACCAGCAGATGATTGATCTCGGCTTGAGGGGTACTGAGCTGGCCGCCTCGCTTGCCGACTGCAATTTGTAAAGCTTGAGCTGGGATCCTCGATTGGATATCGGGACTGACCAAAGCATCGATCAGCACCACCTGCGCCTGTTGCAGCACCTCCACCGCTCGCACCGTCAAATACTGGGATCCGCCGATCCCCGCCCCCACCAAAAACACCCGACCCAGCTTGGCCATGAGATA
>CAZODP010000159.1:0-1925 GCA_964578595.1 uncultured bacterium
CCTTTGCCATAAAACAGCACCCAGCGTTTGACCTCACTCAGCCCCCGCACCACCAGATGCAAGGTCAGGGATCCATCGGCATGTTCCTCAATCTGCTGGGTGGGATGCCAGCGCCGCTCCCGAATGTAGGGAGCCGTAGGCGGGTCAAACCAGATGGCAATCCCCTGCGGGATCCCTCCCACCTCATGCTGAAAAGCTGACTCCAGATGAGCCTCTCGGTCAAACGTGGGATCCACCACAAATCGCTGCTCCAAAAGCTGGATCTCCCGGATGCGGTCTACCCGAAACCAGCGGGGTTCCCCTCTCAAATGACACCAGCCCGTCACATACGGATTACTCCGCGAAAAGTGCAGCACATAGGGATCCAGCTCCCGTTCAGAGATGGCTTTACCAGGAGTGGCGTAGCGGATCCACACTCGCCGCTGTTGCTGACAAGCCTGCTCCAACACCTGCCAGATTTCAGGGTTCAGCTCCAGCTCTGCCCCCGCCCGAAACAGGATGTGTTCTTGGGCCAACTGCTGCAAATCCACCCAAGCTTGCTCCGGGATCCGCTGAGCCAACTGCTCAATCGCAGACTGAAGCTGAGAACGATAGGCAGATCCCGCATAGGATTCCAGCATCCTGGCCCCCAGCGTCAGGGCAAACAGCTCCCCCTGAGTCAGAGGGATCGTCGGCAATCGCCAATCTGGATCCGTGTAGTGAAAGCCCTGGGCTTTAGAAAACTGAATCGGTGCTTGCAAGCGGTCTTTCAAAAATGCAATATCCGCCCGCACCGTCCGCTCACTCACCTCCAGGGCTGCCGCCAACACTCCTGCCGTCGGTCGAGCATGACTGCGCAGGATCCCATCCAGTTTCAAAGCCCGCTCTAATTGTCGTAACATTTCCCGACCTCAATGCCCCGTTTGCAACCCATAAGCGTAGTCTAGGCCGCCTACCCGGCAAAAAAGCTTCCGACTTCTCAAAGACTTTCCAAATAGTTGAGCATTGGTCAGGGCACTTCTGCTGTCTGGCCAGATGACAAGTTAGAACAGGACTATGGGGAAGATCCTCATACTTAAACCCATGCCCGCCGCCAAACCCAGCACTACGGCATGAACGGAATGGAATGGATGGAATGAGCGAAGAAGATCTCGAATCAGTTATCACATGGCCAAAGAGAGGCGTGAGAGATGAACATCACCAGGGATCCCGAGCAAATTTATCAACGTTTGGGGATCACTCCTCAACACTTGCAAACCTTCTGCCAACACTGGCAGATCAGACAGCTTGCCCTGTTTGGATCCGTTCTCAGAGAGGACTTCCACCCTGACAGCGACATAGATGTCTTGATTGACTTTGCCCCAGATCATCCTTGGGGGCTGGAGTATATTCAAATCCGGCAAGAACTAGCTAGCTTACTCAACCGCCCTGTGGATTTACTCACCTTTCAAACCATCACCCACAGCCCCAACCCTCTGCGGCGGCAAAGGATCCTGGAGGAGGCGGAGATGCTCTATGTGGCGTGATCAACAAGCCCTCCTGGACATCATCAAGGCCACCCAACAGGTTTTGCAGTACGCCCAAGGCTTGACCCCAGATGAGCTGCGCCAAAACGATGAAAAACAAGCCGCCATTCTCTACCGCCTGATTATCATCGGTGAGGCTACCAAGCGACTGTCCAACGACTTTCGAGGCCAACACAGCACCCTACCGTGGCGACAAATGGCAGGACTCCGAGATGTTGTCATCCATGACTACGATGAACTCGACCCCGACATCCTTTGGAATGTCATCACCCTTAACCTGCCAGGGATCCTGCCGCTGCTAGAGGCGTTGATGGCCCAACAGGATCTCGCTGCTGCTGACGATTGACCTATGCCCGGATCCTCCCCTCTCTCTGACAGCACCCTGACCGGCATCGTGGAACGGATCACCTTCCACAACCC
>CAZODP010000160.1:0-1889 GCA_964578595.1 uncultured bacterium
GGATCTGGAGGCCAAAATTGATTTGAGCCACAGTGAACTTGAAGCCAAAATTGATCTAGCTCAAAGCAGCTTTGAAGGGAATGTGGGTGAGTTGGGCAGCAAGATGGACGGCTACGGTAAACGGCTCGACCAGCAGGAGTTTGTCAGCCGGGGGGCTATTGTTGCGCTGGTGGTGGGGGTTGCTTCCGGTTTTATCAAGTACCTTTTTTTTGCTGCCTGAGGGGAGGGGGATCCCTTTGCTCATGTTCGGAACGCCTGTTTTAAGTCCAGGATCCGATCTGAGGTGTCTTTAGCGTTAAAATTGCTCTGCTGTTTATCGCATCTCCCACCATGATTCACGAAGTCTCGATGCCTGCCCTCTCCTCCACTATGGAAACGGGCAAGATCGTCTCCTGGCTCAAGTTCCCCGGCGACAAGGTCGAAAAGGGGGAAAATATCCTGGTGGTGGAATCCGATAAAGCAGACATGGATGTGGAGTCCTTTCATGCCGGGATCCTAGCGGCAATTGTGGTGCCAGAGGGGGGATCTGCTGCGGTGGGATCCGCCATTGCCCTTCTGGCCGAGACTGAAGCCGAAGTTGAAAAAGCCAAGCAAAAGGCCGCTAGCCTGGCTACCCCCGCCAAGGATCCTACCCCCACTCCACAACCCATCCCCGATCAACCAAGCCTCAATCCATCAAGCCGCAAGGATCCTCCTTCTGTAACCCCAGCCGTATCTGTCCCGTCTGTTTCCTCGCCTGTGCCACAAGAGCTACCTGCTCGACAGGCGGGAGTGAGGATTGTTGCCTCCCCTCTGGCTAAAAGACGGGCAGCAGAGCTGGGTTTAGATTGGAGTCAGGTGGCTGGGAGTGGCCCTCATGGGCGGATTGTGGAGGCTGATATCGAGCGAGCTGCTGCCCAGAGTTCAAACAAAATTTCAAGCGAGGGTTCAAGCAAGGTTTCAAAAACTGCTTCTCAATCCTCCCCTCAGCCTGCGGGATCTGCCGCACCTGCCGGTGAAACTCGTGTAGAGCCACTGACCACCCTGCAAGGGGCGGTGGTGCGCAATATGAACCTCAGCCTTGCGGTGCCCGTTTTTCGGGTGGGCTACACCATCACCACCACAGGTCTGGATGCCCTCTACAAGCAGGTCAAGCCCAAGGGGGTGACCATGACGGCTCTTTTGGTCAAAGCGGTGGCCACTACACTGGAGCGGCATCCCCTTGTCAACGCCGCCTACTCAGAACAAGGGATCCTTTACAAAGGAGATATCAATATCGCGGTGGCTGTGGCCATGGAGGATGGCGGCCTGATCACTCCGGTATTGGCGGGGGCTAATCGGGTGGACTTGTACGAACTCTCCCGCCGCTGGAAGGACTTGGTGGATCGCGCTCGCCACAAGCAGCTCCAACCAGAAGAATACTCCAGCGGCACCTTCACCATCTCCAATCTGGGCATGTTTGGGGTGGATCGGTTTGATGCGATTCTGCCTCCCCAGCAGGGGGCGATCCTGGCGGTGGGAGCCTCAAAGCCCACTGTGATTGCGCAAGCGGATGGATCCCTAGCGGTGCGCTCCCAGATGCAGGTGAATATGACCTGTGATCATCGTGTGATCTACGGATCCCATGGGGCAGCATTTTTGAAAGATTTGGCGGAGCTGATCGAGGGGCAAACTGAATCTTTGACTCTCTAGGAGCGCCGGAACCCTTGACAACACTGGCTTGAGCTTGACAGGTAGCCTGGCAGGGGCCTCGACAGCAAGTTTGACAGCCTGTCTTTTGACAAACTCAGGATCCGGTCCTCAGGATAGGGATGGTTTATATTGCACTGGCTACTCATGCTCGCTCTGGCCCCAATTGATCTGGTTGATCTGGCTCTGGTGGCAGCTTTGGGCTTTTTGGGTAGCTTTGG
>CAZODP010000161.1:0-1733 GCA_964578595.1 uncultured bacterium
TGTGAGCCATTTGTCGAGAGATGTTGTGCGGATCGATATCATCACCCTATTCCCAGATTTTTTTAGCTCGCCGCTCCAAACAGGGCTGCTGGGCAAGGCACTGGAGAGCCAGATTGCCGCTGTTCATCTCACCAATCCCCGTCAGTTTACCGCTGACAAGCACCATCGAGTCGATGATGAATGCTACGGCGGCGGGGTGGGCATGCTGTTGAAGCCGGAGCCATTGTTTGCGGCAGTGGAATCGTTGCCCCAGTTGGATCCCCGCCAAGTGATTTTACTCACCCCACAGGGTTCCCGTCTGACCCAAGGGATCCTTAAGGACTTGGCCGATTTGGCTCAGATGGTCTTGATCTGCGGCCACTATGAGGGGGTGGACGAACGGGTGCGCCAGCATCTGGTGACGCGGGAACTATCGCTGGGGGATTTTGTGCTGACCAGCGGTGAAATACCAGCTCTGGCAGTCCTAAATGGGGTGGTGCGCCTCTTGCCCGGTACGGTGGGTAAGGTAGACTCCCTGACAGCAGAGAGTTTTGAGGGAGGGCTGTTGGACTTTCCTCAATACACTCGCCCCCCTGAGTTCCGTGGCCACAAGGTACCGGATGTTTTGCTGTCGGGCAACCATCAGGCGATTGCCACCTGGCGACGACAGCAGCAGATCCTCCGCACCTGGCAGCGGCGACCCGATCTGCTGGATCCCACCCTACTCTCAGAGTCCGAGCAAGCCCTTCTCCCACCCGAGGATCCCGCTGGTTCAATCCCCCCCCAACCCTGAATTACCCTCAACTAAGCAGTCTGTGGAGCGTCCTCATGAATTCAAGTTATGTTGCTTTGCTAACCAAAATAGTGGCGGCATCCCTGCTGGGCTACGGCTCAGGGGCTGCTCCAGCGACAGCTCAACCCCAACCCGATGTCAATGAGGCCACCAGCGGATCCCAACAACAGCTTTTGTTTGAGGGGGGCGATTTTAATTTTACCGACCTGATGCAGCTCACCAATCAACTGCAAACCCAGGGATCCGGCCAGTTTGACGGGGGATCCTCAATTGATGATGCGGTGCAAGACTTTCGCTCTCGCCGGCAACCTTTGCAAATCGGTCCTGTCCCTGCATCCGGTGAAGCGGCTCAAGAGTCTGAACCAGAGATTCTCAGTCCCTAACGGATCCCGTGGCTACGGAGTTCAGTCTGAACCGATAGCTCTTAAGTTCTTGATATAACAGCGATTGAGATTCTATCGATTTTGGTCATGCTGGAGATGCACGGTAGTTTTTGAATCTGAGGATCCGCGTCAGTACCGTAGAGGGGTGGGGTTAATACGTCCCAAAGGAGACTGACTATGCTTCTCAAAATCGGTAGTTACCAACTCTCTCGCGTCCATGATCGGTCTAATGGCCAGCCCAGTGATCACCACGCTTGGATCCAAAACCTTCGCTCACACCTTTGGCGGGGGATCAAGGGGATTATTGCGTTGTTGAGCCAGCCTGATGAACTGCAGATCCGGCAGCGGCAGACCCGCTCTGGTGAACTGTTCTGGGATGTTTATGATCCGGAGACAGGCCGCTCCGCTAGCTTTACAGCCGAAGAAGAGCTAATGGCTTGGCTGGACAACCGCTACAACAGCACTCTGGGCTACGAAGATAGGGCCAGGCACCTCGCTCTGACCTATCCTTTGGCTACATTTCGATAATCTGTAAATAATCTGCAACTGAGCTATCGGCTCAAATCATTCTGACCCAA
>CAZODP010000162.1:0-1713 GCA_964578595.1 uncultured bacterium
ACGAGTTAGTCTGGCAGCAACACTGGGTACAGATACAACGGGTTTCGGTATTGGGGCAGAGCTTGCCACAGAGGATTTTAGGATCCCGGCGGGTACGCCGGAGATATAGTTCAACAGCCAAGAGCATGGCCAGCGGGGGAGCCAAGCAGTAGATCCAGAAGGCAGTCCAGATATTGGCGACCAGAGCCGAGGCCAAAGAGCGGGCGGGGTTGATACTCATGCCCGAAATCTGGGCAGCAAGAGTAATAAAAATCGCTACCAATAGTCCCGCAAAGAGGCCCGTGTACTGCTTAAGGCGAGGATGATTGGAGACGATCAGAACCATCATCATCAGGATGAAGGCCAACATCCCCTCTGTGATCAAAGCTGCCATTTGTCCTGCCAGTCCAGGGAGTCTCGGAATGGTGGTGATATAGGCCAGCGGAGGATTGGTAAACGGATCCCCCAGCAGGGCGGCAGCGATGACAATCCCCATCAGCCCGCCGATGATCTGAGCCAGGATATAAAAGAAAGCATCCCAAGGATGAAGTTTGCCAAGCCTCAGAAAGGCTAAAGTTACTGCTGGATTAAAGTGAGCCCCTGACCGCTTGCCCCAAGGGGAATAAATAATAGAAATGGCTGCTATTCCCATTGAGGATCCCATCAAAATATCTCGCAGGAATGGATCCGGGATCCAGGTGGGAATAGGGGAAGACGGTGTATAGTTCAGGGTGGCAAAGGTGCTGGCCAAGATCATAAAGATCCCCAGTTCTGCTCCCTCCATCAGATATTCTGGCCAGTAGATTTGGAACGCCTTCAGCATCTTTGTTTAACCCACTCAAAGATAGCCCTAGCGGTCTCACTGATACGCTCTTGGCGGACTATCCTCAAAATTGTGGGAAAGAAGTTGTCAGGCATAGCTGCGGATCCTGAATAGGGTGGGTTGAGATCAATGGGATCTACTGTTCCTGATAGTTCCAAGTCAGACCACCATCCACCACCACGGTGCTGCCCGTGATATAGCTAGCCTGGTCAGAAGCCAGAAATACCACTAAGCTTGCCACATCTTCAGGTTGTCCTAGCCTTCCCAGAGGAATATTCTCTAGCAGTGCATTGAGCTTTCCCGGATCATTTAAAAGCTGGCTATTGATGGGGGTTTCAATAGCACCAGGGGCGATATTATTCACTGTGATCCCATAGGGAGCAAGTTCTACGGCTAAATTGCGGGCCAACATTTTTAGCCCTCCCTTACTGGCACAGTAGGCGGTGAAATTGGGGAAAGGCAACTCCTCGTGGACAGAGCTAATATTAATGATTTTGCCAGGGCGCTTAGTTGCAATTAGATGTTTGACAACTGTTTGGGTGGTGAAGAAAACCCCCTTAAGATTGACATTGAGAACTGCGTCATAGTCTTTCTCACTCACCTCACAGAAAGGAGCATGTTTCTCAATGCCGGCATTATTGACCAAAATATCAATTTGACCAAAGTGCTCCAAGCTCTCTGCCACCAGACGTTGAATGTCTTCGGCTTTGCCCAAATCAGCCTGAACAGTCACCCCCCGATCATTATCACAATAACCCTCTGCGGCATGGCAGTTTCCCCCAGCCTCTTGCACCAATTTAAGTGTTTCCTCAGCCCCCTCGGGGTGCGAACGATAATTGATGACGACCTTGGCTCCAGCCTTGGCCAGCCGAATCGCAATCGCTTGGCCGATCCCTTGACTACTACCAGTA
>CAZODP010000163.1:0-1528 GCA_964578595.1 uncultured bacterium
ACTTCAAGCGATACAAAGATGAAAACAGTGTAAGAGAACACAAAATCTTTGAAGGCCGTGATCATTTCATTGCAGGAGAAGATGGATGGGAAGAAGTTGCTAATTACGTTTATGACTGGTTGAAATAAACGATATACAACAAAGTGTATAAGCAATAGCGGTTTGAGTATATACTTGAACCGTTTTTGCATTTAGTTAAGTATCTTGCTATCTAAAAGCAAGTGCCATAAAAACCGCTACTGCTCATACACAGAACGTTAGCGTCCAGCAGAAGAAACCACCGAGAACTGGTAAATCGTTGAAAAAGGTCGTAAATTTGGGATGAACCAAGAAAAGCAATATGGCGCTTCAAGATAAATACATCAACCCCTTTACCGACTACGGTTTCAAGAAGCTGTTCGGGACGGAGATCAACAAAGACCTGCTGATCGATTTCCTCAATCAGGTGCTGCCGGAGCGCCACCATATTCAGGATTTGTCCTATACCACTACGGAACAGTTGGGGGCCACCGAAATAGATCGCAAAGCCATCTTTGACCTGTACTGCACCAGCCCTAGCGGAGAACGCTTCATCGTCGAGATCCAAAAGGCGAAGCAGAACTACTTCAAAGACCGGAGTGTGTATTATTCAACCTTTCCGATTCAAGAGCAGGCAAAAAAGGGGGACTGGGATTACCAATTGGCAGCGGTATACACGATAGGAATACTGGACTTTGTATTTGATGATAGCAGGCATAAGGAACAGGTACGCCATGAAGTCAAACTGAAGGATCAGGACTGCGAGGTGTTTTATGACAAACTCACCTTCATATACCTGGAGATGCCAAATTTCAAGAAGACGGAATCGGAATTGGAGACGGACTTTGACAAGTGGATGTTTGTTTTGAGGCACCTTCCATATCTGCAAAATCGGCCGGCCGCTTTACAGGAGCGGATATTCCACAAACTATTTGAAGCAGCGGAGATTGCCCGCTTCAATGCAGAGGAAAAAGCCAGGTATGAAGAGAGTTTGAAATATTACCGGGATTTGAAAAATGTAGTGGATACGTCTTATGAAGAAGGCCGAGAAGAAGGCCGAGAAGAAGGCCGAGAAGAAGGTAAAGCGGAGAAAGAGGTTGAAGTAATCCTCAAATCACATGAGGCAGGGCTTGATGTAGACACCATATCGAAGATTACCGGAAAATCTATTGAAGAAATAAAGAAGACCATCGACGAAGCCGGCCGCTAACAATGGCTATGGCGGTGCGACAAGAAGTCGCCCCTAAATACTGTTAGACCGTTGAAATCCAATGTCTTACAGCAGGGTTTTAAACGGATTTAACCTGATGTACTGCCATTAGTTCCTAATCTGGCGTGCGCGATTGGCAACGGTCGGGTGCGAAGCCCAGATAACAACAAAGCTCCCTTTGCGAATAGCAAAATAAGCGGATTGCGTGAGCAAGAAGTAAAAACTGTTAGTCATTTACGGTGGGGTGTAAGCAGAAGTATGAATTGAACAAATTCAGGCAAGACAAACTGAACAATTTTA
>CAZODP010000164.1:0-1513 GCA_964578595.1 uncultured bacterium
CGAGCCAGAATTATGGGGCTTTTGGGCCTATGCTCTGCACCATTCCCATGGCTCACCTCAGCGAACGGATCCCGGCTCGATCCCTGTGGCGATGGGTGCCCAAGCGATGGCTGCGCCGATGGATCCGGATCAAACGCAAGCTGCTGGATTTACAGATTATTTGTTAAAAACAGAACACATAGGTGCGCAAAATCTATGGAAGTAGGATCCCGGAGATGACTGTTTGGGGCCAGTTATCCTGATTTTGAGGTAACCCTAGAGTTTGCGTGTATTACTGATAACGTGATCGAGGGGATAACCGTGTAAAAACTATTGCGCTCTGGACTAAAGCTCTCGACAATGGGGGCAGACGCTACCGACATACCTATGAACACCTGTCCTGTTCCCGAGGCGGATCCGGTCCAACTCCGCCCTGTTTCATCGCCAGCTTCCCGCCCAGTCTCAGTGACGATTTCGCTTCAGCAGCAAAAACAGCACACCGAAAAATCTCAGCGGCACGAAAAAACCATCGAGATTTTGGCGGCCTATCGCCGTCGGCCCTCTGTCCATCTGCGCAATCGCTTGGTCGAACTCAACATCGGCCTGGTTCGCCGCATCGCCCATCGCTTTTGCAAGCAATCCACCGTCCCCTACGAAGACCTCGAACAACTGGGATCTTTAGGGTTAATCCGGGCGATCGAACGGTTTGATCCCCAGCATGGCTATGCGTTTAGCTCCTTTGCGGTGCCCTACATTCGAGGCGAGATTTTGCACTACCTGCGGGATCAGAGCACAATGGTGCGGATCCCCCGCCGCTGGCAAACCCTGCAACGGCAAGGACAACAGGCCATCCTCAAGCTATCCACTGAGCTGGGTCATCCCCCTACAGATGCTGAGGTGGCTCAAGCCCTGGGGGTATCTGTCAGTGACTGGCGATCCGCCAAGCAATCCCAGCTCAACCATGTCCCCATGAGTCTGGATGCCCAACTGGGATCCCATCCGCAGAGTGCGGAGTCTTGCTTGACACTGGGGGATCTGCTCCCGGATGCCAGAGATCAAGACCATCAGCATATCGAAGAAGATCGGCAACAGTTGCAACGCGCCCTCTCCCAATTGGAGGATCAGACCCGACAAATCCTAGAGCTGATCTATCTCAAAAACATGACCCGCAAACAGACTGCCCATCATATTGGCGTCAGTCCGATGACCATCACTCGGCGGGTGCAGCGGGGTCTGGCCCAGCTCAACAGCCTTATGCAGAACTAGAGGTGCAGAACTAAAGCAGCCAAGATAAAGCGGCTTTTTTAGCTAAAGCGGCGAAAGCCCCATACTCTCCCCGAGGGGAGTGTCGGGATGAAAGCCGCGTGAGGCAAAGCCGAACAAGTTGGGTACACTGGTGATGAGCAGGTCTTTACTGTGCCTGTGATTATCGGTTCCACACCGACAACTGGAGTAGACACCCGTAGCAGGAATACGCTTCCAAGGTTGAAAAGTGGATTGATCAAAATAGCAAGCCTCCCTTGTGGAGAAAAAT